>JBFGUI010000154.1:0-9339 GCA_041565695.1 Kiloniellaceae bacterium
AGGATGGGGGAGGGTAGGGTGGGGGTGACACCCTTTCCGCTTCCAGCCATCTGCCGTTCAGGCTCATTCTCTGTCCCGACCGCAGAGTCCGACACCAAGGCATTGAGCCTGAATCCATTTCCGGACTTGGATTGAAGTCTAACCGGACAGCAGTGGATCAAGCCCCGGGATCCATTGGCGTCTGAGCGTGGCAAAAACAACCCCGGACCGGACACCGAAGTTGATGCGGCGGAGAAGGCAATGGGTCCCGGCATCAAGTGCCGGGACGACAGCGGCGTGTGGTGCGGCGCTGTGCCTGCTCGACCACGACGATTCCCGGCCTCAATCCTCCAGCTTCCTGCCCAGGCGTCCCGCGAGGTCCTGGATGTACTGCCAGGCGACGCGGCCGGAGCGGCCGCCCCGGGTGACGGACCACTCCTTGGCCTCGGCGCGCAGGGTCTCGTTGGGCAGGTCGAGGCCGTAGCGCTTGGCATAGCCCTCGATCATCGCGAAGTAGGTGTCCTGGTCGCAGTTGTGGAAGCCGAGCCAGAGGCCGAAGCGGTCGGACAGGCTGACCTTCTCCTCGACCGCCTCCGAGGCGTGGATCGCCGTGGAGCGCTCGTTCTCGATCATGTCGCGCGGCATGAGGTGGCGCCGGTTGGAGGTGGCGTAGAAGATGACGTTGGCCGGCCGCCCCTCGATGCCGCCTTCCAGCACGGCCTTCAGCGACTTGTAGCTGGCGTCCTCGCCGTCGAAGGAGAGGTCGTCGCAGAACAGCACGCAGGGGCGGGTCACGGCGCGCAGGTGGGTGAGCAGGCGGGGCAGGGAGGGGATGTCCTCGCGGTGGATCTCTACCAGGGCCAGGTTCTCCCCGCCGTCGCGCCCGGAGTTGACCTTGGCGTGGACCGCCTTGACCAGGGACGACTTGCCGGCGCCGCGCGCGCCCCACAGCAGGGCGTTGTTGGCCGGCAGGCCGTCGGCGAAGCGGCGGGTGTTCTCGTAGAGGGTGTCGGCCTGGCGACTAATGCCTTGCAGAAGCTCGAGATCGACCCGATTTACATGGGGCACCGGGTCGAGCCGGTCGCGCTCGGGGTTCCACACGAAGGCGTCGGCCCCGTCGAGCGCCACCGCGGCAGAGGGCGTCGGGGCGAGTCGCTCCAGGGCCTCGGCGATGCGCTGGAGAGCCGGCAGGAGGTTGTCACGGTCGAGGCTGCTCATCTATGCTCCAAGGAACGGATTACAAGAGACTGAAAAAGGCCGCAAAATCTATTGCGGCGCGGACTGCCGGTCAAGCGCGCGGCGAGGCGTCCGGGGCCCTGCCCGGTGGCGTTGCAATTCGCGCGCTTGCCGTTATAGTCCGCCGGTCTGACTGCTCGGAAGAGGTCTAAGTATGCTTATTTCACCGGCCTATGCCCAGGCCGCAGGAGGCGGAGGCGCCGACATCTTCACCTCCCTCCTGCCGATCATCCTCATCATGGTGGTGTTCTATTTCCTGCTGATCCGGCCCCAGCAGAAGAAGGTCAAGCAGCACCGCGAGATGGTCGCCGCGCTGCGCCGCGGCGACAAGATCGTCACCGCCGGCGGCCTGATCGGCACGGTAACCAAGGTCATCAACGAGACCGAGGCCCAGGTCGAACTGGCCGAGGGCGTGCGGGTCCGCGTGGTGCGCGCCACGATCCAGGACGTCCTGTCCAACAGCGAGGCCCCGAAGGGCGGCGCCAAGCCGGCCAACGACACGGGGTCCAAGACGACCCAGCGGCCCGGCGGCCTGCTGGGCAGCCTGTTCGGCGGCAACAAGCCGGACAAGAAGTCCTGAGCCCGCGCCGGCCTGTCCTTTAGCAGAAAGCCACTGCGCCGATGGTTCAACTTCCCCGCTGGCAAGTCATTCTGATCCTCCTGGTCGTGCTGGCCGGGCTGGTCTATGCCTCGCCGAACCTGCTGTTCAGCCGCGACCAGGCCAATGCCCTGGCGGACGAGGGCAGCTGGATCCCGCACCAGCAGATCAGCCTCGGCCTCGACCTGCGCGGCGGCGTGCACCTGCTGATGGAAGCGGACCTGCCGGGGGTCTTCGCACGGGACAACGAAAACGTCGCCGACAGCGTCCGGCGCGAGTTGAACCGGGCGGACATCGGCTACGGCGAGATCGGGGTCGTCGGCGACGCGGTGCAGGCGACGCTGAGCAACCCGGAAGATGTGAGCCAGGCGCGCACCGCCATAGCCGCGGCGCGCGAAGGGCTGCAGGTGGAAGACCAGGGCAACGGAGTGCTGCGGGTCACCCTCTCGGAATCGGCGCAGATCCAGCGCACCAACGACGTCATGAACCAGATGATCGAGGTGATCCGGCGGCGCATCGACGAGACCGGCACCCGCGAGGCCTCGATCCAGCGCCACGGCGACGACCGCATCCTGGTCCAGGTGCCGGGCTTCGACGATCCGGAGCGCCTGAAGGCGATCATCGGCAAGACCGCGGTGATGACCTTCCGCTTCGTCAGCGACACGGTGGCGCCGGGCGACCGCATTCCGCCCTCCTCGGAGCTGCTGCCCTCGGCCGAGGCTGACCGCCCCGGTTTTCCCTCGCACTACGTGGTCTCCAAGCGGGTCATGGTCAGCGGCGATCATCTGACCGATGCCCAGCCAACCTTCGACCAGGGCCGACCGGTGGTGTCCTTCACCTTCGACTCTCTAGGGGCCAAGCGCTTCGGCGATGCCACCCGCGACAACGTCGGGCGGCTCTTCGCCATCGTGCTCGACGACGTGGTGATCTCCGCGCCGCGCATCAACGAGCCAATTCTCGGCGGCCGCGGCATCATCTCCGGCAGCTTCACCACGCCGGAAACCCAGGATCTGGCGCTGCTGCTGCGCGCCGGCTCGCTGCCGGCCTCGGTGACCTATCTTGAAGAACGTACCGTGGGCCCGGGCCTCGGCGCCGACTCCATTCTCGCCGGCGAGATCGCCTCGGTGCTCGGCCTCATCTTCGTCGTGGTCTTCATGGTGGCCGCCTATGGCCTGTTCGGCGCCATGGCAAGCGTGGCGCTCGCCATCAACCTGGTGCTGCTGATGGCCGCGCTCTCGGTGCTGCAGGCCACCCTGACCTTGCCGGGCATCGCCGGCATCGTGCTGACCATCGGCATGGCGGTCGATGCCAACGTGCTGATCTTCGAGCGCATCCGCGAAGAGATGCGCTCCGGCCGCGGGCCGGTGACCGCTGTCGATGCCGGCTACCGGCGGGCGCTGACCACCATCATCGACTCCAACCTGACGACCCTGATCGCCGCGCTGCTGCTGTTCCACTTCGGCTCCGGCCCGATCAAGGGCTTCGCGGTGACCCTGTCGCTGGGTCTCGTCACCTCCATGTTCTCGGCCATCATGGTGACCCGCCTGCTGGTGGTCACCTGGCTGCGCAGCCGCCGGCCGCAGGCGCTGGCGATCTAGGACGTAAGCCATGGCCCTGATCCGCAAGCTTCCCATCGACCTGAACCTGAACTTCATCGGGCGGCGGAACGCCTTTCTGGTGTTCTCGACCTTGCTGGTGCTCGGCGCGATCGGCCTCTCTTTGACCCAGGGCCTCAACTTCGGTGTCGACTTCCGCGGCGGTATCCTGATGGAGGTCCGCACCTCCGCTCCGGCCGATATCGGCCAGCTGCGCGACCGGGTCAGCGGCCTCGGCATCGGCGAGGTGACGCTGCAGGAGTTCGGCGAGCCCACTGACGTGCTGATCAACATCGCCAAGCAGGAGGGCGACGAGGCCGAGCAGATCGCCGCCATCGAGGCGGTGAAGGAGGCCCTCGGCCCGGGCATCGAGATCCGCCGGCAGGAGTTCGTCGGCCCCAAGATCGGCGACGAGCTGAAGGAAGCGGGCCTGCTGGCGACGGTGCTGGCCCTGCTCGCCATCGGCTTTTACATCTGGTTCCGCTTCGAATGGCAGTTCGGCGTGGCGGCGCTGGTCGCGCTGGTCCACGACGTGGTCGCCACCGTCGGCTTCTACTCGCTGACCCAGATCGAGTTCAACCTGGCGACCCTGGCCGCCGTGCTGACCATCGCCGGCTATTCGATCAACGACACGGTGGTGATCTTCGACCGGGTGCGCGAGACCCTGCGGCGCTTCAAGAAGCTGCCGCTGGACGAGCTGCTCAACCGCTCGATCAACATGACCCTGTCGCGCACGGTGCTCACCTCCGTGACCACGCTGCTGGCACTGGGCGCGCTGTTCTTCTTCGGCGGCGAGGTGATCCGCGGCTTCACCGCGGGCCTCATCTGGGGCGTGGTCATCGGCACCTATTCCTCCATCGGCCTCGCCGTGCCTTTGCTGTCGCTCATGAAGCTGAGGCGCAGCGGCGGTGCCGAGGAGGAGCAGGAGGAAAGCGAGGCCGGGGCGGCCGAGGCTTCCTCGTAACGGGAAGCGGCCAGCCCGGGGACGCGGAGATGGACGTCACACCGCTCGTCCCGCAGGGACGCCAGATCATCGAAAGCTACGGCAACGGCGGCTTCACGGTCACCGGCGCGAGCTACCGCGGCTCGCTGCTGGTGCTGCCGGAGTCGACCCAGGTCTGGCCGCTCGCCGACATCGCGGACATCGACCTGGCCGGCCTCGAGCCGGTGCTGGCCGCCGAGCCGCCCGTCGAGGTGCTGCTGATCGGCTGCGGCGGGTCGATGGCCTTCATCGATCCCGACCTGCGTGCCGCCGCGCAGGCCCGCGGCGTGGCGCTGGAGCCGATGGACACCGGCGCGGCCTGCCGCACCTACAACGTGCTGGTGATGGAAGACCGCCGCGTCGCCGCGGCCTTGATCGCGGTCGACTGAAGTCGAGCAGAATCGCCCTGTTGCGGGCGAATAATGATGGATAGAATAGGCGTTCGTCTCGGGCGTGGCTCCACAAGGGAGGGGAGCCATGGTACGGCGTCTTGCCGCAATACTTGCCGCGGATATGGCGGGCTACAGCCGCCTCATGGAAATCGATGAGGAGGGGACTCTTGCGCGGCTCAAGACCCACCGTATCGAACTCATCGACCCGGCGGTCGCCAAGAACGGCGGCACCGTGTTCAAGACCGGGGGCGACAGCCTTCTGGTGGAATTCCAGAGTGTCGTCGATGCCGTACGTTGTGCGGTGGAGATCCAGCAACGCATGGCGCGGCGCAACGCCGACGTGCCGGTCGACCGCCGCATAGAGTTTCGCATCGGCATCAATCTCGGCGACGTCATCGCCGAGGGCGGCGACATCTTCGGCGACGGCGTGATCGTCGCCGTGCGCCTGGAAGCCATGGCCGAGGTCGGCGGCATCTGCGTGTCCCAGGCGGTGCGTGACCAGATCGGCGGGAAGCTGACAGTCACCTTCGAGGATCTCGGAGAGCAATCCTTCAAGAACATCTCCCGGAAAGTGCGGGCCGCCCGCATAAGGATTACCGAGGAGGAAGCCATGAAGATCGCCAAGCCGCCGAAGCTGCGGGAGGCCGGCGGCGATGTACCGTCCATTGCCGTGTTGCCGATGATTAACATGAGCGGCGACCCGGACCAGGAGTTCTTCGCGGACGGCATGACCGAGGACATCATCACCGGGCTGTCCCGGTTCCGCGAGCTCTTCGTCATTTCGCGGACCTCTGCCTTCGTCTACAAAGGGAAGACGGCGAACATCGCGAATGTGGCCAAAGCGCTGTCGGTCCAGTTCATCGTCGAAGGCAGCGTCCGCAAGGTCGGGAACCGCGTGCGCGTGACGGTGCAGCTGATCGACGCTGAAAGCGACCGCCACGTCTGGGCGGAGCGCTTCGACCGGGAGATCGCGGACATCTTCGAGATGCAGGACGAGATCACGTCGTCCATCGTCGCGACTCTGCCCGGTCGTGTCGAGGCGGCCAGCCATGAGCGCGCCAAACGCAAACCGACCAGCAACATGGCTGCCTACGAAAGCGTACTGGCCGGAAAGGTGCTGCATCATCGTTCGTCACGGGAAGCGAACGCCGAAGCCTTGCGCCTGTTGGATCGGGCCGTCGAGCTGGATGCGGACTATGCCCACGCCCACGCCTGGCGCGCCTGTGTCCTGGGGCAGAGCTGGGTCTACGGCTGGTGCAGGGATCGCGACGAAACCTGGGAACTGGTCGGCGAAGCCTTGCAGAGAGCGCTCTCGCTCGACGACTCGGACAGCGACGTGCATCGGATTCTGGCCGCCACCTCCATCGCGCACGGCGACTTCGACAAGGCGATTCATCACCAGGAGCGGGCGCTCAGCCTGAACCCGAACGACGACCTCATCGTGGTCCAGAACGGCGAGCTGCTGACCTGGCTGGGACGCCCGGTCGAGGGTGTGGAATGGATCCGCAAGGCGATGCGGCTCAATCCTTACCATCCCGAGCGGTTCTGGAACCACCTGGGGCGTGCCTACTTCGTGGCGCGCCGCTACGCGGAAGCCATTGCCGCGTTTCGCCGCATCACCCAGCCGGACCAGTTCCATCACAGCTTCCTGTCCGCCGCCTTTGCGCTGTCCGAAGACCAGGAGCAGGCAGAGGAGCACCGCTGCAGGGTGCTGGAGCTGAATCCGGCTTTCACCGTGGAAGGCTATCTGGAGACGCTGCACTACAAGGAACCCGGCGACCTGGAGCATCACCGCCAGGGACTGCTGAAAGCCGGCCTGCCCTCGCGTGCCGACACGGCGGGCGAGGCATAGGCTTGCCGCTCCGAAAGCGCGTAGATAAGCCCGCGCCATGCAGAAAAGGGGCTTCCCCATGGAAGCCCCTCATTCGCCGCGGCTCTCATCGCGGCGGAGTGATACTTTCTCGATTTCGCGGCTGTCGGCTCCTCGAGTCGATCAAGCTCCTCTCGTCATCCTCACGCCCCGTCGCGAGGATCGATGGCTGGGAAGGGCGCCGGGCCGCACCATGGACTCTCGCAACAAGTGCGAGAACGACAGTTGGGAAGAAGGCAGGGTTCGGGACAGGCTCGCGGGTGATGAAAGAGAATGCAGACCGAAAAAGGGGCTTCCCGCGGGAAGCCCCTTTCGCTCTTGCGCTGACGAAGCGGCTCAGGCGGCGTCGAAGTTCCTGGCCGCGAAGTCCCAGTTCACCAGGTTGTCGAGGAAGGACTGGATGAAGTCCGGCCGGCGGTTCTGGTAGTCCAGGTAGTAGGCGTGCTCCCAGACGTCGCAGGTCAGGATGGGCGTCTGGCCCTTGGTCAGCGGGGTCTCGGCGTTGGCCGTGGTGACGATCTTGAGGTCGCCGCCGTCCTTGACCAGCCAGACCCAGCCGCTGCCGAACTGGCCGACGCCGGCGGTCTTGAACTGCTCCTTGAACTTGTCGAGGCTGCCGAAGGCCTTGTCGATGGCCGCCGCCAGGGCGCCGCCCGGCTTGCCGCCGCCGCCCGGCGTCATGGAGTTCCAGAAGAAGGTGTGGTTCCACACCTGGGCCGCCTGGTTGAACAGGCCGCCGGAGCTCGACGTGATGATCGCCTCGAGGGACTTGCCGGCATTATCGCTGCCCTCGGTCAGCTCGTTCAGCTTGGTGACGTAGGCCTGATGGTGCTTGCCGTAATGGAAGCTCAGGGTGTTCGCCGAGTAGTGCGGCTCCAGGGCGTCTTGCGCGTAGGGCAGGGGGGGAAGCTCGAAGGGCATACCGTCTCTCTCTCGTCTCTCTCAATCCAACAAAAAAACCGTCCGGCCCCTCTGGGGCCGGCGCGGTCGTCTCGATTATACCGGGACACTTGGTCAGTGAGACGAAAAGTTCCAGCCCTGCGCGGCGATTTTTCGCAGAAGTTCCAGGCAACGGAGCGGCTGGTGCGGAAAAAAGACCGGGGCCGCTGCGGGCCCCGGTCTGCTTTCCTTCGCTTGCGCAGGCCCGGACGAAGGCCTGCGAACCAACGGCCTCAGAACAGGTTCTGGGCCGAGACCATGGCGAAGAGCATCGGCACCGACAGCAGGGTGTTGGTGCGCGAGAACAGCATCGCCGTGCGCGCCGACTTCGCCTTGCTGTCGGCATCGGCTTCCACGAGGCCGAGGGCGCGCTGCTGGTTCGGCCAGATCACGAACCACACGTTGAACCACATGATGGTGCCGAGCCACATGCCGATGCCGATCATGGTGTGCTTGGGCACGCCGTCGGTGAGGCCGATGAGGATCGCGTTGAGAAGGTAGCCGTTCATCAGCGCCAGGATGAGGCCGGTGACGATGGTTGCCATGGCGGCCCAGCGGAACCACCATAGGGCGGCCGGGGCGATGACCTTGCCGATCGCCGGCTTCTGCTCGTCGGGAATCTTCGGCATGTTGGGGATCTGCACGAAGTTGAAGTACCAGAGCAGCCCGATCCACATCACCCCGCTGAGCACGTGCAGCCAGCGGAAAAAGAAAGCGCCGAATTCGTGGCCGCTGTAGCCCTGCAGGGCGTAGTAGAGCAGAAACAGAACGACCGCGAGGACAAAGCCTGCGATGACAGTGTTGCGCAGCGAGGTAAGGATCCCAGCCATTTCCATCCTCCTAGGTCAATCGGTACCGGTTTTTCCGGGGTGCGGCAGTCGGTTTTGTACTTTTTCTTGAGACGACTACGAGAGGCGCAAATAGAGCGATTCGGAGTCTCTATGAAGAAGACTAAAGACTGTGCGACTGCTTGCCAAGAGGCCGGTAAAGGCGGCCGAAGGCGGGTCGAGGGGCGGGCGTGACCCCGCTGTCCGCCTGCGGCAGGCTGGTGGAGCGCCACGACCGCGACCGCTACCTCGGCTGTCTCTTCGCGCCGGAGGCCGAGCGCGAGCAGCTCTTCGCCCTCTATGCCTTCAACCACGAGGTCGCCAAGACGGCGGAGGTGGTGAGCGAACCCATGCTGGGCCACATCCGCCTGCAGTGGTGGCGCGAGGCCCTGGATGGCATCTACCAGGGCCGCCCGCGGCAGCACGAGGTGGTGCTGCCGCTGGCCCGGGCGGTGGCGGCGAAGGGCCTGCCGCGCGACCTGCTGGAGGCGGTGATCGACGCCAGGGCGGCCGACCTGGAGGCAGAGCCGCCGGCCGACCTGGAGGCCCTGCAGGCCTATGCCGAGGGCACTTCGACGGTGCTGCTGCGCGCGGCGCTGCACATCCTCGGCGCGGCCGATGCGGCCAGCGACGAGGCGGCGCGCCACCTTGGCCCGGCCTGGGCCTACCTCGGCCTGCTGCGCGCTCTGCCGCTGCATGCCCGGCAGAAGCGCAGCTACCTGCCGGCCGACCTCTGCGCCGACGCCGGGGTCGACCTGCAGGAGGTCTTCGAGCTCCGCTCCTCGCCGGCGCTGCGCCGGGTCTGCGGCGTGCTGCTGGACGCGGCGGCGCAGCACCTGGCGGCGGCGCGCCGCCCGGCCGCCGCCGTGCCGCGCCGCGCCCTGCCGGCGCTGCTCATCGCCCGGCTCGCCGACCTTCACG
>JBFGUI010000155.1:0-9321 GCA_041565695.1 Kiloniellaceae bacterium
CGACGAGGTGCACTTCGGGCCCTCGACGACCCAGAACACCTACGTGCTGGCCCAGGCCTTCCGCGAGATGCTGCGGCCGGGCGACGAGATCGTGGTGACCAACCAGGACCACGAGGCCAACTCCGGCGCCTGGCGGCGGCTCTCGGAAAGCGGCTTCACCCTGCGCGAGTGGCGGGTCGATCCGGAGAGCGGGCGCCTCGACCTGGCCGCGCTCGACAGCCTGCTGAGCGACCGCACCCGGCTGGTCTGCTTCCCGCACTGCTCCAACATCGTCGGCCACGTGAACCCGGTGGCGGAGATCGTCGCCCGGGCCCATGCTGCCGGCGCCGTCGCCTGCGTCGACGGCGTCTCCTATGCGCCGCACGGCCTGCCCGACGTCAAGGCGCTGGGCGCCGACATCTACCTCTTCTCGCTCTACAAGACCTACGGGCCGCACCAGGGCCTGATGACGGTCAAGCGCGACCTGGCCGAGCACCTGCCCAATCAGGCGCATTTCTTCAACGCCGGATCCCTCACCAAGAAGCTGACGCCGGCCGGCCCGGACCACGCGCAGATCGCCGCCTCGGCCGGCATCGCCGACTACCTCGACGCCCTGCACGCGCACCACTTCTCGGATCAAGTGGACGCCGCCGAGCGCGGCCGCCGCGTCCACGCGCTGATGGCGGGCCAGGAGAAGGCCCTGCTGGCGCCGCTGCTCGACTGGCTGCGCCAGCGCAACGACCTCCGCGTGCTGGGTCCGACCGACCCGGCGCTCCGCGCGCCCACCGTCGCCCTCCATCCCAAGAACAAGCCGGCGGCGGAGGTGCTGGACGGCCTCACCGCCCGCGGTATCGCCGCCGAGGTCAGCAACTTCTATGCCTGGCGCCTGGTGGAGGCCCTCGGCCTCGACCCGGAGACCGGCGTGCTGCGGCTCTCCTTCGTGCACTACACTTCGCCGCAGGAGATCGACAAGCTGATCACGGCGCTGGATGCGTCGCTGTAGACTTCACCGGCCTCCTGCCGCCTGACTCTCTTGTCATGCTCGGCCTTGAGCCGAGCATCCAGGGCAACCGCTCCGTCACCTGCCCTGGACCCTCGGGTCAAGCCCGAGGGTGACGGATAGAGAAGAGGCAACGTTCTTGCGCCCCCTTCAAAGCTGTCATTGTCTTGCTTGTTCCCGGCAAACTCTGGCGCAACCCGTCCAATCGCGGGCCGGCTGAGACCGATGGCCGCTGCTTCAGAGCTCCTCGCGCAGGTTGTTGGCCGCCTTGAAGACCGCGCCCGGATCCTTCGCAAGGATCGCGGTGGCGAGGTCGACCAGCCCCGCGGCCACGCGGATCGCCTTCCCGACGGCCTTCAGTTTCTTGAGGCTCTTTTTCGCCTCCTCGATGACCTGCCCCAGCTCGGCCGCAGGATTCTGCATCTGATCGATCGACAGCCCGACCGCCGCGGTCGTCATGACGGCGCTGTTTCTCAGCAGGGTCTTCTGTGCCTCGCTCATCGAGTCGTAGTCCGCGCGGCTGATGGTTTCCCAGTTGTCGTCTAGGTACTGGTCGATCGCCTTGGCTGCGTCGAGAAACTGATCGGCGATTCTGCGGGCGTCGTCGTCCGAGAGTGCCATGGCCCCATTCCTCCCTTATCCGCTCGCCTTAACGATGTCCTTGATGTTGCTCCTGATCTCCTTGGCGAGCTGGAAGAGATCCTTTGCCAGGCCGGCGGCATCCAGGTCGTTGCGGCCGTCGAAGAGCTTCTGATGGCCCGCGGCGATCTTCTCCAGCACCCCCAGATAGGCATCGACCGCGACCGCCCGGCGCGCATTTTCTTGTTTGCGCAGAATGAACCATTCGTTCAGCGCGGCGTTCGCGGGGTCGGACCCGCCGCCGACTCTGAGCAGGTCCTCGAAGTACCTGTCCAGAATGCTCGCCTCAATCGCGATGTCCCGACGAAAGTCCCGATCGACGATGGCGTGCAGTTCGCCGGCCAGGATCTGCTGCAAAGGCGGGTTCGCTTCCTCGATCAGCTGCGCCACCTTGCGCTTCTGCCAAGCCTGCGCCGCCGCGTTCAACAGCGTCGCCGCCAGCTTGCCGGCGGCGCCGACCGTCGCTTCCGAGACCTGCCCCGTCTTGCCGATGGATGCCGTGAGCGTCTTGACGTCCTTGGCGTAGTCCGATGCGCTGTCCGCCGAGAGCGCCGCCAGGGAACCCATGTACTCCGCAACGAGGTCGAGCTGCAGCTCCAGGGCCTCCGCCTGCTGCGCCCGGACCTGCGCCTGCTCCTGCCAGAGCGCCGCGCCGCCGGGATCGTAGCGCACCAGCCGCTGCGGTGTGTCCTTGTAGGTACCGACGATCTCGTTGAACTGAGCGGCCTGCATGGAGGTCGTCGACCACTCCCTGACGGCGCTCAGGTCCGTGCAGGCCGCAAGCGCGGCCGGGATGGCGATCCATAGAATCCTGAAGCGACGGGCCATTACACGCGCCAACATCACTCTCCTCCCCTTGCTCAGGCCTGCAGACAGACAATCAGACCCGGTCGGAACCAGCCGGCGGAATCCCCCGTCCTGGTCGGCGCGCCTGTCCCGGCCCGTGCCAGCCGGTCGGGCAGACAGGCCGATGGCGCCTGTTCCTGGAGCGTCCGCTGCGTTGCCGTGTCAATGCTCCTCGATCTTCGCCTGCAGATCACATTGAAAGAACGCCACGAGGTTCCGGAAGGATAGATTTCTCCAGGCTTGTCTTGCAACCCGGCAGCCGGCGGTATCTCTGCGCTATGGGGGTAGACCCCGCCGCGCGGCCGCGGCGCAGTAGCTCTCGCGCTTACCCCTGCTGATCACTGCCAGGACAGGCAAGGCAGAAGGTGACGAGTGGAGGAGATGCCCCGCCTGCGACACGCTCCGCCGCCTCTTTCGCGCCGCAGCGCGCTGCGACGCGCCTCGGGATGGGGCGCAAACTCACTTGATCGTTGGCCTGACCGGCGACAAAATCTCAATGGAGAGCGTGCGAAGGGGAAATCCCGGTTAGGGGACCACAACCATGGATATCCGACGAGCTTTGCTGCAGGCTGGCCTGGCGCTTCTCTGCGGCGCCTGCACGGTGTCCGGAGGCAGACACGATGAGATGATGGCGGAGCGCGGCGTCGCCGGGGCCAGCCGCGAGTCCTTCACCGTCTGCCATGGCCACGGCTGCCGCCTGCGCACCCTGGTCGACCTCACCGAGCGGGACTGGGCTCCGGTGGCAGATCTCTTCGCCGAGCCGGCGGCCAGCGCCGCCGTTGAGCGTGACCGGATCGCCACGGCTGTCGGCCTCATCGAAGCCGCGGTGGGCCGCCAGGCGGGAACCGCCGGCGACGTCGGCGGCACGCTCAATGCCTTCGGCGTCACGGGTGGCGGCACGACCGGTTTTGACAACCAGTTCGACTGCATCGACGAGACCACAAATACTTCCGTCTACCTGACGCTGCTGGCGCAGGCCGGCTATCTGAAATGGCACCGCATCGACGGCTGGGCCGGGCGTGGTTCCCTGATCGGCAGCGACGGCTGGCCGCACCAGACCGCCGTCATCATCGCGCTGCAGAGCAAACGGGCCTATGCGGTCGACAGCTGGTTCGAGGACAACGGCCACGCCGCCTACATGGTGCCGCTCGATGCGTGGTACGCCGGCTGGGTCCCGCCCGGCTTCACCGACAGCCCGTTCTAGCTCCTCTACTCATAAACCGTCGTGGCCGCTACGGAGCGCCCAGCAGTCGGATGTCCTTCAGCGCGGCCGACAGCTCGTCCGGGCCGGTCACCGGCAGGGAGCAGAAGGTGCCTCTGCAGACATAGGCCGTCGGCAGACCGTCGACCTGTACCTTGCCGAAGGCGGGATGTCCCTCCGGCAGCGCATCGCCGGGCGCAATCACCTGCAGCACCCGCCCGGGCAGGCTGGTCCGCCACACCGCCATCAGCAGAGGCTTCGCCCCAGCGTCCTCGCGCCCACCTACGAGGACCACCTGAATGGCGTCCATCAGCGTATCCGCCGCCGACAGCATCGCGCCGTAGTCCAGCGGCTCCGCCGTTGCGGCGCGAAAGTACAGCCGGATGGTGTCTTCGGCCCGCGCCCGGTAGCTGTCCTCGCCGGTCAGGAAATACAGCCTCGCCAAGAGCTCGGCCGCCGCTGCGTTGCCCGACGGCATCTGCGCGTCGGCCCCCGGCTTCAGGCGCGGCATGTCGAGCGAGATCTGCGCCGCCGCCTGGAAGAAGCCTCCTCCGCTCGCATCGTGGAAGGCTGCCGTGGCCGCCGCCCAGCCGCGCGCCAGCGACAGGTAACGCCGCTCGCCGGTAATCTCGAACAGGGTCAAGGCCGCGCGCGCCATGTGGACGTAGTCATCAAGCATCGCCGGCGCTCCCGCCTTGCCGTCATAGCGGAAATGCGGCAGCGCTGTGTCCCCCTCGATCGTCTGTCCGACCGCGTTGAAGGCCGTGCGGGCGGCGTCGATCCAATCCGGCTCGCCAAGGGCCGCACCGGCCTCCGCAAGCGCTGCAATCGCCAGGGCGTTCCAGTCGGTCAGCGCCTTGTCGTCTCTCAGCGGACGCGCCCGGCGGTCCCGGACCGCCGCCAGCCGCGGCCGGGCGCGCGCCAGGCGGCTGGCGATCTCACTCTCGTCCAGGCCGGTTTCGAGCGCCAGCTCGTCGAGGCCGGTGTAATTGCGCGACAGCACATTGCCGCCTTCCCAGTTGCCCTCCTCGGTCACGCCATAAGCCCGCTTGAACAGGGGCGCATCGGCCCCGAGGGCCGCATCGATCTCCGCGGCGGTCCACACGTAGAACGCGCCTTCGCGCGCCTCGCTGTCGGAATCGATCGCCGCGGCGAAGGCGCCGTCCGGCAGCCGCATCTCGCGCAGCAGGAACCCGACGGTCTCGCGGATGCGCGCAGCGAACAGCGGCGCGCGGGTCTCGCGCCAGGCCTCGACGAGCAGGGCGAGAAGCTGGGCGTTCACGTCGAGCATCTTCTCGAAGTGCGGCTGGTTCCATCCGGGATCTACCGCATAGCGCGCAAAGCCGCCGCCCAGGTGGTCGTACAGGCCGCCCTCGGACATCGCGCGCAGGCTGAGCAGCACGGCGTCGCGGATCTCCCCGTCGCCCGAGCGCAGGTATGCCTGCCAGAGCGCCTGGAGTGCCGGCAGGCGGGGAAACTTCGGCGCATCGCCAAAGCCGCCGTGAAACACGTCGATGCGGTCCAGCAGACGTCGGGCCGCCGCGTCGAGGGCGGGGCGCGACAGCTCCGCGCCCGTTCCGGCGGCATCGCCAGCGAGCGCCCTTGCGACCGTCGCCGCCCCCTGCGCCGCACCCTTCGGGTCCGCACGATAGGCCTGCCACACGGTGTCGAGCAGTTCGCTGAAGGCGGGCATCCCCTGGCGCCGCTCGGGCGGAAAGTATGTGCCGCCGTAGAGCGGCCTGCCGTCCGGCAGCAGGACGAGATTGAGCGGCCAGCCGGTCGGCAGCTTCATGGCCTGGGCCGCCTGCTGGTACAGCGCATCGATATCCGGACGCGCCTCACGATCCACGAGAACGCTGACGAAGCGCCGGTTCAGCAGCTCTGCCGTCGCCGGATCGCGAAAGTTGTCGCGCGCCATGACGTGGCACCAGTGGCAGGCGCTGTAGCCGATCGAGAGGAACACGAGCTTTCCCGTCGCCTGCGCCTCGGCGAAGGCTTGCGGCCCCCAGACCCGCCACTGCACCGGATCGCCGGCGTGCGCGCGCAGGTAGGGACTGGCGGCCCCAAGCAGCGGCGACGGCGTCTCGGCTTTCGCCGCCTGCCCGCTGCCGGCCGCAGCGAGCGCGAGCACAGCGACCCGGAGGAGCCGCCTGCCCACCCGCATCGCGCTGGCGCGCTCAAACCCTCGATCCCGCAGCGACATCACCCCTCATTTCGTTGTGCAACAGGTGACCCGCGCATCTTCGAGGATTCCGATTCGATTGACCAATCAAACCTGCAGGACCAATCGTCGCAGCGGTCGGCGTCACGCTGCAGAAGGCGGGTTAGACGTCGCGTTGCCTAGCGCTGCTGCGCCCACCGCAGGTGATCGGCCAGGCTGGCGAAGGCCGCGGCCGGGTTCCAGCGACCACCGGTGGTCTCGCGGGCCGCAAGGCGCAGGTCCGAGCGGTCGAGGCGGTAGGGTGCGTCGCTCCGGTTATCGAGCACCCAGAGACCGCGCACCAGCAACACCGCGTGCCCCCGCCCGCCAACCCGCGCGATGGCGAAACGCAAGGCGCCGCGCGGCACACCGGCCTCGAGCAGGCGCGCCAGCTTGCGCAGGGCATAGTCCTCGCAGTCGGCGCCGACGCCCCAGACGTCCCGCTGCTCCGGCCGGTAGCTCATGGCGGCGTTGACCTCGCGGTTCACGCGCCGCAGCAAGGCCATATCGACAGGCCAGGCGGCCCAGCCGTCGTAGGCCAGCTCCGGCGCCCGGGCCAGCAGCTCGCCGTGCCCGGCCGGCGTCGGGTAGAAGGGATCCGCTGCCGCAGGCAGCGGCAGAAAAAGGCACAGGACGACAAGCAGGGTTCTCATGGCGTCCCCCACATCCCTGTCCTGTCCCGCCGGCGGCGAAGGTGCCTCGCCTGGCCCGTCGGCTGGACTACGATGACAGCCGACACGTCGACCTGGTGTCGCCGTCGCGGCTTTGCCTGTGTTCTGCTAACGGTATCTGATAACGGTACTACGCCGTCCCACACCGGCCGTAAGCCAGCCGGAGACTGCCGCGCGATCTTTTCCGCAACGGCACGCGCGGGCGCGCTGATTGACACCGATCACTGAACTGCGCTGCCCGCTGCATTCGTACTGCAGCAGGTTCCGTCGCCGGCGTCAATCGTCACCGTCGCAACGCGCGTTCGGATTCTATTCCGGGACTCCGCCGCGGCGATCGTCCCCGCACGCCGCGCACAAGAAAAGAGGGGAGCGTTTTCCGGCGCTCCCCCTTTGCGAGTTGCCTAACTTGGCTTTGGGAGGTTGGTTACATACCTTGCGTCAAAAGCTCTTCAGGCTTACATGCCCATGGCCTTTTCCCAGACCACGTGGGTCCAGGCGCCTTCCGGCTTCTTGGTGATGACCGGGGTCGACTCGTTGGACAGCAGGGTGTTCACCGTGCGCTCGTAGTCGGCCGGGTCGAGCAGGCCCAGCTTCTCGGCGCCCAGCAGCTTGGCGATCTCGCCCATCATGCGCTTCTGGTGCTTTTCGGTTTGGGCGCCGGTGGCGTCGTTTTCCAGCACGATCTCGGCCGCCTCGTCCGGGTTGGCGCGGGCGTACTCCCAGCCCTTCAGCGAGGCCTTCACGAAGCGCGCCATCTTGTCGACGAAGGCGGCGTCCTGCAGGTTCTGCTCCAGCACGTAGAGGCCGTCCTCCAGCGTCGCGACGCCCTGGTCCTCGTACTTGTAGACGATGAGGTCGTTCTCGGTGAGGCCGGCGTCGATGATCTGCCAGTACTCGTTGTAGGTCATGGTGGAGACGCAGGAGGCCTGCTTCTGCAGGATCGGGTCGACGTTGAAGCCCTGCTTGAGGACCGTCACGCCGTCGTTGCCGCCGGTGGTCGGAATGCCGAGCTTGGCCATCCACGACAGGAAGGGATACTCGTTGCCGAAGAACCAGACGCCCAGGGTGTGGCCCTTGAAATCGGCCGGCTGGGTGATGCCGCTGTCCTTGCGGCAGGTCAGCATCATGCCCGACTTCTCGAAAACCTGGGCGATGTTGACCAGCGGCACCCCCTTCTCGCGCGAAGCAAGTGCCGAGGGCATCCAGTCGATGATCACGTCGGCACCGCCGCCGGCGATGACCTGCGGCGGGGCGATGTCGGGGCCGCCCGGCTTGATGGTGACGTCGAGCCCGGCCTCCTCGTAGAAGCCCTTCTCCTGGGCCACGTAGTAGCCGGCGAACTGGGCCTGCGTCACCCACTTCAGCTGGATCGTCACCTTGTCGGCGGCAACGCCGGTACCGGCGGCCAGCAGCAGCCCGGCCGCGGCCGCAGCGCCCAGCGCTTTTCCGTATAACTTCCTCATCTAGCCTCTCCTCTTCTTTCTGAAGCTGGTTGTTCTTGTTGGGTTTTGTCTCGGACGGTTTCCTCGCCTTACTTGCCGGCCCCCTACTGCCTGTACGAAGGGTGCCAGAAGGTGGTGGCCCGCTCGGCAAGCGCCAGCAGGCCGTAGAACAGCGAGCCCGCGACCGCCGCCACGGCGATGGTCGCCCAGACCATCTCCACGTTCATGCGGCCGACCTCGGTGGAAATGCGAAAGCCCATGCCGACGATGGGCGTCCCGAAGAACTCGGCCACGATGGCGCCGATCAGCGCCAGGGTCGAGTTGATCTTGAGCGCGTTGAAGATGAAGGGCAAGGCGTTGGGCAGGCGGACCCGGACCAGGGTCTGCAGATAGCTGGCGCCGTAGGAGCGCATGAGGTCGCGCTCCATGGCCTGGGTCGCGTGCAGCCCGGCGATGGTGTTCACCAGCATGGGGAAGAAGGTCATGATGACCACCACCGCCGCCTTGGACTGCCAGTCGAAGCCGAACCACATCACCATGATCGGCGCCACGCCGACGATGGGCAGGGCCGAGACGAAGTTGCCGAGCGGCAGCAGGCCGCGCTGCAGGAAGGGCACGCGGTCGACCAGCAGGGCCACCAGGAAGCCGCTGCCGCAGCCCATCAGGAAGCCGGCGATCACCGACTTGATGAAGGTCTGGTAGAAGTCGGCCCAGAGGGTGTCGGTCGAAGCCATGAAGACCTGGGCGATCAGCGAGGGCGCCGGCAGCAGCACCGACGGCACGCCGAAGCCGGTGACCAGCACCTGCCAGAGATAGATCAGCCAGGCCCCGAAGAGCGCCGGGACCAGCAGGCCGAGGGCACGGGGTGCACCGCGCTGCGAGGCGGCGTCGGACAGCAGGCTGAGCGCGCGCCAAGCGAGGAAGCCGAGACCGAGGACATAGAGCCAGATGCCTGGAGCATGGATCCCCATGGCGAAACCGCCCTTCTCTTCATGCACCCAAATGAAAAAGAGCGGGACAATGGCGCCCACACAGAGGGCCACGACCAGTCCGGCCCCCGCACGCGTGCCCCTCGGAGACCAAATGGCCTGAGCGGCAGCGAGGAGAATTGGAACCGCGGGTACGATCACCCCCCACGCGGCCTCGATCCAATAGAGGGGCGTGCCGCCCCGATCGCCCACAGGCAAGGCTGCGGAACCAAGGAGACAAAGGAATGCAAGCAAGGCTGCCCGCTCGTTCTTCCAGGCTGGAGCAAGCATCATGGCTGCACCCCCATGCGCTTCAGCACCAGGCGCTCGAGGCCGCCCATGGCGGCGACCAGCAGGCCGGCCATGGCGGCGGCG
>JBFGUI010000156.1:0-9260 GCA_041565695.1 Kiloniellaceae bacterium
CACGGGAGCCGCAATGCGAACGCGCCGATTGAGAAGCGATCCCGTGATTTCCGAAACGGTGGCGTCGGGGCGCGCGCCCCTGCGGAAAGTTTCCAGCGCGGCCTGTTCGAAGGCGTCCAGTTCGTGGGTCGCCCGGTTTATAAAGGGGTAGTCCGACACAAAGCGGTAGCCGACAATACCTTCCTTCGCACCGATCACTTCGCCCAGCTCGATGGAGAGGGTCGCTGGGATCGGAATGGCGCCCGGAACGTCGTGATAGTTGTGCAGCGGGCGGGTCTCGCCCGGTGCATCGAGGACGCGCCCGACGACGTTGCGTGCGTAGTAGCTCCGAATGTCGCTTATGACCGAGCTGAAATCGCTGGCCTGCGACTGCAGATGCGCATCCGAGAGGTTGCGCAGATCGAGCCACACCGCAACAGGCAGGAAGACCAGGCCCAGGACCACCGCCAGCGCCAACAGCTGCGGCCGAAGAATGGTTGAGTTATCGGCACCTTGCATGAGTGATCCCCCAGCACCAGCGGCGGTCACAGACTAGCGCAAAGGCGCTGCCATTTGACAGCACTTCGGAGCGGGACCGCCTGGACATTGGGGGCAGAGGCGCACCGTATTTTCAGCTGCTCCTAAACGAGCATGCAAAACGTCACGGCTAAGAGCTTGGAATCCAGGCCTTCACTAAAAATCGTGTCATCTGGTAGTCAGGGCCGCGGCGCGGTGCGCGGGCCGGCGGAGATCCCCTCCGCGGTCTGGATCGCGCCCTCGGCCACGGCGGCGGCGTGCATCAGGCGGCGCTCGCGATAGAAGGTGTAGATGCCCATGCCGACGACGATGGCCGCGCCGATGAGCGTCCAGGAGTCGGGAATGTCGCCGAACACCACGACGCCGAGCACGATGGCCCAGATCAGGATGGTGTAGCGGAACGGCGAGACCACGGCGATCGCGCCGACGCGCATGGCCATGATCGAGAAGAGATAGCCGAAAAAGAGAAAACCCGCGGAGGCCAGCAGCAGGCCGATTTGCGGCAGCTCGATCGGCCGCCAGTCGCGGGCCAGCGCCACCGCGCCGGCGAAGACCCCCGTCGCGATGGCCGTGATGAAGGCGACATAGAGCGAGGGGATCTCACGCGACAGGCTGCGGGTCGAGAGGTCGCGCAGCACCATGAAGCCGACCGCCGCCAGGGCCCAGAAGGCATAGGCGTCGAAGCCCTCGGCGCCGGGCCGCACGATGATCATCACCCCGACAAAGCCAATGGCGATGGCGCTGTAGCGCCGCCAGCCGACCTTCTCGCCGAGGAAGACGGCGGCGGCCAGGGTGATGGCCAGCGGGATCACCTGGATGATCGCCGTCGCGTTGGCGATCGGCATGTGATAGAGCGCCGTCAGGAAGCAGGAGGCGCTGCCGATCTCCCCGACGACGCGCAGGCCGAGAATCTGCCGGTCGTCGCGGGACGGGCGGTACAGCAGCTGTCCCTTGCCGAGCGCCACGGCCGCGATCAGCACCGACAGCAGCAGGCCGCGCAGGCCGATCGCCTGGAACACGTCCAGGTCGGCGAAGACCAGCTTCATCATGGTGTCGTTGAGACAGAAGCCCGCCATGGCGACCACCATGAAGACGGCGCCGCGAAGGTTGTCGGAAGAGATCAAACCGGGACTCCGAAACTGAAACCTGCCCTCTAGTCGGCGGTGACCGCCGCGGTCATGGCGAGGCGACGCGACATCTGGCGCTCACGATAGAAGGTGAAGATGCCCGTGGCGACGATAACCGCGGCGCCGGTGAGGGTCCAGAAGTCGGGCATGTCGCCGAAGATCACCACGCCGAGGATGATCGCCCAGATCAGGATGGTGTAGCGGAAGGGCGAGACGAAGGCGACCTCGCCGACCCGCATGGAGGACACGCTGAAGACATAGCCGAAGAACAGCGAGCCGGCGGCAACGGCAAGCTGAACCAGGTTCGTTGTCGCGACCGGCCGCCACTCCGTGAAGGGCAGCATGACGGCGCCGAAGACCATGATGGTGACGGCGGTGCAGAAGGCGACGAAGAGCGAGGGCACCTGGACCGGCAGCTGGCGCGTCGCCAGGTCGCGCAGCGTCACGAAGAGGACCGCCAGCACGGCCAGCAGGGCGAAGGCGTCGAAGCCCTCCGCGCCCGGCCGCACGATGATCATCACCCCGGCGAAGCCGATGCCGATCGCCGTGTAGCGGCGCCAGCCGACTGGCTCCTTCAGGAACACCGCCGCGCCCAGGGTGACGGCCAGCGGCAGGGCCTGCAGGATCGCCGTGGCATTTGCGATGGGGATGTGCATCAGGGCGCTGAGGTAGCAGATCGTGCCGCCCAGCTCGCCGACGATGCGCAGCACCAGCATCTTCCGGTCCCTGGGCGCCACCCTATAGAACAGCTGGCGGCGCCACCAGGCGAGCCCGCCGATCAGCAGGCTGGCCAGGATACCGCGCAGGAAGATCGCCTGGAACAGGCTGATGTCCTGGGTCACCAGCTTGATCATGGCGTCATTGAGCACGAAGCCCGCCATGCAGATCGACATGAAGAGGGCACCGCGCGAATTGTCGGAAAGGCCGGTCATCGCGGCGTGACTTTATCTGACTTTGCCGGCCCGGAGCTATGCGGCTTCCGCACCCCCCTCCCTCGTCCGGCGGGCAACGAAGTCGTCCAGCGCCTCGCGGATCGCCGGGTCGAGGAGTGGCGGCGTGAAGTCGGCCAGCACCGCCTTGTAGAGCCGGTTGGCGCGCTGGGTCGCGGTTTCGCCGCCGGCCTCCTGCCAGGTCTCGAAGTTGCGCCAGTCCGACAGCATCGGGGCGTAGAAGGCGCTCTCGTAGCGCGCCAGGGTGTGGGCCGCGCCGAAGAAATGCCCGCCGGGGCCGACCTCGCGGATCGCCTCCAGACCGATGGCCTCCTCGCTCACCTCCAGCGGCATCATCACCTCGCTCATCATCTGCAGCATCTCGGCGTCCAGCGCGAACTTCTCGAAGGAGGCGCAGAGCCCGCCCTCCAGCCAGCCGGCGCCGTGCATCAGGAAGTTCGACTGGCCCATCAGCGCGCCCCAGATCGACATCTGCGATTCGTAGGCCGCCTGGGCGTCGACGCAGTTGGCGGCGTTGGCGTTGGACGAGCGGTAGGGGAGGTTCAGGTGGCGGGCCAGCTGGCCGCCGGCGATGGCGGCGCGGGTGTACTCCGGGGTGCCGAAAGCCGGCGCGCCGGACTTCATGTCGACGTTGGAGGTGAAGCCGCCGTAGATCACCGGGGCGCCGGGATTGACCAGCTGGGCCAGCGCCAGCCCGGCCATGGCCTCGGCGTGCTGCTGGGCCAGCGCGCCGGCCACCGTCGCCGGGCTCATGGCGCCGGACAGGGTGAAGGGGGTGATGGCGACCACCTGGCCGTGGCGCGCCATCTCGATGACGCCCTCGATCATCGGCCCGTCGAGGCGCAGCGGCGAGGAGGTGTTGACGATGGTGAAGAGCCGCGGCTTTTCCACCAGCTCGGCTTCGCTGAGGCCGTAGCCGAGGCGCACCATCTCCAGCGCGTCCAGGATGCGGGTGCGGCCGAGGGAATAGGCATGGAACACCTTGTCGGTGAGAACCAGGCAGTCGCGGATGCAGTCCAGGTGGCGGGTCGCCGGGTGCAGGTCGACCGGCTCGACCGGATAGCCGGCGGTGAAGTGAACCACGTTGAAGGCCTGGATGAGGCGCAGGAAGTCCTGGTAGTCGCGCTGGTTGCCGGGCCGCCGCCCGCCGTCGAGGTCGGAGGAATTGGGCGCCGAGCCGACCGAGCCGAAGACCAGGTGGCGCCCGCCGATCGGCAGGTCGTGGGCCGGGTTGCGCGCGTGCAGGGTGAACCGCGCCGGCGCGCTGGCCAGCGCCTCGCGCAGCAGGCCGCGGTCGAGGCGCACCCGCTGGCTGCCCGGCGTCACCGCCGCGCCGGCCTGGCCCAGGATGTCGAGCGCCTCGGGGTGGAGGAAGTCCATGCCGACCTCTTCCAGGATGCGGAAGGCGGCCTCGCTGATCATCTCGATCTGCTCGGGCGACAACACCTCGAGCGGCCGGTAGGGGCTTTGCGGCACCCGCCAGGGCAGCTGCTTCAGTCCGCCGCCGCGGCCGCCGCCGCGGGCCCCGGCCCCCTGGCGCGCCCGCCGGCGCGTGCCGTCTTGTGCCATGCTGCCTCCTCGGGCGGCGAGAGCGCCGCGCTCCGTGAACCCCCTAATTGTATATACAAGCCGGCCGCGTCTCTTGTATATACGACAGCGCTTTGTCGCTCCGGCCCAAGTACGCGCGGGGGATGCGGCGGCCTAAGGGCCGCCCCGGGCACAGGCGGAAAGGTCGGGACGCTTCCGGCCGGCGCAGGTGGGGGAGGAGGCGCGCTTCCCTTAGCGGACCAGACGGTCAAGGTGGGCGCCGGTCGACGCGGACCGTCGATAAAGACCTGACAGGGAACCCCACCACCATGACCGTACTTCCGGAATCGAAAACCTATGTCATCGTCGGGGCCGGCGTGCACGGCCTCTCCACCGCCTGGCACCTGGCCCGGGAGCTGGAGGCCCGCGGCAAGGGCTCCGGCAGGGACATCGTCGTGCTCGACAAGACCGCGCCGGGCGCCGGGGCGACCGGCATCGCCTGCGGCTGCGTGCGCAACTTCTACATGACCGAGGCGCTGCACCCGATCCTGCGCCACTCCGTCGACGTCTGGATGGAGGACCCGGTGCACTTCGGCTTCCAGCAGGTCGGCTACATCTCCGTCGGCGAGGAGAACCAGGCCGCCGACTACGAGAAGATCACCCGGAGCCAGAACGCCTGCGGCTACCACTCCGACGTCTACGTCGGCAAGGAGGCCAAGGCTTTCCTCAAGGGCTACTGGCCGGACTTCAACACCGAGAAGGTCGGCGTGGTGCTGCACGAGCGCCCCTCCGGCTACGCCGGCACGCGCCAGGCCGTCGCCGGCCTCGCCGGCAAGTGCGCGCAGCACGGCGTCGAGATCCTCTCCGGTGTCGAGGTAACCGGCTACGACATCACCAACGGCCGCATCTCCAGGCTGCACACCAACCAGGGCGACATCGCCTGCGACGTCGCGGTGCTGTGCTACGGCGCCTGGATCGGCAAGCACTGGGAGCTGCTCGGCAAGCCGGCCACTATCGAGGCGAAGTATCGCGACGGTGGCACCCGGACGCTCGATATGTGGACCTACTGGCGCCTGCTGGAGGGCGAGGTCTACATCGACAGGCCCTACCGCGACGCCCGCGACCTCGACCCGCCGGTGCTGCACGTCGAGCTGATGAACACGCCGGTGGTCGACGAGGAGACCGGCAAGGAGATCTCCGACCACCTCTACGTCTACTGGAAGAATGGCGCCGAGCGCATGGAGCGCGCCGGCGTGCAGGGCGGCACCATCCCGATAAAGATCGGCCCCAAGGCGGTGCTCGACCCCTACGGCTGGGACAACGACGAATACCAGGCCGACGACTGGTTCGCCGACTACATGACGGCGGCCATGGCCTACCTCATGCCGCGCTTCAAGGGCCATCGGAAGAACTTCAAGGACCGGCGCAACGGCGGCATCGGCGCCTTCACGCCGGACAACGTGCCGATCTTCGACTGGATCCTGCCCAACGCCTACATGATCGCCGACTCGAACCACGGCTTCAAAATGACCGGCGTCGGCAAGCTGGTGGCGAAGATCCTGGCCGGCGACAACAAGGTGGCAGAGCTGGAGCCCTTCGCCTTCTCGCGCTTCAAGGAGGGCCGCACCTTCGGCGCCTCCAACAGCCACTGCCCCTGGGTGTAATAAACTCCACTGTCGCCCCGGGACTTGATCCCGGGGCCCATTGGCATCGCCGCTTAACCGGTCATAGCAGATTTCTTACTGCGCCTCGCCACCACAACACCCGTCATTGCCGGGCTTGTCCCGGCAATCCATTGTGCCGCTCGCAAGAAACCAGCGGGCCGAGCAATGGACCCTCGCAACAAGTGCGAGGGTGACGATCGAGGCTCGGGAACGCTCCTGCACCGCACCCGTTCCGCTTGCCGAGGCCAATGGGTCCCGGCATCAAGTGCCGGGACGACATCGGTGAAGGTGGCTACCTCGAACTTCACATACCCTTGAGGGTTTCCTCGAACATGCGCAGCATGGCGGCCCAGGACTCCCTGTCCGCCCGGGCGTTGTACTGCAGGTTCTCCATCCCGTAGGCGCCCGCACCCGAGTTGGTGAAACCGTGGCGGGTGCCGGAGTAGATGCTCATGTCCCAGGTCGCCCCGGCCCTGTCGAGCCCGTCCTGGAAGGCCAGCACGCGTTCTTTCGGGATGAAGGCGTCGTCGCGGCCGTGGGCGACGAAGACCCGTGGAGAGATCGACTTGACGCTTTCCGGCGGCGGCGGCAGCGAGCCGTGGAAGGAGGCGACCGCCTTCACCTCCGATCCGGCATAGGCCATCTGCATCACCGTCGAGCCGCCGAAGCAGTAGCCGATCGCCGCCAGCGAGTCGCCGGCGACCTGGTCCTGCGCCTTGAGGATCTCGAGGCCGAGCTGCGCCCGCCGGGTCCAGACCTCGGCGTTCGCGGTGATCTCCTTCATCCAGGCGCCGGCCTGGTCCGGGTGGTCGGTGACCTTGCCGTCGCCGTACATGTCGAGGGCGAAGGCGACGTAGCCCTCGGCCGCCAGTTTTTCGGCGCGGCCCTTGGCATAGTCGTTGAGGCCCCACCATTCATGCACCACCAGCACGCCGGGGCGCTTGCCGCCGGCCGCGTCGTCCCAGGCCAAGAGCCCGGTCAGCACCGTGTCGCCGTCCTTGTATTCGATGGTTTTGGTCTTGACCTCGGCCGCCGCCGGGGCGCTCGCCAGAGCCAGGGCCAGAGGCGCCGCGAGGACCGCGAGCAGGAGCGGGCTCCTGCGTATCCTTCCCAACATTGTGAATTCTCCCAGTTATCCAGTGTATTCGCGTCGAGTTGCTGCGCGGCCCGCGCCGGATGGACCCACAGGCCACACGTCCCCTAGCCGACAAGACGATAGCGCAATGCCGGCCGCGCTCAAACGGAGATTGTACGGTGATGCAAAGCGCACGCCTGCGCGGCTCTTTGCCAGGTCCGAAGACCTTCGGTCTTCACCCCCATCCCAACCTTCCCCACTCGAGGGGGAAGGACAATCCACAAGGGCTCTCCAAAAACTTCCCTCCTCCTGTTGCTGGGGGAGGGTCAGGGTGGGGGTGACACCCCTTCAGCTTCAAGCCTTCGACAGGCAAGAGACTGGGCTGCGGTGGGCGCGCTACGAAGATGACGCCGCCCTTGCTGCGAAAGGAAGGCCTATTCCGCCGCGTCGCCGTAGCGGTCGTGGTGGCGGATCCAGGCCATGGTCCACTCGAGGTCGTCCTCGTCGCGGCCCTTGGGCACCAGGTCGAGGAAGTTGTAGGTGCCGATCAGGATGTCGAGGCCGCGGGCGTAGCAGGAGTAGGTGTGGAACACCTGTCCGTCGCCGTCCTTGAAGAACACGCTGGCGCCCGGCGCCTCCTCGGAGGGAAAGCCGCCCGCGCTGAAATTGTAGAAGGCCTTTTCCTGCGCGATCTCCTGTTCCGTGAAGCTGACGTGGTAGTCGCGGTTGAAGTCGCTGCCGTGCGACGAGACCCACCGGAAGCCCCAGCCCATGCGCTGCTTGAAAGGCTCGATCTCCTTCAGCGGCGCGCGCGAGACCACGGCGAAGGAGACGTCGCGCGCGTTGAGGTGCGCCAGCATGCCGTCGAAGTGGTCGGCCAGGTAAGAACAGGACATGCAGCCCTCGCCCCAGCCCGGCCCCAGCATGAAGTGGTAGACGATGAGCTGGCTGTTGCCGGCGAAGAGCTCGGCCAGGCTCGCCTGGCCTTGCGGTCCCTCGAAGACGTAGTCCTTGTCGACCTTGACCCAGGGCAGTGCGCGGCGCGCGGCGGAGAGCGCGTCGCGCTGCCGGGTGAAGTCTTTTTCCTGTTGCAGCAGCTTCTTGCGCGCGGCGAGCCATTCCTTTGGCGACACCACCGCGTGGGCGGCCGGTTTCTGCGCTGCGGTCTGTGGCGAAGGCATGGGGGACTCCTTCTCTGTCTCTTTGTGGTTGGCTGTTCGAGCGCCGGCGCAGCTTTCACATTTCGGCCAGGTAGCGCTCCAGGCTGTTGAGCGTGGAGGTCCAGCCCTGGCTGTGGGCGTCGCGCGCGTCCGTCGTCTCGAAGAGCGCCTGGTGCAGCGTGAGGCGCGTCCTGTCGCCCTCTTCCGCGAAGCTCAGCTCGACCAGGGTTTCCTGCGAGGAGCAGGTCCCTTCGGCGTCGACCCAGGCCCAGGTGAAGGCGAGGCGCTCGGGCGGCGCGATCTCGCGGTAGACGCCCTTCAGCCGGTGCTCCTTGCCGGCGGGCGAGCGCAGCACGAAGAAGTACGCCCCGCCGACGCGGAAATCCATCTCGCAGGTCGCCACCGTGTGGTTCTCCGGGCCGAACCAGCGGGCGACGTGCTCGGGCTGGCTGAAGGCCTTGAACACCAGCGCGCGCGGCGCATCGAAGACGCGGCTGATGACGAGCGTGCGGCCGGCGTCCTCGCGCGCGGCCGTGGCGGATTGGCCGGTGCCGCTAGTTTTCGCGGCCATGGTCTTTTCCCTTCATCTGCAGTTCGTCGAGGTAGGCCTCCAGGCGGTCGAAGCTGCCCTCCCAGAAGCGGCGGTAGGTCTCCAGCCAGCCGTAGGCCTGCTGCAGCGGGCCCGCCTCCAGGTGGCAGGGCCGCCACTGCGCCGTGCGGCTGCGCGCGACCAGGCCGGCGCGCTCCAGGACTTTGAGATGCTTGGAGACCGCCGGCAGGCTCATGTCGAAGGGCTCGGCCAGTTCCGAGACCGTGGCCTCGCCGCCCGCCAGCCGCGCCAGGATGGCCCGGCGGGTCGGGTCCGCCAGGGCCGCGAAGGTGGCGCTGAGGGCGTCGTTCTGGGAGCCGTCCGGCATCGCTGTTGAACCATCTTGTTAAATAACTGATCGGTTAAATACAGGAGATGCAGCGGCGCGTCAAGGGGGATCGCGAAACTAGGCGAGGAGCTGTTTCACCGCCGCCCCGTAGCCCGCCTGCACGACTTCCTCGCCTTTGTGCCGCCCCTCGGTCACCACCCACGCCCCCCCGACCATGACGTCGCGGACGGGGTTGCGGTTGCCGGCGAAGACCAGGGCGTCGAGCAGGCGCTGCGGCGGCAGGCTTTCGACCTCGGGATGGGCGGGGTCGAGCACCAGCAGGTCGGCGCGCCGGCCCTCTTCCAGCGCGCCGAGCGGCCGGCC
>JBFGUI010000157.1:0-9176 GCA_041565695.1 Kiloniellaceae bacterium
GCGAGTGCCCGATTCTGGCTTCTCTCGACGTGGTGTAGCCTTGATCTCGACCAGCACGTTGACCTGTCCGAGCTGCGGCACGCAAACGGCGGAGACGATGCCCGAGGATCGTTGCGTGTACTTCTATGACTGTCCATCGTGCGAGGCGCGGCTCCGTCCGCTGTCCGGCGACTGCTGCGTGTTCTGCTCCTACGGCACGGTCCCCTGCCCGCCCAAACAGCGCGGTGACTCCGGCTGCGCTTCGTCCTAGGCTTCGGCCATGAGCCGCATCCTCCCCGCGCCCCGGCGCGACTTCATCGGCCTCGAAGGCAAGATCCATCTCGCCACCGGCGGCGAGCCGCCGCTGCTGGTCAAGCACCGCGCCGCCTTCGAGGCCTTCGCCCGCGACAAGGCCGGCGGCTATCCCGGCTACTGGGCGCACTGGGCGGTGGAGGACGAGGTGCGCGCCGCGGTGGCGCGCTGGGCAGGGCTGGAAGCCGGCGACATCGCCTTCCTCGGCAACGCCTCCGAGGGCATCATGCAGGTGGTCCAGGGCATCGACTGGCAGCCCGGCGACAACGCGGTGGTGCCGGAGCTCGACTACGCCTCCGGCCGCTTCGCGCTGGCCAGCCTGAAGCGCCGCGGGGTGGAGCTGCGCCTGGTGGCGGCGCGCGGCTGGGTGCTGGGCGAGGACGACCTGCTGGCCGCTTGCGACGCGCGCACGCGCCTCGTCTACGTCAGCCAGGTGAACGCCCTGACCGGCCAGCACGTGGATCTGGAGAAGGTTTCCGCCGGGCTGGACGCCCTGCCCGCCGCCCTGCTGGTCGACGCCAGCCACGCCTTCGGCGCCGTGCCGCTGCGCGGCGACCTCTCGGACTTCCTGGTCGCGGCCTGCTACAAGTTCGCCCTCGGCATCCACGACGGAGTCTTCGCCTGGAACCGGCGGCGCCAGCCGGACTTTGCGCCGGCCGGTGCCGGCTGGGCCTCGGCGCGCGAGGGGGCGACGCCCGGCGACTACGTGCTGAAGCCGGACGCGCGGCGTTTCGAATACGGCAACGCCGGGCACATAGGGACCTACCTGCTGCGCGAGTCCCTGGCCTATCTCGAGGGCTTCGGCATCGCTGCCATCGCCGCCCACAACCGCGACCTCGCCGAGGATCTTATCTCCGGTCTCGCCGACCTGGACCTGGAGGTCATGACCCCGGCGGGGCCGGAAAACCACGCCGGCAACGTCTGCTTCCGCTGTGACGATCCCGCCGCCGTGATGCGCCGCGCCGCGGAAGAGGATATCCTGGTGTGGAGCGACCACGGCAGGGTGCGGCTCTCGGTACACCTCTTCACCACGCTGGAGGATGTGGAGAGGTTCCTCGATCGCCTGCCGCGTTTTCTCAGCTAGTCATTTCAGGTCGCGGAGAGCAGGAGATCACATGGCCGAATCACGGCTGAAGCAGACGGTGCGGCTGCTCTATACCGGCAGCAGCGGGGCGGCCAAGCGCTTCCGCTACGGCCTCATCGCCTTCGACCTCTTCACCATCGCCTTCTTCATCGTCACCGCGCCGGATCACCCGACCCCCTTCATCCTGGCCGCCGACTTCGTCATCGGCCTGGTGATCCTCGCCGACCTGCTGGCGCGACTGTGGATCGCGCCTTCCAAGCTGCGCATGCTGCGCCAGCTCTACACCGTGGCAGACTTCCTCGTAATCCTCACCCTGCTGCTGGCGCCCTTCCTGACCGCCAACCTGTCGTTCCTCAGGGTGCTGCGCGCCCTGCGCCTGCTGCACTCCTACCACGTGCTGCGCGACCTGCGGAACGAGACCGCCTTCTTCCGCCGCAACGAGGACATCATCGTCGCCTGCGTCAATCTCGGCGTCTTCATCTTCGTGACCACTGCGCTGGTCTTCGTGCTGCAGCATACCAGCAACCCGAACATCGTCACCTACCTTGATGCGCTCTACTTCACCGTGGCGACTCTCACCACCACCGGCTTCGGCGACATCACCATGGTCGGCGATGGCGGGCGCCTCATGGCGGTGCTGATCATGATCATCGGCGTGGCGCTGTTCCTGCGCCTGGCGCAGACCATCTTTCAGCCGCGCAAGATCCGCTACACCTGCCCGGACTGCGGCCTGATCCGCCACGATCCCGATGCCGTGCACTGCAAGCACTGTGGACGGACGATCAAGATCGAGACCGAGGGGGCGGGCTGACCGGCTGCAGGATGCGCAGCAGCGCGGCCGTGGCCCGGTCGAAGCGGGAGAGGTCGTCGAGGCTGCGGGCCAGGACCATGGCCCCTTCCATGAGGCCCAGGATGTGATCGGCCATGGCCTGGGGCGTGCCGAGGAAATCGATCTCGCCGGCCGCGCGGCCCTGCTTCAGCACCGCCACCAGCCAGGTTGCGGAATCGGCGAAAAAGCCCTGCACTTCCGCGTTGACCTCTTGCGGCAGGCCGCCGCGCTCGGCCCCCAGCATGGCGCAGAGGCAGAGGCGGTCGTCGCTCAGCGTGCGGCGGAACAGCGCCACGAAGGACTTGAGGCGCCGGGGTGCCGTGGCATGACGCGCCTCGACGGCCGCCAGCTCTTCGAGAAAGGCGCGGCGATAGCGCTCCACCAGGGCCCTGCCGAGGTCCGTCTTGCTGGCGAAGTGGTAGTGGATGCTGGCCGACTTGATGCCGAGAACGTCGGCGATGTCGCGGAAGCTGAAATCGTGGTAGCCGCGCTGCTGGACCATGTCCTGCGCGACGTCGAGAATCCGCCCGGCGGTGGGGCCCGCCCCTTTGTCGGGGCGGGCCGACTTGCGACCGTTGCGGTCCTGTGGGAGCGTCACGCCGCGGCGCGAATGCCGGCCGCCACGACTCCGTCGTCGACGTAGGCCTCGAACTGCTTGAAGTTCGACTCGAAACGCTGGGTCAGGTCGCGGGCCGTCAGGTCGTAGGCCTGCTTGTCGTTCCAGGTGTTGCGCGGGTTGAGCACCTCGGCCGGAACGTCCGGACAGCTCTCTGGCATGGCCAGGCCGAACAGCGGGTGCTTGGCCGCCGCAATGCCGTCGAGGCTGCCGGACAGCGCCGCACGCACCATGGCGCGGGTGTGGGCGATCTTCATGCGCTCGCCGGTGCCGTAGGCGCCGCCGGTCCAGCCGGTGTTGACCAGCCAGCAGTTGGCCCCGGTGGCCGCCATCTTCTCGCCCAGCATCTTGGCGTAGACCGAAGGGTGGCGCGGCATGAAGGGGGCGCCGAAGCAGGTCGAGAAAGTGGCCGAGGGCTCGGCGCCCATGCCCTTCTCCGTGCCGGCGACCCGCGCGGTGTAGCCGGAAAGGAAGTGGTACATGGCCTGCTCGGGCGTCAGCTTGGAGATCGGCGGCAGCACGCCGAAGGCATCGGCGGTCAGCATGACGATGTTCTTGGGCTGCCCGGCCATGCCGCCTTCGACCACGTTGGGGATGAAGTCGAGGGGATAGCTGGCCCTGGTATTCTCGGTGTAGCGGTTGTCGTCGAGGTCAAGGCGCCGGGTGACCGGGTCGAGCACCACGTTTTCCAGCACCGTGCCGAAGCGCCCGGTGGTGGCGTAGATCTCCGGCTCCGCCTGCGGGTCGAGGCGGATGACCTTGGCATAGCAGCCGCCCTCGAAGTTGAACACGCCGTTGGCCGACCAGCCGTGCTCGTCGTCGCCGATCAGGTGGCGGCTGGCATCGGCCGAGAGCGTGGTCTTGCCGGTGCCCGAGAGGCCGAAGAAGATCGCCGTGTCGCCCGCGGGCCCGATGTTGGCCGAGCAGTGCATCGGCAGCACGCCGCGCTCCGGCAGCAGGTAGTTGAGGATCGAGAAGATCGACTTCTTGATCTCGCCGGCATAGACCGTGCCGCCGACCAGCACGGTGCGGCGGGCGAAGCTGACGACGATGAAGCTCTCGCTGTTGGTGCCGTCGACCTCGGGGTCGGCATGGCAGTAGGGCGCATGCAGCACGGTGAACTGCGGCTGGAAGTCGCCCAGCTCCGCCTCGCGCGGCTGCAGGAACATGTTGCGGGTGAAGAGCGAGTGCCAGGCGCTCTCGCTGACCACCCGCACCGGCAGGCGGTACTCGGGATCGGCACCGGCATGGACGTCCTGCACGAAGACGTCGCGGCCCTTCAGGTAGTCGATGATCTTGGCTTCGAGGCGCTCGAAGCCCGCCTCGTCGATGGCGACGTTGACCTTGCCCCACCAGATGTCGCCCTCGGTCTCCGCCTCGCGGACGATGAACTTGTCGTTGGGCGAGCGGCCCGTGTGCTTGCCGGTCAGCACCACCAGGGCGCCGCCCTCGGCCAGCTGGCCTTCACCGCGTCGCAGCGTCTCCTCGTAGAGGGCGGCGGTGTCGAGGTTCCAATAGGCGGTTCGGATGTCTTTCAGGCCGTGCTGCTGCAGGCCGTTTCGGCTGAATACCTTGCCGACGTTGTCCACTGTGATTTCCTCCCGAGCTCTCACATGTGAGTTTTAACCTCTGCGGAGCCTTCTTCAGGGCTCCTGCCGAGCGCCCGTCGCGCCGGCAGCCGGGGCGCGGCGGGCTGCCCGATAATTGAATCCGCCGGGCGTTTCCACAAGCGCTATGTGCTCTTGATCCGGCGTTCCGCGGCGCGCCATCCAAAGCCTTGACGGATTTCGGAAATCCTTTAGTTAGCAGGCCAGGAACCGACTTCGGGGGACTGACTTCTTGGCCGATCCGTTTTCCCTTGCCCTCGACGGCCTGCTGTCGCCGATCATCCTGTTCTTTGCCCTCGGCTTTGCGGCGTCGCTGCTGCGCTCCGACCTCGCCGTGCCGGAGGCCGTCGGCAAGGCCATGGCGCTCTACCTGATGCTCGCCATCGGCTTCAAGGGCGGCGCGGAGCTGAACAAGCAGGGCATCGACTGGACCACGGCGGGGCTGCTGGGCGCCGGGATCGTCTTGAGTTTCGTCATCCCGCTGGTCGCCTATGCCATCCTGCGCGCCTTCACCGGCCTGCGTCAGGCCGACGCCGCGGCGGTGGCCGCTCACTACGGGTCGATCTCCGTGGTGACCTTCGTCGCGGCGACCGAGTTCCTGTCTCTCATGGACCTCAGCTTCGACGGCGTCATGGTGGCCGTCATGGCGGTCATGGAAACCCCGGCGATCGTCAGCGGTATCTGGCTCGCCCGGCGGGGCAGCGCGGCCGCCGGCGCCCGGCGCCGCGTCGCGCTGGACCGCGACCTGCTGCGGGAGATCTTCCTCAACGGCAGCGTGGTGCTGCTGATCGGCGCCTTCGTCATCGGCTGGATCACTGGGCCGCGCGGCCTGGAAACCATCGCACCCTTCGTGGTGGCGCCCTTCAAGGGGGTGCTCTGCCTCTTCCTGCTGGACATGGGGCTGGTGGCGGCCGCCCGCCTGCGCGCGGCCCGCGAGCTTTCCCTGCGCCTCGTCGCCTTCGGCCTCGTCATGCCGCTGCTGGGCGCGGCCTTCGGGTTCGCCGCCGGCCTGCTGCTGGGCCTCGGCACGGCCGAGATGGCCCTGCTCGCCGTGCTCTGCGGCAGCGCCTCCTACATCGCCGTGCCGGCCTCGATGCGCCTGGCGGTGCCGGAGGCGAGCCCGGGCATCTACCTGACCCTGGCGCTTGCCATTACCTTCCCCTTCAATCTGACGCTCGGCATCCCGCTCTACTTCGCGCTTGCCGGTTTGTTGTCGGGCAGCTGAAGCCGGAGACCGCCCATGGAGACCCATCTGCGCAAGAGGCTGGACATCATCGTCGAGGCGCCGCTGCAGCGCCGCGTGACCGAGGTGCTGGAGGCCAAGGGCGTGCGCGGCTACACCGTGCTGCGCTGTCTGGCCGGCAAGGGCCACGGCGGCGTCTGGCAGGAAGGCGAGATCAGCAGTGCCGGCGCCATGCGGATGATCGTCTCCATCATGCCGGAGACCCAGGCGCGGCAGGTGCTCGAGGAGCTGCAGAGCCTGCTCGGCGACTACGCGGCGATCGCGACCCTGTCAGATGTCGAGGTGCTGCGCGGCGAACACTTCTAGACCCGCCTCGCCCGCCGTCAGCCGCTGTCGGCGGCGCCCCCGGTGCCCAGCAGGCCGTGCTTGCGCAGCCGGTTGCGCAGCTGGTCGTAGGTCAGGCCGAGCTGGCGGGCGGTGGCCTTCTGGTTGTAGCGCTGGGCCGCCAGGGCCTGGCTCAGCAGATCGTGCTCGACCCGCTTCAGGGCCTCGCGCAGGTCGAAGGCCCGCGCCGGGTCTGAGAGCATGGCGCCGGGCGCCGCGGGCTGAACCGGCGTAGCCGTCGCAGTCCGTGCCGGCCTGCGCACCGCCGCGGCGTCGGCTGCGGCGGCCAGCGGCCAGGGGCTGGCGAAGGGATCGAGCACCACCCGTTCGATGGGGCGATCGGGTCCGCCGCGGGCGATGGCGCGCTCCACCACGTTGCGCAGCTCGCGCACGTTGCCCGGCCAGGCGTGGGCCAGCAGCCGTTCCATGGCCGCCTCGGCGAAGCCGGGGAATCGGGGCCAGCCCAGTTCGCCGGCCATCTCGCGGCCGAAGTAGCCGGCCAGCAGGGGGATGTCCTCGGGCCGGGCGCGCAGCGGCGGCAGGGTGATCACCTCGAAGGCCAGGCGGTCCAGCAGGTCGGCACGGAAGCGGCCGGCCTCGGCGGCCGCCGGCAGGTCCACGTTGGTGGCGCCGATCACCCGCACGTCGACCTGCAGCGTGGCGTTGCCGCCGACCCGTTCGAAAGCGCCGTATTCGATGACCCGCAGCAGCTTTTCCTGCACCGCCTGGCTGGCGGCGGCGATCTCGTCGAGAAAAAGGCTGCCGCCGTCGGCCATCTCGAAGCGCCCGCCGCGGCGCTTCACCGCCCCGGTGAAGGCGCCGGCCTCGTGGCCGAAGAGCTCGCTTTCCAGCAGGTTCTCCGCCAGCGCCGCGCAGTTCAGCTTGACCAAGGGGCCGTCCCAGCGCTGCGACAGGAAATGCAGCCGGGCGGCGACCAGTTCCTTGCCGGTGCCGCGCTCGCCGATCACCAGGACCGGGCGTTCCAGCGCGGCGACGCGCGAGATGTCCTCGGCGAGGGCCAGAAAGGCGGGCGATTCACCCAGCAGCGGCGGCAGGTCGGGACTGGCCATGAGGTGAATATAACTACTAAAAGGGAAAAAACACTAAACAATGGCGATAAACGCCGAAAGAGTGCGGGCGACCGGTTTTGCGCGTCGTCAGTTTTTCAATTTTGAATCAGATGCTTGAGAGGTTTGGGGCCGTTTGGCACGGCACTTGCCAAGAGTGAGGTGAAAAGCACCACAACCCCAAGCCAACCAGTGCAGGGACGCCATGCAGAGATGGAACGAAGCCTCCGACACCTGCCCCAGGGGAGCGGGCCAGCGCGCCCGGGACCCGCGCGGCGGGGATCCGCTCGACCGCTGGGTCGAGCGCACCCGCGACTACCTGCGCAGCCGCACCCTGGACCACTGGCTGATGTTCGCCGGCGGTCTGCTGCTGGGCGCCCTGCTAACGTGATGCGCAAGACCTGACCCCTTGACCCGGCCGAGATGCGGCTTGCAGCTCCGCCGATCGACACCGAGATAACCGACAGAGACGACAAGGACCGAGACCGATGGGCATCTTCTCCCGCCTCGCCGACATCATCAATTCCAACCTCAACTCGATTCTCGACCGGGCGGAGGATCCGGAAAAGATCATCCGCCTGGTGATCCAGGAAATGGAGGACACCCTGGTGGAGGTGCGCTCCACCGCCGCCAAGACCATCGCCGAGAAGAAGGAGACGGCGCGCCGCCTGGCCCGCCTGCAGGAGGCCCAGCGCGGCTGGGCGGAAAAGGCCGAGCTGGCGCTCACCAAGGGGCGCGAGGACCTCGCCAAGGGTGCCCTGGTGGAAAAGGCGAAGCTGGCCGAGACCGCCGGGCTGCTGAAGGAGGAGTTCGACGAGCTCGACGCCATGCTGGCCCAGGGCGAGGCGGATATCGCCAAGCTGGAGAGCAAGCTGCGCGAAGCCAAGGCCAAGCAGCAGTCGATCACGGCCCGCCACGAGACCGCTTCCTCGCGCCTGCGCGTGCGCCGCAATCTCTACGACGGGCGCGTCGACGACGCCTTCGCCCGCTTTGAGCAGGTGGAAAAGAAGCTCGACGCGGCCGAGGGCGAGGTCGAGGCCTTCGACCTCGGACGCGGCAAGACCCTGGCCGAGGAGATCTCCGAGCTCGCCGCGGAATCGGTGATCGAGGACGAGCTGGCCGCCCTGAAGGCGCGGGTTGCCAAGGCCAAGGCGGCACCCAAGGCCGGCGAGTGAGGCGCCGCCCCAGCCAAGGAGCTTAATTCCCGATGGACTACGAAGTACTGGGCATCCTCTTCCTCGCCGTCGTGGCGCCGATCTGGATCATTGCCCACTACACCACCCGCTGGAAGGCGACCAAGGCGCTGTCGAGCGACGAGGAGCAGCTGCTCGAGGAACTGTGGAAGAACTCGGAGCGCATGGAGCAGCGCATCAACGCGCTGGAACGCATCCTCGATGCCGAGGTGACGGACTGGAGGAAGCAGCTGTGACCTGCCCCTACGATCGCCCTCCCCGCCACGCCGCCCCCGGCGAGGGGAGCGGCACGGGTCCCGGCGGCAGCGCCGGCTCGCCCCGCGGCGGCCGGGATGGCGCCCGGCCCAGCCGGCTCTACCGCAACACGGCGCGCGGCCGCATCTTCGGCGTCTGCGCCGGGCTGGCCGACTATTTCGGGGTCAGCGTCTTCGTGGTCCGCATCGTGGCGGTGATCGCCCTGTTCATGTTCACCGCGCCGACCCTGATCGCCTACTTCCTGGCGGCCCTGCTGATCGACCGGGCGCCGGAGTACCACTACCAGTCCGACGCGGAGAAGGAGTTCTGGCGCCAGGTGCGCCTCAAGCCGAGCGAAAGCCTGTCGCGGCTGCGCCACCGCTACCGCGAGCAGGAGCAGCGCATCCGCAACATGGAGGCCTTCGTCACCTCCTCGGAAGCAAAGCTCCACCAAGCCTTCCGCGAATTGGAGAGTTGATCTCTAAGCTATTGAAATGACGAAATTGCTGCGCAGCATAGATGGTCATGCTGCGCAGCATTTTTTGCTCCCGGCTCAGCCGCAGCAGGCCCCATCGCGGCCGCCCTTTCCGGTGCTTTCCTGGGCCGCGGACGGGCCGCAGGGCTGCGCCTCGCAGCAGGCCAGGCCCGCCTGCTGCGCCGCCTCTTCCAGCGTGTCCTCGCCGTAGAC
>JBFGUI010000158.1:0-9151 GCA_041565695.1 Kiloniellaceae bacterium
AACGCGGTGTCCTTTGGCGCGAGCGGCATCGGGCTGTGCCGGACCGAGCACATGTTCTTCGAAGGCGACCGCATCGACGCGGTGCGGGAAATGATCCTGGCCGAGAAGCTGGAGGATCGAACCCGGGCCGTGGCCAAGCTGCTGCCCTACCAGCGCGAGGACTTCATCGCGCTGTTCAAGGAGATGGCCGGACGGCCGGTCACCATCCGTCTGCTCGACCCGCCGCTGCACGAGTTCCTGCCGCACGAGGACGCCGCCGTGGCTGAGGTCGCCGAGGCCTCAGGGTTGAGCGTCGAGCACGTGCGCGCGCGCTCGCTGAAGCTGGTCGAGACCAACCCCATGCTGGGTCACCGCGGCTGCCGCCTCGGCATCACCTACCCGGAAATCTACGAGATGCAGGCTCGCGCCATCTTCGAGGCCGTGGCCGCCGTGGAGAAGGAAACCGGCAGCACCGTCGAGCCGGAGGTGATGATCCCGCTGATCTCCGTGAAGAAGGAATTCGAGGTGCTGCGCGAGCTGATCGACAGGGTCGCCGCGGAGGTGCGCAAGGCCGAGGGCGTCGAGATCAACTACCTTGTCGGCACCATGATCGAATTGCCGCGCGCCTGCCTGCGCGCCTCGGAGATCGCCGAGGGCGCCGAGTTCTTCTCCTTCGGCACCAACGACCTGACGCAGACGGCCTATGGCCTGTCGCGCGACGACGCCGGCAACTTCCTCGGCGCCTACGAGAACCAGGGCCTGATCGAGCAGGATCCCTTTATCTCGCTGGATGCCGAGGGCGTTGGCGAGCTGATGCTGATCGGCGCCGAGCGCGGCCGTAAGACGCGCCCGGACATCAAGCTCGGCATCTGCGGCGAGCACGGCGGCGACCCGGCCTCCATCGCCTTCTGCCAGACCGTGCCGCTCGACTACGTCTCCTGCTCGCCCTACCGCGTGCCGATCGCGCGCCTCGCGGCGGCCCAGGCGGCGCTGGCCAGGAAGAACGCGTAATACTGGCGCGCGATCGCGGGCCTGTTCCTTTGTTGTCACCCTCGCACTTGTTGCGAGGTTCCATACTTCGGCGCGCTGCAGCGGAGCAGGTGTCTCGACGGATTGCCGGAACAAGTCCGGCAATGACGGTCAGGGTTGCCGCAGATCCCGCAGGTAGGTGTTGGCGGCACGGCTGTTGCCATAGGCTGCCGGGTCGATGTCGGCGAACAGCAGGGCGGCCGCGTCGTCGTCCGCTGCGGCGAGACAGCGGCCGTCGGGCGCCGCGATACGCGACAGGCCGGCATAGTTGAACAGCGGGTCGCTGCCCGTGTGATTGGCGTAGGCGACGAAGACCTGGTTCTCGAAGGCGCGCACCGGTACCACCTGGGTCGCGATGAAGGCGGCATAGGGCCCCCGGGGAAGAGCGGTGGGCACGAGGATCAGTTCGGCGCCCGCCCGGGCAAGGCGGCGCAGGTTCTCCGGGAACTCCACGTCGTAGCAGATCAGAAAGCCGAGCTTCAGCCCCTGGAACGCGGTGACGGAGACGCCGATCTCGCCCGGCGTGAAGATCGCCCGTTCGTAGTCGCCGTAGAGATGGGTCTTGCGGTAGACGCTGGGCTCAGCGTCCGGGCGCAGCATGACCGCTGCGTTGAAGATGTCGTCGCCCGCGCGCTCGGCGAGGCCGGCGACGAGGGCGATGCCGAGCCGGCTGGCGATCGCGCCCAGCCGGGTGACCTGCGGGCCGTCGAGGCCTTCCGCCATGTCCCGCAGCGCCCCGCCGGCGCCATAGCCGGTCGTCGCGAGCTCCGGGGCGAGGAGAAGCGCGGCACCGGCGGCCGCGGCCTCGGCGGCGGCCGTCTCGATCGTCGAGAGGTTCGCTTCAACGTCGCCGGCCGTGGCCTGCATCTGCAGCAGCGCGATCTTCATTTTGCCTCGTCCGATGACCAGGCGCCGAGCAGGCGCGGCAGGTCGCCGTAGCGGGCGACCAGGCCGAAGACCAACGCGGCAATCGCCACGAAGAAGATCGACACCGCGGCCATGGTCGGGGTGTAGCCGTAGCGCAGCGCATTGAAGATCTTGACCGGCAGGGTTTCCAGCGTGAAGCCGACGGTCATGTAGGCGACGATGTACTCGTTCAGCGACAGGACGAAGGCGAAGGCGTAGCCGGACACGATATAAGGCGTGATCAGCGGCACCACGACGGTGCGGAAGACCTGCCGGTCGCCGGCCCCCATGGTGGCGGCGGCCTCGACCAGCGATCGATCGATGGAAGCAAAGCCGAGGGAGAGGGTGACCAGCGGCAGGGTGACGAAGAAGATGGCGTGGCTGATGACGGCGGTCCAGGGCTGGCCGTAGGCGCCGGCGGTGGCCCAGAAGGAGAGGAAGCCGAGGGCGGTGATCACCGGCGGCAGCAGGAAGGGGGCCACGCCGAGGAACTGGAAGACCCGCGCCCAGGGCGCCACGCGGCGCCAGAGGAACCAGGCGAGCGGCATGGCGATGGCCACGGCGACCGCCGCCGAGAGCGCGGCGACGCCGATCGAGGCAAGCAGCGCGGCGCGCCAGTCGGCGGCGCTGAAGATGTTGCCGTACCAGGAGAGGGAAAAGCCCTGCGGCGGAAACAGCAGAGTCTTCTTCTCGTTGACCGAGACGCCCGCCACGACGACCAGGGGGGCGGCGAGGAACAGCGCGATCAGCGCCATGTAGGCGTTGCGCAGCCAGCCCGGGGTCATGGCGCGTCTCCCGTCATGCCTGCAGCTCCCGCCGGCCGCCGACCATCATGGTGAGGCCGACCAGCGCCAGGGAGATCAGCACCAGGAAGACCGCCATGGCCGCGGCGAAGGGCATGTTCGACTGGTAGATCGCCTGGTCGGTGATCAGCACCGAGAGGGTCCAGTGCTGCGGCCGGCCGAGAATCTGCGGCAGCAGGTAGGAGCCCAGCGCGAAGACGAAGACCATGATGAGGGTGGCGACGATGGTGTTGCGCGACGCCGGGATGACCACGTCGAAGAAACCGCGCAGCGGTGAGGCGCCGAGGGTGCGCGAGGCCTCCAGCAGGGTCGGCTCGAGCCGGACCAGGGCCGGGTAGAGGACGAGGATGGTGTAGGGCAGCGCCTGGTAGACCATGCCGGTCAGCACCGCGCCAAAGCCCGGCAGCAGCGCCGTCGGCTGCTCCATCATGCCGAGGGCGACGAAGAGGTTGGTGATGCCGGCTGTGCGCGAGAACAGCGTCGACCAGGCAAAGCCGATGATCACCTCGGAAAGCGAGAGCACCGAGAGCAGCACCACCAGCCAGGCGATCTGCACCGGGCGCGTGCGGCAGGTCAGGAAGTAGGTGAAGGGATAGGCCAGCACCACGCAGCAGACCGCCACGCAGGCGGCCAGCAGCAGCGAGAAGCCGAGCACCTCGCCGAAGAAGGCGGTGAGGAAGCGCGCGTAGTTGTCCAGCACAAAGTCGGTGGTGTAGAAGCCACCCTGCTGACGCCGGAAGAAGCTGACGGCGACCATGATGCCGAAGGGTATGACGAAGAAGACCAGCAGCATCAGCGCCGGAAAGATCAGCGGCGCCAGATCAGCGAGGGAGCGCGGCTTTTCCCGCCTCATCGCGGCAGCACCACGCAGGCTTCCGGCGGCAGGTCGAGGCCGACCGTATCACCGGCGGCGACCTGCGGGCGCTCGCGCGGCGAGGAGACGACGGTGACGGTGGTGCCGGCGACCTCGACGAAGGTCTCGATGGTGCCGCCGAGGTCGCGCAGGAAGGTGACCTTGCCGGTCAGCGCACCCTTGCCCGGCGCGGTGAGGTGCACGTCCTCCGGGCGGATCGAAAGGCGGGCCGCGTCCTCTCCTTCGGGCAGGGTGAGGCCGGGCAGCGGCTGTCCGGCGATGCTGGCCTGGCCGTTCTGCCGGGTGACCTCCAGCAGGTTGGTGGAGCCGATGAAATCGGCGACGAAGCTGTCGGCCGGTTGGCGGTAGATCTCCACCGGCGGGGCGGCCTGGCGGATCCTGCCGTCGCTCATCACCACCACGAGGTCGGCCATGGTCATGGCCTCGCGCTGGTCGTGGGTCACCACGATGGTGGTGATGCCGAGCTGCTGCTGCAGCTGGCGCAGCTCGACCTGCATGGCCTCGCGCAGCTTCGCGTCGAGGGCGGAGAGCGGTTCGTCGAGCAGGAAGAGGCGTGGCGAAACGGCGAGTGCCCGGGCGATGGCAACGCGCTGGCGCTGGCCACCGGAAAGCTGGCTCACGGGACGCTCGGCATAGCCCGGCAGATGCACCAGGGCGAGCAGCTCCTCCACGCGGGCGTTCTGTTCTTCCCGGGGCGTGCCGCGGATGCGCAGGGCGTAGGCGATGTTCTGGCCGACATTGAGGTGCGGAAACAGCGCCAGCGACTGGAAGACCATGCCGAAGTCGCGCTTGTGAGTCGGCAGCCCGGTGATGTCGAGGTCGTCGAGCAGGATGCGGCCCGCGGAGGGATCCTCCAGGCCCGCGATCATGCGCAGCAGGGTCGTCTTGCCGCAGCCCGACGGCCCCAGCAGGCAAACGAAGGTGCCGTGCGGCACCTTCAGCGAAACGTCATCGACCGCGGCGAGCGTGCCGAAGTGCTTGCTGACGCCTTTCAGAAAGAGTCCGGACATGACCTCGCGCCGCTCGTCGGTTCCAGGCGGTGGCAGGGCCGCCGGGGACTCCGGCGGCCCTGCCGGTTTCCAGCGGACGTCAGCCGACGATCAACTCCGTCCACTTCTGGTTCAGCCAGTCCGACTTCGACTGGTAGAGGTCGTAGCGCGGCACGATCGGGTCGATGTCGGAGGACACCGAGGCGAACTCCTCGGCGCTCAGGTCGAGCAGGTCGCGCTTCACCGTCGGCGCGGTGCCGACCTTGCGCGACATATTGGCCTGGATCGAGGGCTGGCTCATGAAGTCGATGAAGATATGCGCTTCATCACCCTTCTCGGAAGCCCGCGACAGGGCCCAGCACCCGCTGTCGAGGATGCCCCCCTCCTTGGGGAAGGTGGAGCGCACCGGGTGGCCGTCGGCGGCGGCGAGGCCGGTGACGTCGTGGTAGTACTGCCCCATGGGGATCTCGCCGGACTTCAGCGCCTGCTCGAACTGCGCTTCGTCGCGGTACCAGAGGCGCACGTTGGGCTTCACCTCGGCCAGCTTCTCGAAGGCCTTGAGCTGGCCTTCCTCGCTATCGAGCGCCGCGGCCCCGCCGAGGAAGGTCTTGGCCGTCACCTCCAGCAGGAAGGAGTTGGACACCAGGGCCAGCAGGCCGAGCCGGTCCCTGTTGGCGGGATCCCACAGGGCCGCCCAGGAGTCCGGTGCTGTCGGATAGGCATTGGTGTTGCTGACCAGGGTGATGTACCAGGCCACCGCCCCGATGCCGGCGACGCGGCCGTCCGGATACTTGTTCACGAAGTGGGGAATCAGGTTCGCGGCATTGGGCAGGCGCGCCATGTCGAGCGCGGCCCAGAGATCGATCGACTGACCCTTCAGCATGGCGACCTGGGACATCATGGAGACGTCGGCCGGGGCGCGCCCGGCACGTGCGGCCTGTTCCAGCTGGACCAGCCAGGCTTCACCCGTGGGCTCCGCGACCGATTCCACCGCGATCCCTGTGGCCGCCGTGAAATCGGGGAAGATGTGCTTGTCGAAGGAGTCCTTGAAGTACCCCCCGTAGACGCCGACCTTCAGGGAGCGGTCCTGCGCCCGCAGCACCTTCGGCATGGCCAGGATTCCGGCACCGGCAAGACCTGCTGCCATCACGCCGCGGCGGCTGACCCCCGCCTTCAGAATTTTCCTCGTCATTGATCTGCTACCTCCACTGTCGATGTTAGAGCCCTTTCCGTGGCTTTCTCAAACGGAACCAGATCCTCCCGAAACGGCCGCCCGGCCGGCCTCCTTCCTCACGCCAGCCGCGGGCTGTGGACCATCAGGCTCAGAATCTCGAACAGCACCTGGGCGCCGACCTGGGCCGTGTTGGTCGTGGTGTCGTACTGCGGCGCCACTTCGACCACGTCGCCGCCGATCAGGTTGATGCCCTTGAGACCATGCAGGATCGCCAGGACCTCGCGCGGCGTCAGCCCGCCGACTTCCGGCGTGCCGGTGCCCGGCGCGAAAGCCGGGTCGATGCCGTCGATGTCGAAGGAAATGTAGGTCGGGCCGTCGCCGACCACTTCCAGCGCCTTTTCGATCACCGCCGGGATGCCCATCTGCGGCACCTCTTCGGCATGGATCACCGTCATGCCGCTGTCGACAGAGAACTCCCAGAGGTACTCGGCGGAACCGCGGATACCGATCTGCACCGTGCGGGTCGGATCCAGCACGCCGTCGAGCACCGCGTTGCGGAACGGGCCGCCGTGATGGAACTTCGTGTGGTCGAAGGAGCCGCCGGTATCGCAGTGCGCATCGATGTGGACCATGCCGAGGGGCTGCTCGCGTCCGATGGCCTTCATGATGGGATGGGTGATGGAGTGGTCGCCGCCGACCGACAGCGGCACCACGCCCGCGGCGTGCACCTTCTCGTAGTAGCGTTCGATGTCCTCCAGGCTGCCTTCCAGGCGATAGCGGCTGGCGAAAGGCACGTCGCCCAGGTCGGCGACCCGCAGGTCGTAGACCGGCGCGCACTTGAGGACGTGGTTGTAGGGCCCGATGCGCTCGATGTCGCGGACTGCGCGCGGGCCGAAGCGCGCGCCGGGGCGGTTGGTGACGCCCAGGTCCATGGGCACGCCGATCAGGGCCGCCTGCAGGTCGGCGAAATCCGGGTTCTTCGGGTCGAAGTCGTGCTGCGGGGCGCCGAGCAGCGTGCAGATGCCGGCATAGGGCGCCATGCGGGTGCCGCTCTGGTCGAAGATCTTGTCGGCGACCTTGCGGAAGGCCGGGTCGAAGAGGTCGCCGCCGTGACCCTGGCCGTACTTGCTCCGCAGGGCCTCCAGTTTGTCCCGATCCCAGGCCATTTATCTGCTTTCCGACACAGCTGAGCACTGATCCCGCCGCAGATACTGCAGCCTCCCTATTGCGCCCGCAACTGACATTGTTATAGGGTCCTTTGTGAGAAAAACTCACAACGGACCCGCGCCATGTCGGCCCGCCTGCCGCCGCTCAACCCGCTGCGCGCCTTCGAGGCGGCGGCGCGCCACGGTTCGGTGACGCGCGCGGCCAAGGAGCTGAATGTCACTCATGGCGCCGTCAGCCACCAGATCCGCAGCCTCGAGGCGACCCTGAAGGTAAAGCTGCTGGAGCGCGGTGCGCGGCGCGTGCGGCTGACGCCGCACGGCGCGGCACTGCTGCCGACGCTGTCCACGACCTTCGAGGAAATCGCCGCAGCGACCGCGCGCATGACGCGGCCGGCCACCGGCGGCGACCTGGTGGTGAGCTGCGTTCCGGCGCTGCTGTCGCTCTGGCTCGTCCCGCGGCTCGGCCGCTTCACCGAGCAGTTCCCCGGCATCCGCCTGCGCCTGCTGGCCTCCAACGACCCGGCCGACGTCTTCGACCCCGATATCGACGTCTGCATCCGCTACGGCCAGGGCAAGTGGAACGACTGCTGGGTCAGCGAGTGGACGGAGATCGAGCTGTTTCCCGTCGCCAGCCCCTCGCTGCTGAACACGCGCCCGCTGCGCTCGGTGAAGGATCTCGCGGCGCATGTCATCCTGCACGCCGACAGCGGGCGGGAGTGGCAGACCTGGCTGACCGCGGCCAAGGGGCTCGAACTGGGCCGCGGGCCGCACCATTTCATGGCCGATGCGCGTCTTGCCATGGATGCGGCGCTCAGCGGCTACGGCGTGGCGCTCGGCGACAACATGACCGCCAGCCGCCTGATGGCCGGCGGCAGCCTGGTTGCCCCCTTCGATCTCGCCGTTCCCGCGGTCGACCGCTTCTACATTGCCTGCCGCAGCGAGGTGAAGGCAGCCCCCATCGTGAGTGTCTTCATCGACTGGCTCTTTGCCGCGCGCGACGAGGAGGATGCCCGGGCGGAGATCCCGGCCGCCGCGCGACGCACGCTGCGCCGCGGGCGCCGCAGCGTCGCATAGCAGCGCGAAGTCAGGCGATACCTGACTCCGCCAGTCCCTTGCGCCACATCGCCGCTTCCTTGTCGCGGCGCTTCCGCAGGCCTTTGCTGTTGGGCCAGAGGCGCTTCATGTTAACGAACTCGTCGGCCACCTTGTCGAGGGCGCCGGCGTCGATGTGGTCGCGGATCGCCTTCATTTCTGTCCGCGTGTCGCCGGTCATCTTGGTGCCGCGGTTGTAGACCAGGCTGACCAGGGCGCCGCGGCACAGCGGCGGCAGGTTCTGCAGCGCGCCATAGGCGCCTTCGGTCTGCTGGATACCGCGCGGCAGGGCGCGCTTGACGAAGACCGTCCAGGCGGCATGGAAGGGGATGCGCAGGTTGCCGAGCGCCGCCACCGCTTCCGCGCTGCCCTTCTTGCCGAGGTGCGGTCGCAGGGCGTCCATCTGGGCGGGCGTCAGGATGCCGCCCCAGTCGGCCTCGAAGTCGGCGGGCTCCTGGAAGCGCAGGTCGTAGCCGACGCCGATGGTGACGCCGCTGGCCTCGCCGGGGAAGTGCGGCATGGCGACGTGCTTGTCGTAGAACTTCCGGCTGCCGACCTCCTCGCGCACGATGAAGGTGACGGCCGCGGTCGGAATCACGTCCGAGGGCTCGGGCTGGTTCTCGAGCCAGTTCCAGGTGGCGGCGTCGGCGATGCCGGTGACCGGCAGGCCGGCCAGCTGCTGGGCCTCCCTCACCGCGCCCTCGGTGCCGCCGCCGAAGTCGCCGTCGGTCGACAGCAGGCCGCCGATGCGGTTGAGCAGGTCCTGCAGGGCTTCGACCTCGGCGCCCTTGGCGCCGCGCTGCAGGGTGTTGTGCGATTCTGTTGCGGGAAGTGCCATGACAAGTACCCCTTTCTGGCGATTGCGGGTGACCGATGGCGAAGGAGCCATTTGACGCCAGGTACCGCCCTGCGATCAAGCGGACGGAGGGGTTAAGCGGCGCACCATCGGGATAGCGCGCCGGGGAAATGCGCCGCGAGGCCGTGAAATCGCTGCCGCGACGCCTTCCTGCTCTGTTCAGCCGATCTTCTCGAACACCGCCTGGATCACGGTGATACGGTCCTCGAAGAGGCTGCGGCGCAGGTTCGCCACCATCTCGGCGAAGGCAGGGCCGAGGATCAGGGCCGGCCCGGCCGGCGCC
>JBFGUI010000159.1:0-9033 GCA_041565695.1 Kiloniellaceae bacterium
CCGCGCTCGGCCGTGGTCGCCTTCTCCGCCGCCGAGGTCTATGCCACCGCCGAGCTGATGCGCCGCCAGCGCGGCGGCACCGCGGTGGTGCTGGGCGCGCTGTCCCCGCGCACCCGCAACGCCCAGGTCGCCCTCTTCGAGGCCGGCGAGGTCGACTACCTGGTCGCCACCGACGCCATCGGCATGGGCCTCAACCTCGACCTCGATCACGTCGCCTTCGCGCGGCTGCGCAAGTTCGACGGCCGCGGTCGCCGGCGGCTCTCGGCGCAGGAGGTCGGCCAGATCGCCGGGCGCGCCGGACGCCACATGAGCGACGGCACCTTCGGCACCACCAGCGAGATCGGGCCCTTGAGCGAGGAACTGGTCGACGCTGTGGAAAACCACCGCTTCGATCCCGTCACCTTCGTCCACTGGCGCAGCGTCGATCTCGACTTCCGCGACCCGCAGTCCCTGCTGAAGAGCCTGGAGCGGCGCCCGCCGCGGCCGGAGCTGCTGCTGGTGCGCAATGCCGAGGACCAGATGGCCCTGGCCACCCTGGTGCGCGATCCGGAGATCGCGGCCCTGGCCACCACGCCGGATGCGGTGGCGCTGCTCTGGGAAGTCTGCCAGGTGCCGGACTTCCGCAAGATCCTCTCCGAGCATCACACCCAGATGCTGTCGCAGATCTACCTGCGCCTCATGCGCCACGACCGGCAGCTGCCGGAGGACTGGGTCGGCGCCCAGCTGCAGCGCCTGGAACGGGTCGACGGCGACATCGACCAGCTGATCCAGCGCATCGCCCACGTGCGCACCTGGACCTACGTCACCCACCGCGGCGACTGGCTGGCCGACAACGACCACTGGCAGGCCCGCGCCCGGGCCATCGAGGATTCGCTCTCCGACGCGCTGCACGAGCGCCTCACCCAGCGCTTCGTCGACCGCCGCACGACCGTGCTGGTGCGCCGCCTGCGCGGCGAGGGCGAACTGATCGGCGCGGTGCGCAAGAACGGCGAGGTGCTGGTCGAGGGCGAGTTCGTCGGCCGCCTCAAGGGTTTCAACTTCGTCCCCGACGAGGAGGTCAAGGGCGATGACGCCCGGCCGCTCCTGACCGCGGCGCGGCGCGCGCTGACCGGCGAGATCCCGCGGCGCATCAAGCAGCTGGAGCAGGACAACGACGGCGCCTTCACCCTGGAGGAAGACCGCCTGCTGTGGCGTGGCACGCCCTTCGCGCGGCTGGCCGCCGGCGACACCGTGCTGACGCCGCGCATCGAGGTGCTGGCCAGCGACTTCCTCGACGGCCCGGCGCGCGAGCGCCTGCGCCGGCGCGCCGCCGACTGGCTGGCCCGCCACATCCGCTCCCAGCTGAAACCGCTGTTCCAGGCGCGCGAGGCCGAGCTGAGCGCCGCCGGCCGCGGCCTGCTGTTTCAGCTGGTCGAGGCGCTGGGCACCCTGCCGCGCTACTCTTTGAAGGCGCAGCTCGCCGCCCTCACCAAGGCCGACCGCAAGACCCTGGCCACGCTCGGCATCCGCCTCGGCTCGGCCAGCCTCTTCCTGCCCAAGCTGCAGAACCCGCGCATGCTGGCCCTCAGGGCACGGCTGTGGGCGATCCGCAAGGGCTGCCCCCTGCCGCCGCTGCCGCCGGAAGGGGCCAAGACCTTCGATCTCGCGCAGGGACCGGGCGAGGCCTATGCGGACACCCCCGCCCTGGAGGAATTCTGCCACGCCATCGGCTATCGCCGCGTTACCCGCCGCGACCGCAGCGCCTTTGCCGTGCGGGCCGACGTGCTGGAGCGCCTGGCGCGCGAGCTCTACAAGCGGGCGACGGCCAGGCCGCAAAGGGCGCAGCCGGACACAACACAGCCGGACGCGACACAGCCGGAAGACGCAACGCCCGAAGCGGCGACTCCCGATGCGGCGATGTCCGAGGCTCTGCCGCCGGCAGGCGCGCCGGCGGAAAACCCAGTGCCTGCGGCGGCGGCAGTGGAGAGCACCGCCGCGCCCGAGCCACAGACCGACACACCGCCGGCCGCAAAGAAGAAGCCGCGCAAGGCCGTCCCCTTCACCATGGACCCGGCGCTGTGCAAGCTGGCCGACTGCAGCGAGGCCGACATGGAGTCGCTCTTCTTCGCCCTCGGCTACCGGCGCCACGGCAGCCGCGATGCCGCCGCAACTTTCCTGCGCAAGGGCCCGCGCCGGGCGGCGCCGCAGGAAGGCGGTCGCAAGGCGCGGCAGAAAGCCGAAGGCAAGGGCGCGCCGGCCGCCGAGACGGCCGGGAGGCCGCGGGCCAAGGGCAAGCACCAGGGCCGGGCCAGGGCCGGCGACAAGGGCAAACCCCTGGACCAGGCGGCACTCGCCGCGCGCAAGGCGCGCCAGGAGGAGGCGCGCCGCCGCGAGGAGAAGCGCATGGCCGACTCGCCCTTCGCCATCCTCAAGCAGCTCCACCTCGGCGGCGAATGAGCGAGGCCGGCGGCAACCAGGACGGCCTGCGCGCCGACAAGTGGCTGTGGTACGCCCGCTTCTTCAGGTCGCGCAGCCTCGCCACCCAGATCTGCCAGGCCGGCAAGCTGCGCCTTTCCGGCCAGGGCGTCATCAAGCCCCACACCAAGGTCCGGCCCGGCGACGTGCTGACCTTTCCCCAGGCGCGCCACATCCGCGTGGTCAAGGTGCTGGCGCTCGCCACCCGGCGCGGCCCGGCCAGCGAAGCCCAGGCGCTCTACGAGGACCTCAAGCCGCCGGAGGCGGAAAGCCGCCTGCCGCGCGGCACCCCCAGCGCCAACGAGACCGCCAAGCGCGAGCCCGGCAGCGGCCGCCCCACCAAGCGCGAGCGCCGCGCCCTCGACCGACTAAAGGAAGGAGACTGAGCAGGCAGCTTTCTGTTTGCTCGGTCCGATGCTTCCCAGGGCCGTGGGCGGCGCCTACGATGGCGCCATGTTCGACGCCGTTGATCTGCTCGCCGTAGCCGGTACCCTCCTGCTCGCCGGCTTCGTGAAGGGCGTGGTGGGCTTCGGGCTGCCGACCGTGGTGCTGGCGCTGCTGACCGTGGCCTTCGGCCTGCCGCAGGCCATGGCGCTGATGCTGGTACCATCCATCGCGACCAACGTCTGGCAGGCCATGAGCGGCGGCAACGGCAGGGCGATCCTGCGCCGCATCTGGCCGTTCCTGCTGATGGCGACGCTCACCATCTGGCTCGGCGCCGAGGCCTTGAGGCGTGTCGAACTCCATCTGCTCTCGGCCCTGCTCGGCCTGCTGCTGATCGTCTATGCCGTCGTCAGCCTCGCCGGCCTGCACTTCGCCCTGACGGCACGCCAGGCGCGCTGGGCCGGGCCGGCCTTCGGCACGGTCAACGGCGTGCTCACCGGCATGACCGGCACCTTCGTCGTGCCCGGCGTCATGTACCTGCAGGCCCTCGGCCTGCCGCGCGACATGCTGGTGCAGGCCATGGGCATGCTGTTTCTGGCCTCGACCCTGGCGCTCGGCGTCGCCCTGCAGGGCCAGGGCTTCCTGACGCTGGAACTGGGTGGGCTGTCCGCCGCGGCGCTGCTGCCGGCGCTGATCGGCATGGCACTCGGCCAGCGCCTGCGCAAGCGCCTTTCCGAAACGCTGTTCCGTCGGCTGTTCTTCGCCGCCCTGCTGATCCTCGGCGCCTACATCATCGCCAGCGCCTTCGGCCTCTCAGCCTAGAGCCTAGAGCTTGTCGCGCAGCGAGTAGTAGAGCATGCCGACGACGAGGCTCGGCCAGCGCAGCAGCGTGCCGCCGGGAAACTTGGGCGTCGGGATCGAGGCCATGAGGTCGAAGCGCTCGGCCTGGCCGGCGACCGCTTCGGCGATCACCTTGCCGGCCAGCGTAGTCAGCGCCACGCCCTGGCCGGAGAAGCCCTGGGCGTAGAGGATGTCGCCGTCGAGCCGGCCGAAGGCGGGCAGGCGGTTCATGGTGATCGCCACCTTGCCGCCCCAGGCGGAGTCGATCTTCACGGCGGCCAGCTGCGGAAAGACCCGCAGCATGCAGGGCCGCACCAGGGCCGGAATGTCCTTCGGGTAGTTCATGCGATAGCTCTCGCCGCCGCCGAACAGCAGGCGCTTGTCGGCGGAGAGGCGATAGTAGTCGATCACGAACTTGCTGTCGGCCACCGCGACGTCGTTGGCGATCAGCGCGCGGGCCCGTTCGGCGCCCAGCGGCTCGGTGGCGATGATGAAGTTGTTGATCGGCATGACGGTGGCGGCGATGCGCGGCTCGAGCCCGCCGAGATGGGCATTGCCCGCCAGCACGACATAGTCGGCGGCGACGCTGCCCTTGTCGCTGCGCAGCAGGGGCCTGCCGTTCCGGCGCGCCAGTTCCAGCACCGGCGACATCTCGCAGACCCTCGCCCCGGCCGCCCGGGCGGCGCGGGCGAGTCCGAGCACGTAGTTCAGCGGATGCAGATGGCCGGAATCGCTGTCCAGGTAGCCGCCGTAGTAGCGGTCGCTCGCCACCTCCGCGCGCAGTTCTTCCCGGCTCAGCGGGCGGATGTGCGGATAGCCGTAGGCGTCGCGCAGGTAACGGGCATGCGCCTGCATCCCCTCGGCGTGGGACGGCTTGATGGCGGCGCCGATGACGCCGGGCTTGAGATCGCAGTCGATGGCGTGCCGCGCGATGCGCTGCTTCACCAGGTTCTTGGCTTCCTCGCCCAGCTGCCACAGCGCGCGGGCCCGTTCGGCGCCGACCAGCCCGGCCATGGATCGCGGATCGAGCCGCTGGCCGCCGCTCATCTGTCCGCCGTTGCGCCCGGAAGCGCCCCAGCCGATGCGCTGGGCCTCCAGCAGGGTCACCTGGTAGCCGCGCTCGGCCAGGTGCAGCGCCGCGGCGACGCCGGTGAAGCCGCCGCCGACGACGCAGACGTCGCAACGATGCTCCCCTTCGAGCGGCGGCTGGGGGTCGAGCCCCCTGGCCGTCGCCACGTAGTAGGAAGCGGGATAGGGGTCTTTCGACAGCATTTCGGTCATGCGGGCCTGGCAAACCAGACGGACAGATTGTTGGCGGGCATGTCGCGGATCTCCGGCGCCGCAAGCCCGGCGGCGGTGGCCAGCGCGGCGACGGCCTCCAGGTCGCGTACGCCCCAGGCCGGGTTCTGGGCCCGCAGGCTGGCATCGAAGGCGGCGTTGGAGGGCGCGGTGTGCGCGCCGCCGCGCTTGAAGGGACCATAGAGGTAGAGCCCGCCGCCCGGCTTCAGGTAGCGCCCGGCGCCGGCAAAGAGGCCCTCGGCCGCGGCCCAGGGCGCGATGTGGATCATGTTGCAGCAGACCATGGCGTCGACCGGTGCGGCCAGCGGCCAGTCCGGCGCCGTCACGTCGATGTCGAGCGGCGCCAGCAGGTTGGCGCTGCCCTCGACCCGGCGGTAGGCCTCGATCGAGCGGCGGTTCTGCGGGTCGGGATCGCTGGGCTGCCAGGTCATGCCGGAAAAACGCGCGGCGAGAAAGACCGCGTGCTCGCCGGTGCCGCTGGCCAGCTCCAGCAGGCTGCCGCCGGCCTGGATGGCGGGCGACAGCCAGGCGGCCAGCGCTTCGGCGATCGGCGCCCGGTTGCGCTGCGTCGCCGGCGCGTGCAGGCGGTCGTCGCCGCCCCCGGCCTGTTCGTCTGGCCCTGAAACCCAGGTGTTGGACATCGTTCGGGAACCTTGCTCGGGGGCCAAGCTATGCCAGGGCCGGCGGCCCGCGGCAAGCGCCAAAGACCGCAAGATGCCTGGGGTTGCGCGCCGAGTTAGGGGGTGATAACCAGTGCCGTGCTTGATCGACTGAAAGCTTTTCTGAGCGACCGGTCGGACGCGGGAGACGCGGCCGGCAAGGGCGCCGACAGGCTGCAGCTGGCGACCGCCGCCCTGCTGATCGAGGCCGCCGAGATGGACGCCGACTTCGGCGCCGAGGAGCGTGCCAAGATCATCGAGCTGGTGCAGCGCCGCTTCGGCCTCAGCGCCGCTGAGAGCCGTGCGCTGCTGGAAGCCGCCAGTGACAAGGTCGAGCAGTCGGTCGAGGTCTACGGCTTCACCCGCGACATCAAGAACGCCTTCTCGCCGGAAGAGCGGGTCGAGATGATGGAAATGCTGTGGGAAGTCGCCTATGCGGACGGCGAGCTGCACGACCTCGAGGCCAGCCTGATGCGCCGTCTGGCCGGGTTGCTGCATGTCAGCGACCGCGACAGCGGCCTTGCGCGCAAGCGGGTCCTGGCCCGCCTCGGCTTGGAGAGTTGACCGGCCCGCCCGCGCCGAAGGGACGCGGGGCCGCAGAAGGGCATCTGCTGAAGAGCCGCCGCCGCGCGGCCGCATGAGGAGAGCGAAGTCGATGACCTACGTCGTCACCGAAGCCTGCATCAAGTGCAAGTACATGGACTGTGTCGAGGTTTGCCCCGTGGACTGCTTCTACGAGGGCGAGAACATGCTGGTGATCCACCCGGACGAGTGCATCGACTGCGGCGTCTGCGAGCCCGAGTGCCCGCCGGAGGCCATCGTGCCCGATACCGACCCCCAGGCCGAGTCCTGGCTGGAGCTCAATCGCGAGTACTCCGACAACAAATGGCCCAACATCACCCGCAAGGGCGAGGCGCCGGCCGATGCGGACGAACACCGCGACGAGGCGGACAAGTACAAGAAGTACTTCTCCGACAAGCCAGGCAATACGGACGGCTGATTCGGCTGTCCCGACCGGGTGCTCGACCCGATGGGTGCCGCATCTGCGGCGCCGCGTTTTGAGGAACATTCTCCTACATTGATGGCTGTGGATGAATTCCCTTCGGGCGCAGGAATTAACCAAACGGGGCCTGGACAGCCCTGAGACCAAGGAAAACAACGGTCTTTCGCACCTGCGGCAGTTGTTTTTCCACCGTCAATGTGATAAATTGATGACTTGGAAAACTGACGATCAGCGGCGCGCTGTCGGCTTCCCCGATGGCGCGGTTGTTTGTTTCGTCCGTCGCACCTGATCCGGGGCCACCGTCGTCCGGAGCGGTGCGGCAGGTAGTACGCCCCCTTGAAGAACGGTATTTGAACCGCGGGGGAAGACAATCTGGTGACCTGGCATCACGTTGTGCGACGGTCCCGAACAGGCGTTGAGGAACTTTCGGTCGGGAACGGCAGTCAGAGGGGGACCTCGGCCGGAACAAATGCCGATTGGAGAGAGCGGAGCATGGCAAAGAGCGAATACGGTGAAGGTGATTACGTTGTGTACCCGACCCACGGTGTCGGCCGCGTGTTGGGGATCGAGACACAGCAAGTCGCTGATGTGACCCTGGACCTGATTGTCATCAAGTTCGAAAAAGACCGCATGACCCTGCGGGTGCCGGTCGAGAAGGCCGCCAACTCCGGCCTGCGCAAGCTGTCCAGCCGCAAGATGATGGACACCGCGCTGACCACCCTCAAGGGCCGCAGCCGCGCCAAGCGCACCATGTGGAGCCGCCGCGCCCAGGAGTACGAGGCAAAGATCAACTCCGGCGACCCGGTGTCGATCGCCGAGGTGGTGCGCGACCTGCACCGCAGCGCCGACCAGCCGGACCAGTCCTACAGCGAGCGCCAGATGTATCAGGCCGCGCTCGACCGACTGGCCCGCGAGCTGGCCGCCGTCGAGAAGATCGACGAGACCGCCGCGGCCCTGAAGCTGGAAAAGCTGCTCGCCGCCTGAGCCGGCAGCCCCGAACCGGCGCCCGCCCGCCTTTCCGGCCGGCGGGCGCTGTTGATTGCGGGCCCGGGCGACAGCCGCCGACCGGCCTTGCGCCGCAACGGGCGCCGGCAATATTTCCCCCCGACAAAGCCCGCGAATCGTGAGATTGTCGGGGCCAGCGAAATACGAGAGCAGAGGAACGAGCGCCGAGGCTATGGGGGATCGGCAGAAGTTCACGATTCTCCGCGCCGCCCAGGCTGGAGAGCCCTTCCGGGTCTGGGCGGTGTCGTCCATTCATGGCGAGGTCGGCGCGCTCAACCGGCTGCACCGCGAGATCATCCCCCATCTGCGCCGCGGCGACCGCCTGGTCTACCTGGGGAATCTCATCGGCCGCGGCCCCGCCGTCACCGACACCCTCGACGCCCTGCTGCGTTTCCGCAGTCTCTTCATGGCCCGTCCCGACGCCTTCGCCTGCGACGTGGTCCACCTGCGCGGCAGCCAGGAGGAGATGTGGCAGAAGCTGCTGCAGCTGCAGTTCGCCACCGACCCGCGCGCCGTGCTGCAGTGGATGCTCGACCAGGGGGTCGCCGCGACCCTGGAGTCCTATGGCTTCAGCCCGGCCGAGGGGCTGCGCGAGGCCGCAGCCGGGCCGCGCCAGCTGACCCGCTGGACCGGCGCGCTGCGCCAGCGCATCCAGGACCATCCCGGCCACTGGCAGCTGCTCGGCTCGCTGCGCCGCGCCGCCTATACCCGGGCCCGCAGCGACACGGAGACGGCCGGCAACCAGGGCTGGGGCCTGCTCTTCGTCAACGCCGGCCTCGACCCCAGCCGTCCCCTGGAGGCCCAGAAGGACAGCTTCTGGTGGGGCAGCAGCGGCTTTGCCGGCCTCGACCGGCCCTACGGCGGCTACCGCCGGGTGGTCCGCGGCTTCTGCCCCCGGCATCCCGGCCTGGAGCTGGGCGACTTCACCGCGACGCTGGATGCCGGCTGCGGCTTCGGTGGCGCCCTGCTGGCCGCCTGCTTCACCACCGAAGGCGAGATGGTGCAGCGCATCGAGGCATAAGGCGGTAGCGCCATCGCTTGTTCCTGCCGCCCTGCGCCCGGCCGGCCCGGACACAACCGGACCGCGCGTTCGCGATCAACAAATCGCGAGGCGTGTGGTGATCCATAGCCACCCTCCCGGCGTATGCCCTACTATAACGGTCGGGTAAGCGCCCGGCTGGCCGACGCCAGTAGGGGAGGTGAAAGCATCATGCCGCAGTTCGAAGACGCGCAGGCCCAGCGGGCCCAGGCCCGCTTCATCCGCCAATCCATGGCGCAGCCGCTGCTGTCGCGCGAGCGCGAATACCGCCTCGCCCGCTCCTGGCGCGAAGACGGCGACGCGGATTCTCTGCAGGAGCTGATCCGCGCCTACACCCGCCTGGTGGTCTC
>JBFGUI010000160.1:0-8999 GCA_041565695.1 Kiloniellaceae bacterium
CGCAGACCGGCCCGGTCAGGGACTGGCTGAACGCCGCATGACCGCCGCCCGCAGCGGCCGCCTGCCCGATGCCGCGGCCTTCCGGCCCCGCTTTCCCTGGCTCGGCGGCGACCTGCAGACGCTGCGGAACTATCTGCGGCGCCCGCGCCACGACCTGTCGCCCTGGCCGGCCCGGCGCCTGGAGCTGGCCCTGTGCGACGGCAGCGGCGACCGCCTGGTGGCGTCGTGGCACCGGTCGCCCGACGGCGCCGCGCCGCTGGTCGTGCTGATCCACGGCCTGACCGGCTGCGAGGACAGCCTCTATGTCAGGGCCTCGGCGGCCTTCTGGCTAGCGCGCGGGCACGGCGTGCTGCGGCTCAACCTGCGCGGGGCCGGCCCGTCGCGCCCGCTCTGCGGCGAGCAGTACCACGCCGGGCGCAGCGCCGACCTGCGGGATGCGCTGCTGGCGCTGGCCGAGCAGCCGGAGATGCGTCTCGATGCCGGGCTCTATCTGGTCGGCTACTCCCTGGGGGCCAACATGCTGCTGCGCTTCCTGGCGGAAGAGGCGGCGGCCTTTCCCGTCACCGCGGCGGTCTCGGTCTCGGCGCCGATCGACCTCAAGGCGGCGCAGCGCCGCCTGATGACGCCGCGCAACCGGCTCTATCACCGCTACCTGCTGACCCGCATGCGCGAAGAGGCCCTGGCCACGCCGCGCCCGCTCGACGCGGCGGAGCGCGCGGCCATCGTCAGCGCCGACAGCGTCTTCGCCTACGACGAGCAGGTCATCGCCCCGCGCAACGGCTTCGCCGGGGCCGACGACTACTACCGGCAATGCTCCGGCCTGCGCTTCCTGCCGGCGATCAAGACGCCGACGCTGCTGATCCAGGCCGCCGACGATCCCTGGATCCCGGTCGAGCCCTACAGCGGTTTCGATTGGGCGGCGCAGCCGGCCCTGACGCCGCTGATCACCGCGCGGGGCGGCCACGTCGGCTTCCATGGCCGCGACGCCGCCGCGGCCTGGCACGATCTGGCGGCGGAAGCCTTCTTCGCGTCACTGGACTAAAAAGCTACTGCGCTGCGCAGCCGATGGCCGCGATGTCGAAGGGCGTGGTCTGGTAGATGTAGTTGACCCAGTTGGAATAGAGCAGGTGGGCGTTGCCGCGCCAGGTGTTGACCGGCGGGCGTGACGGGTCGTCGCCCGGGTAGTAGTGCCGGGGCAGGCAGATGGGGTCGCCCCGCTCCAGGTCGCGCCGGTATTCGGCGTCGAGGGTCGTCGAATCGTATTCCAGGTGATTGAACATGTGCACGTGGCGCAGCTTCTTGTCGTGCACCAGGCAGAGTCCGGCCTCGTCGGACTCGATCAGCACTTCCAGGTCCTTCTTGCCGGCCAGGTCCTCCCGGCGGTTCTCGGTGTGGCGCGAAACCGGGATGTGAATCTCGTCGTCGAGGCCGCGCATCAGCAGCGAGGTGTGGTCGAGTACCCGGTGGGTGAAGACGCCGAAGCGTTTTTCCGGCAGCTGGTGCTTGGGCACGCCGTGGAAGTGGTAGAGCGCCGCCTGGCCGCCCCAGCAGAGCGCGAACATCGCGTGCACGTGGGTCAGCGACCAGTCGAAGATGTGCCGCAGTTCGTCCCAGTAGGTGACTTGCTCAAAGGGCATCTGCTCGATCGGCGCGCCGGTCACCACCAGGCCGTCGAACTTCTCGCCGCGGATAGCCTCCCAGGGCCGGTAGAAGTCGAGCATGTGCTCGCGCGGCGTATTCTTGGGCACGTAGCCGGCCGGCGCGAAGAGGGTCATCTCGACCTGCAGCGGCGTGCCGGCCAGCACGCGGGCGATCTGCGTCTCGGTCTCGATCTTCTTCGGCATCAGGTTCAGGAGCGCGATCCGGAGCGGACGGATGTCCTGCCGGATCGCATCGGTGTCCTTGATGATGAGAACGCCCTCGCGCTCAAGGGTCTCGCGCGCCGGCAGGTCATTGGGAATCTTGATGGGCATAATGGGACTCGGTTCCAAAAGGCGTCTTTGTGCTCAGCTCCGGGACAGCCTTCCGCGCCGATCGGCGGCGGAGACCGACCCTTTCACTCCTCCAGTTCACGTGCGCGCAAGGGCGCGCGGCTCGGCAAGCAGGCCGGCAGCCGACGGCTGCCGGCCGCTTTTTTTATGCCCAGGCGGCGGCCTCAGGCACCGGGCTGCTTGACCAGGCGCAGGTAGGGTTTCTGCTCCTTCCAGCCGCCCGGGAACAGCTCCTTGGCCTGCTCGTTGTTCACCGCCGGCACGATGATGCAGTCCTCGCCCTGCTTCCAGTTGACCGGCGTCGCGACCTTGTGCTTGGCGGTCAGTTGCAGGGAGTCGATGACGCGCAGCACCTCGTCGAAGTTGCGGCCGGTGCTCATCGGGTAGGTGATCATCAGCTTGATCTGCTTGTCGGGGCCGATGACGTAGACATTGCGCACGGTCGCGTTGTCGGCGGCGGTGCGGCCCGCGGCCTTGTCGCCGGCGCTGGCCGGCAGCATGCCGTAGAGCTTGGCGACCTTCAGCTCCGGGTCGCCGATCATCGGATAGTTCGGCGCGGCGCCCTGGGTCTCCTCGATGTCCTTGGCCCAGCGCTTGTGATCCTCGACCGAGTCGACGCTGAGGCCGATGACCTTCACGTTACGCTTGTCGAACTCTTTCTTCATCTTGGCGACGTAGCCGAGCTCGGTCGTACAGACCGGCGTGAAGTCCTTGGGGTGCGAGAACAGCACGGCCCAGCTGTCGCCGATCCAGTCGTGGAACTTGATCTTGCCCTCGGTGGTTTCCGCGGTGAAATCGGGGGCGGTCTGGTTCAGTTGCAACGCCATTGTCGTCTCCTCTTTGCTTGCATTCCTGCTTGTCGCATCACAGGGGTAAGCTCCCCGCCGCTGCAAGGACGGCCAGGGGGCTGCCGCCGACGACCGGGCGGCCAGGGTTTCCGTCAGTCGGCCTTCAGCAGCCTGGCGGCTTCGACTGCGGCATAGGTCAGGACGGCGTCGGCGCCGGCGCGCTTGAAGGCCATGAGGCTTTCCAGCACGGCGCGGTCGTTGTCGAGCCAGCCGTTGGCGGCGGCCGCCTTCAGCATGGCGAACTCGCCGCTCACCTGGTAGGCGAGGGTGGGAACACCGAAGCGGTCCTTGACGCGGCGCACGATGTCCAAGTAGGGCAGGCCGGGCTTGACCAGCACCATGTCGGCGCCCTCCTGCAGGTCGAGCGCTACTTCGCGCAGCGCCTCGTCGCTGTTGGCCGGATCCATCTGGTAGGTCTTCTTGTCGCCCGTCAGGCGAATTCCGGAGCCCACGGCCTCGCGGAAGGGGCCATAGAAGCAGCTTGCGTACTTGGCCGCGTAGGAGAGGATCTTCACGTCCTGCAGTCCCGCGCCGTCGAGGGCTTCGCGGATCGCGCCGATGCGCCCGTCCATCATGTCGGAGGGCGCGACCACGTCGCAGCCGGCCTCCGCCTGCACGATCGCCTGGCGGCAGAGAACCTCGATCGTCTCGTCGTTGACGATGCGCCCGTCGCGCAGCAGCCCGTCGTGGCCGTCGCTATTGTAGGGATCGAGAGCGACGTCGCAGATGATGCCGACCTCGGGCAGGGCCTTCTTCACCTCGCGCACCGCGCGGCACACCAGGTTCTCCGGATTGACCGCCTCGCGGGCATCCGGGGACTTGAGGTTCTGGTCGGTGTAGGGGAAGAGGGCGACGGCGGAGATGCCGAGCTCGCCGGCCGCGCCCAGCGTGTCGACCAGGCAGTCGAGGCCGAGACGCTCAACCCCCGGCATGGCCTCGACGCTCTGGCGGCCGCCGCCGGCGTGCACGAAGACGGGCCAGATCAGGTCCTCGGTGCCGAGGCGGTTCTCGGCGACCAAGCGGCGCACCCAGGCATCGCTGCGGTTGCGCCGCATGCGGACCTGCGGATAGGCGCCGAGGGCGGCGGGCCGCTGCGCCTCGGCGGCGGGCGGTTCGGCCGCCAGCGGGCGCAGGGAGGCGCTGCCTTTGCGGATCACGTCGCTCATGGTCTCTCCTGCTACTCCTTCTACCCACTGGCCTGCGGCCGGGGGGCGGCAATTCTAGGCCCGGGCCGGAGGCGCAACAAGCGCCCTGGCGCCGGGCCGCGGTCTACTCCGCCGCCGCGGCGCCGCGCGATGCCGTCAGGGCCTGGTCCAGGTCGGCCAGGATGTCGTCGATGTGCTCCAGGCCGATCGACAGGCGCACGTAGCCGTCGGTTACGCCGGTCGCCAGCTGGTCCTCGGGCGACAGCTGGGAGTGGGTGGTCGAGGCCGGGTGGATCGCGAGGCTGCGTGCGTCGCCGATGTTGGCCACGTGGTAGAACAGCTTCAGCGCATCGATGAAGCGCCGGCCCGCATCCAGCCCGCCGCTCAGCTCGAAGCCGACCAGCCCGCCGTAGCCGCCGTTCAGGTAGGCGTCGGCGCGCCGCCGCGCCTCGCCGTCCTGCAGGCCCGGGTAGATCACGCTGGTGACGTCCGCATGGCGCTCCAGGAAGTCGGCGACCGCCGCGGCATTGCGGCTGTGCTCGCGGATGCGCAGCGGCAGGGTCTCCAGGCCCTGCAGGAAGAGGAAGGCGTTGAAGGGACTCATGGCATAGCCGAGGTCGCGCTGCAGCGTCACCCTGGCCTTCAGGATGTAGGCGATGGGCCCGAGCGGCTTCACCGCTTCGGTCCAGACGGCGCCGTGGTAGCTGGGGTCCGGCTGGTTCAGCGAGGGGAAGCGCGCGGCGTGCTTTTCCCAGTCGAAGGTGCCGCCGTCGACCAGCAGGCCGCCGATCGAGGTGCCGTGGCCGCCGATGTACTTGGTGGTGGAATAGACCACGATGTGGGCGCCGTGCTTCAGCGGCCGGCAGATCACCGGCGCGGCGGTGTTGTCGACGATCAGCGGCACGCCGAGTTCCTCGCCGATCGCCGCGACTTCGGCGATGGGGAAGACCTTCAGCTTCGGGTTCGGCAGGGTCTCGGCATAGAAGGCGCGGGTGCGCTCGTCGGTGGCGCGGCGGAAGTTCTCCGGATCGCTCGGATCGACGAAGCGCACCTCGATGCCCATGGTCTTGAAGGTGTTGGCGAAGAGGTTCCAGGTACCGCCGTAGAGATCGGTCGAGCTGACGATGTTGTCGCCGGTGCCGGCGATGTTCTGGATCGCGATGGCCGAGGCCGCCTGGCCGGAGGAGACGGCCAGCGCCGCGGCGCCGCCCTCGATCGCGGTGACGCGCTGCTCCAGCACATCGCAGGTCGGATTCATGATCCGGGTGTAGATGTTGCCCAGCTCCTTCAGCGCGAAGAGGTTCGCCGCATGGCCGGAGTCCTGAAACTCGTAGGAGGTGGTCTGGTAGATCGGCACGGCGACCGCGCCGGTGTGCGGATCGCTGCGGAAGCCCGCGTGCAGGGCGAGGGTCTCGGGATGCGCCGTGCTTTTCTTGGTATCGGCCATGGTATCGGGCCCTTTCAGGTCTGTCGGTTGTCGTCTCGTTCCCAGAGGGGCCCCACCAGGGACTGGCCTTTAGCTGTTGTTGACGCGGAGCAAGCTGCCCCTCAAATCACCGCGGACCCGGGAATGCCGGCGGGTCGGCCGGATACGAAAAAACCGCCACGGCGAGCCGGGCGGTTGAGAACCACTCGTTTAGCCGCATTTCTAACGCGCCCGCAAGCTGAGAACAAATCGGCGCAATGTCGCGATGAAAACGCCAAAGGCCGGTCGCTGTCAAGGCGGATTTCGCGCCCCGCTGGCCGGCCAGTCCCTGCGTTGACAGCCAGGGGGGGCCGACTATCATCGCCGCTCGTCTTCGCCGTAAGCGATCTGGAGCCGGGCCCCGGGGCTTTGCCATGGATTTCAACCTGAACGAGGAACAGCGCGCCTTCCAGGACATGGCCCGCCTCTTCGCCGCCGAGGAGCTGGCGCCCCAGGCCGCCACCTGGGACGAGGAGAGCGTGTTCCCCGTCGAGGCGCTGCGCAAGGCGGCCGCCCTGGGGCTCGCCGGCATCTACGTGCGCGAGACCTCCGGCGGCAGCGGCCTGACCCGGCTCGACGCGGCCCTGATCTTCGAGGAGCTGGCCGCCGCCTGTCCCTCCACCGCGGCCTACATCTCGATCCACAACATGGTCGCCTGGATGATCGATTCCTTCGGCGACGACGCGCAGCGCGCGGCCTTTCTGCCGAAGCTGCTGACCATGGAGCACTTCGCGAGCTACTGCCTGACCGAGCCGGGCTCGGGCTCGGACGCGGCCTCGCTGAAGACCCGCGCCGAGCGCGACGGCGACCACTACGTGCTGAACGGCGCCAAGGCCTTCATCTCCGGCGGCGGCGCCAGCGAGGTCTACCTGGTCATGTGCCGCACCGGCGGGCCGGGGCCGGAGGGCGTCTCGGCGCTCATCGTGCCGAAGGACACGCCCGGCCTGTCGTTCGGCAAGAAGGAACGGAAGCTCGGCTGGAACAGCCAGCCGACCGCCGCGGTGATCTTCGAGGATGCCCGGGTGCCGGTGGCCAACCGCCTGGGCGCCGAGGGCGCCGGCTTTCGCTTCGCCATGATGGGGCTCGACGGCGGCCGGGTGAACATCGGCGCCTGCTCGCTGGGCGGCGCGCGGGCCTGTCTCGAGGCCGCCCTGGCGCACGTCAAGGAGCGCCAGCAGTTCGGCCGTCCCCTGGCCGACTTCCAGGCCCTGCAGTTCAAGCTGGCCGACATGGCCACCGAGCTCGACGCCGCCCGCCTCATGGTGTGGCGCGCGGCCCAGGCACTGGACGACGGCGCGCCGGACAAGACCCAGCTCTGCGCCATGGCCAAGCGCTTCGCCACCGATGCCGGCTTCAAGGTGACAAACGAGGCGCTGCAGCTGCACGGCGGCTACGGCTACATCCGCGAATACCCCATCGAGCGCATCTTCCGCGATCTGCGGGTGCACCAGATCCTCGAGGGCACCAACGAGATCATGCGCGTCATCATCGCCCGCCGGCTGCTGTCGCAATAGCTCCGGGTCGGCCTCCTTCTTCAGTTAGCGAGCAGGCATGAACGATTCCTCCGACCTTCTCTTTGAGGTGCGCAACGGCACGGGCTTCATCACCCTGAACCGGCCCAAGGCGCTGAACGCCCTGACCCTGCCGATGATCCACGAGCTGACGCCGCTGCTCATGGCCTGGCAGGAGGATCCGGCGGTCAAGGTGGTGGTGATCCGCGGCGCCGGCGACCGCGCCTTCTGCGCCGGCGGCGACGTGCGCGCGATCTGGGACGCCGGGCGGGCGGGCGAGCGCCTGACCGACGACTTCTTCCGCGCCGAATACACCCTCAACCGCCTGGTCCATGTCTTTGCCAAGCCCTACGTGGCGCTGATCGACGGCGTCACCATGGGCGGCGGCGTCGGCCTCTCGGTGCACGGCAGCCACCGGGTCGCCGGCGACCGCACCCTGCTGGCCATGCCGGAGGTCGGCATCGGCCTGTTTCCCGACGTCGGCGCCACCTACTTCCTGCCGCGCCTGCCCGGGCGTCTCGGCCTCTTCCTGGCCCTGACCGGCTGGCGGCTCAACGCGGCCGACGCGGTCTACTGCGGCCTCGCCACCGACTACGTGCCGAGCGCGCGCATGGACGACCTGTGCACGGCCTTCGCCGAACTCGACTGGAACGAGGCGCAGCCCGGGACCCTGGTGGACCGGGTCATCGAGCGCTTCAAGACGCCGCCCGCAGCCTCGCAATTGCAGCCGCACCAGGATCTCATCGACCACTGCTTTTCGGCGCGCTCGGTGGAGTCCATCCTGGCCGCGCTCGACGAGTCGGGTGACGCCTGGACGGCCGAGGTGGCCGGGATCATCCGCCGGCAGTCGCCGACCAGCCTCAAGGTCGCCTTCGCCCAGCTCGAGAAGGGCGCGACGCTGGACTTCGACCAGGCCATGATCCAGGAGTTCCGCCTGAGCCAGGCCTGCATGGCCGGCAAGGATTTCTACGAGGGCATCCGCGCCCTGCTGGTGGATCGCGACAAGCAGCCGAAGTGGCAGCCGGCCGAGCTCAGCCAGGTGACGACCAGGATGGTCGAGGACCACTTCCGGCCGCTGGGCGAGCGCGATCTCGCTTTCAACTGAGCGGCGCCTGTGCTGTAAGGGCGGGAAACAGGAAAGACTTCGAGAAGGGGAGGAGACAATGGCGCGCATCGGATTTCTGGGCTTGGGCAACATGGGTTTGCCGATGGCGGTCAACCTCCTGAAGGCCGGCCACGAAGTCGTCGGCTTCGACCTCTCCCAGGCCGCCTGTCAGGCGGCGGACAAGGCCGGGATCACGGTCGCCAAGAGCGCCGCGGCGGCGGCCGGCGGCGTCGAGACCGTGCTCACCATGCTGCCCGCCGGCCAGCACGTGCGCGCCGTCTATCTGGGCGAGGAGGGGCTGCTCGCCGAGGCCGACCCGGGGACCCTGTTCATCGACTGCTCGACCATCGACGTGGCCACCTCGCGCGACGTCCACACTGCCGCCGCCGAGGCCGGGCAGGCCATGCTGGACGCGCCGGTTTCCGGCGGCGTCGCCGGGGCCGAGGCGGGCACGCTGACCTTCATGGTCGGCGGCGCCGATGCTGCCTTCGCCCGGGGCAGGCCGCTGTTCGAGGTCATGGGCCGCAACATCGTCCACGCCGGCGGGCCCGGCAACGGCCAGGCCGCCAAGATCTGCAACAACATGATCCTCGGCATCTCGATGATCGCGGTCGCCGAGGCCTTCACCCTGGGCCAGAAGCTGGGCCTCGATCCCAAGACCCTGTTCGACATCAGCTCCAAGGCCTCCGGCTCCTGCTGGGCCATGCTGAACCACAATCCGGTGCCGGGCATCGTCGAGACCGCGGCGGCCAACCGCGGCTACAAGCCGGGCTTCGCCGCGGCCATGATGCACAAGGATCTGAAGCTGTCCCAGGCCGCCGCCGACCACGTCGGCGCCGCCACCCCGCTGGGGGCCGAGGCCGCCGCGCTCTACACCCTGTTCGTCAACGCCGGCAACGGCGGCCTCGACTACTCGGCCATCATCAAGCTGATC
>JBFGUI010000161.1:0-8913 GCA_041565695.1 Kiloniellaceae bacterium
CGCTGGCGCCCGTCCCGGCGCCGGCCTCGCCGCCGCGCCCGGCCTTCAGGCCGTCGACCTGGCGCTCGGTGTCATAGAGCTCGTCGGCGATCAGCAGGCAGGTCATGAACAGCAGGCGCTGCTCGGCGATCTGGCCGACGCTGCCTTCCAGCTCGGTCATCTTGCGGTCGATGTGGGCAGCCAGCTTCAGGAGGTGGCTTTCCTGCCCGTCGTCGCAGGTCACCTCGTAGCTGCGGCCATGAACCGTAAGGGAAATCTGTGCCATGCGCCTACCTTACCCCACCAGCCTGCGCAGCCGCCCGATGGTCGCGTCGAGCCGCGTCGAGACGGTGCCGGCGAGCTGCTGCAGCTCGGCATTCTCGCGCCGCGCCGCCTCCAGGGCCTCGCGCAGGGCGGCATCGCCGCCGCCCCCCGCAGCGCCCCTGGCGACCCGCGCCGCGACGACCCTTTCGAGATTGTCGATGGCGACCTGCAACCGATGGCTGGCTTCTTCCAATCGAGGCATGCGCGATCCATTCGCTTAGAGAGGCCGTGCGCGGCCGCCGAGTCCCGGCCGGCGAATCAGCGCTGAGGATAGGCTTCGCGCTCGTGACCGGTCAACTGCGGACGGCGAATATGCTGTGCCGACAGGGCCTTGCCGGCCGCGGCCGGCGTAGCCCGCAGATTCCGGGCCGCCGGGGCGATATGCCGGTTGACCTTGCCGGGGCGGGGCGGCATGTTGCCGCTCGAATGCGGCCCGGGCTGCCGCTCTCCGTTCCCCCACCAGGTGGACCTTCTTGATGGACGTGGTCACGTCATCCCCGATGCCAGAGAACCCAGCGACTCCCGACAATCACCGTGACATGGCGAACGCGATCCGCGCGCTGGCCATGGACGCCGTACAGAAGGCCAATTCCGGCCACCCCGGCATGCCCATGGGCATGGCCGACGTCGCCACGGTGCTGTTCACCCGCTTTCTGAAGTTCGATCCGGCCAATCCCGCCTGGGCGGACCGCGACCGCTTCGTGCTCTCCGCCGGGCACGGCTCGATGCTGCTCTATGCGCTGCTCTACCTGACCGGCTACGAGGACATGACGCTGGAGGAGATCAAGAACTTCCGCCAGCTCGGCAGCCGCACCGCCGGCCACCCGGAGTACGGCCACGCCGCCGGCATCGAGACCACGACCGGGCCGCTCGGCCAGGGTCTCGCCAACGCGGTCGGCATGGCGCTCGCCGAGCGCCTGCTGAACGCGCGCTACGGCGACGACCTGGTCGATCACCACACCTATGCCATCGCCGGCGACGGCTGCCTCAAGGAGGGCATCAGCCACGAGGCGATCTCGCTGGCCGGGCACCTGAAGCTGGGCAAGCTGATCGTCCTGTTCGACGACAACAGCATCTCGATCGACGGCAGCGTCGACCTGACCTGCTCCGACGACCAGATCGGGCGTTTCGAGGCCTCGGGCTGGCAGACCGCCCGAGTCGACGGCCACGATCCCGAGGCGGTGGCCGCCGCCATCGCCGCGGCGCAGAAGAGCGACCGCCCGAGCCTGATTGCCTGCAAGACCGTGATCGGCTTCGGCGCCCCGAACAAACAGGGCAGCGCCGCTACCCACGGCGCGCCGCTGGGCGAGGAAGAGATCGCCGCCGCGCGCGAGGCGCTCGGATGGCCGCACCCGCCCTTCGAGATCCCGGCCGCGGTGCTGGAAGCCTGGCGCGCCGCCGGCCGGCGCAGCCAGGATGCGGCGCAGGCCTGGCAGGACCGGCTCGCGGCCAGCGCGCAGCGCGCCGTCTTCGAGGACCAGATCGCCGGCCGCCTGCCGGCGGGCTGGCAGGAAGCCGTGGCCGCCTTCAAGGCACAGGTCGCCGCCGAGGCGCCCAGCGTGGCGACGCGCGTTTCCTCCCAGAAGGTGCTGGAGGTGCTGACCGCCGCCGTGCCGGCGATGATCGGCGGCTCCGCCGACCTGACGGGCTCCAACAACACCAAGGCCAAGGCCCAGGGCGTGGTGACGCCGGACGATTTCTCCGGCAGCTACATCCACTACGGCGTGCGCGAGCACGGCATGGCCGCGGTGATGAACGGCCTCGCCCTGCACGGCGGCCTGATCCCCTACGGCGGCACCTTCCTGGTGTTCAGCGACTACTGCCGCCCCGCGATCCGCCTCTCGGCGCTGATGAAGCAGCGGGTCGTCTATGTCATGACCCACGATTCCATCGGCCTCGGCGAGGACGGCCCGACCCACCAGCCGGTCGAGCACCTGGCCGCCCTGCGCGCGATTCCCAACCTGCTGGTGTTCCGCCCGGCCGACACCATCGAGACCGCCGAGTGCTGGGAGCTGGCGCTGGAGAGCGCGGACGCGCCGTCGCTGCTCGCCCTGACCCGCCAGGGCCTGCCGACGCTGCGCAAGGACATCTCGGAGAACCTCTCGGCCTACGGCGCCTACATCATGGTCCCGGCCGACAGCGAGCGGCAGGTGACGCTGATCGCATCGGGCTCGGAGGTGCAGGTCGCCATAGAGGCGCAGAAGCTGCTGCGCAAGCAAGGCATCTCGGCCGCTGTCGTCTCCATACCCTGCTGGGAGCTGTTCGAGCAGCAGCCGGCGCACTACCGCGACGAGGTACTGGGCCCCGGCACGCTGCACATCGCCATCGAGGCCGCCGTGCCCTTCGGCTGGGAACGCTGGATCGAGTCCGGCGGCGGCTTCATCGGCATGCGCGACTTCGGCGCCTCGGCGCCGGCCAAGGAGCTGTTCAAGAAGTTCAACATCACCGCCGAAGCCGTGGTGGAAGCCGTCAAGACCCGCTTCTGACCGCGCCCATGGCCTCGCGGAGTTTCAACAGGGGCCTGCGCTGAAGGCAGGCCGGGAATTGGAGGCTAAGCAATGACTTCTGCTGCGCTGGCGGAAACCGCCCGGGCTCTGGTGGCCGACGGCAAGGGGATCCTCGCCGCGGACGAAAGCTCGCCGACGATCAAGAAGCGCTTCGACAGCATCAAGATCGAATCGACGGAAGAAAACCGCCGCGACTACCGCGACATGCTGTTCAGCGCGCCGGGCGCCGGTAACTACATTTCCGGCGTCATCCTCTACGACGAGACCATCCGCCAGAAAGCCGGCGACGGCACGCCGCTGGTCAAGAAGCTGGTCAAGGCCGGCATGATCCCGGGCATCAAGGTCGATACCGGCGCCAAGCCGCTGGCCGGTCATCCCGACGAGACGGTGACCGAGGGCCTCGACGGCCTGCGCGCCCGCCTGGCGGAGTACGCCAAGCTCGGTGCTCGCTTCACCAAGTGGCGCGGCGTCTACCGCATCGGCGAGGGCATGCCGAGCCCGGGCTGCGTCACCGCCAACGCCCACGCCCTGGCGCGCTATGCCGCGCTGGCCCAGGAAGCCGGCTTGGTGCCGATCGTCGAGCCGGAAGTGCTGATGGACGGCGACCACGACATCGAGGTCTGCGAGGAGGTCACCGAAGAGGTGCTGCGCAGCGTCTACAACGAGCTGGCCCTGCAGAACGTCTGGCTCGAGGGCACGCTGCTGAAGCCGAACATGGTGATCTCCGGGCAGGACTGCCCGCAGCAGGCCGGCGTGCAGGAAGTCGCCGAGCGCACCGTGCGCTGCCTGAAGCGCACCGTGCCGGCGGCGGTGCCCGGCATCGTCTTCCTCTCCGGCGGGCAGAGCGACGAGCTGGCCACCGAGCACCTCAACGCGATGAACAGGCTGCCCGGGCCGCTGCCGTGGAAGCTCAGCTTCTCCTACGGCCGCGCCCTGCAGGCGGCACCGCTGAAGGCCTGGTCAGGCAAGGCCGCCAACCTGGAGAAGGCGCAGGCCGCCTTCCTCAAGCGGGCCAAGGACAACGGCGCCGCGGCGACCGGCAGCTACGCCGCCTGACCGGCGGCTCGCGGGAGAGCAGAGGAACTTCCGTCCGGGCGAAAACGAGGCTCGGGCGGTTTTTAGGGAACGGAGACTGAATATGCCAGTTCGGGTCGGTATCAACGGTTTTGGGCGCATCGGGCGCCTGGTGTTCCGCGCGGCGATGGAAGCCAAGCGCAAGGACATCGAGTTCGTCGCCATCAACGATCTCGGCACACCCGAGGCCAATGCGCACCTGCTGAAGTACGACTCGGTGCACGGCATCTACCCGGGCAAGGTCGCGGCCATGAAGGATGCCATCAAGGTCGACGGCAAGAAGGTCAAGGTGCTCTCCGAGCGCGATCCGGCCAAGCTGCCCTGGGGCAAGCTGGGCGTCGACATCGTGCTGGAGTGCACCGGTATCTTCACCAGCAAGGAGGCCGCCGGTAAGCACCTGGAAGCCGGCGCCAAAAAGGTGCTGGTCTCCGCCCCGGCCTCCGGCGCCGACATCACCGTCGTCTACGGCGTCAACGACAAGAAGCTGAAGAAAAGCCACAAGATCATCTCCAACGCCTCCTGCACCACCAACTGCCTGGTGCCGGTGGCCTGGGTGCTCGACAAGACCGTCGGCATCAGGCACGGCTTCATGACGACGATCCACTCCTACACCGGCGACCAGCCGAGCGTGGACACCCTGCACAAGGACCTGCGCCGCGCCCGCGCCTCCGCCCTTTCGATGATCCCGACCTCGACCGGCGCCGCACGTGCCACCGGCCTGGTGCTGCCGGAGCTGATCGGCAAGCTGGACGGCACCTCGGTGCGCGTGCCGACCGCGAATGTCAGTCTGGTCGACCTGGTCATCGAGGCGAAGAAGAAGACCGATGCCGAGACGATCAACGCCGCCATGGTGAAGGCCGCCGCCGGCCCGCTGAAGGGCGTGCTGGGGATCAACGAGGCGCCGCTGGTCTCCTGCGACTTCAATCACTCACCGGCCAGTTCGACCTTCGACGTCACCCAGACCCAGGTGCTCGACGGCACCTGCGTGCGCGTCCTCTCCTGGTACGACAACGAGTGGGGCTTCTCCAACCGCATGAGCGACACCGCCGTGGCGCTCGGCAAGCTGCTCTGAGGCGCGCTCCGGCCCCGTCCCAAAGGGCGCCGGGCCGGGCCGGATGCTCGAAAATAAAGCGGGACCTTCGGGTCCCGCTTTCTTATTGTCTTCCGCCATGAGCGAGCGCGTCATCATCATCCACTCCCTGGAGCAGGCCGTCACCGCGCTTAAGGCGGCGCGCGACCTCGGCCGCCCGGTGACCCTGGCCTCGCCGCCCGGCGCGGCGGCCTATACCGGGGCGCTGTGGTTCCGCGAGGTGGTCAAGCAGGCCGAGCGCGAGGTGCCGCAGGCCGATGTCTCCTCGATCCTCGACTGCGGCGACAAGCCGGGCCTGGTCATGGCCGCCTTCCGACAGGGCGTGCTGCGCGTGCGCTTCACCGGCCCCAGGGAGGCGGCCGACAGGCTGCGGGCCATGGCCGAGGCCGAGAGCCTCCACCTCATCACCGGCCCGCTCGACTCCCTCGACCTGCTGGACGTCGCCGACAGGGCAAAAGCCTGCCGCGAGTGGCTGCAGGGCGGCAGCGAAGAGGCATGAGTGAGGCCCTGCCCCGCCTGCTGCTGGTTTCCCCTCCGCTCGACCGCCCCGGCACCGCCGAGGCGGTGGACGCAGCCCTTGCGGCGGCCGGCGACTTCGACATCGCCTGCCTGCTGCTGCGCGGCGGCACCCTCGACGATGCGGCCCTGGCTAAACTGGCCGCGCCGGTCATCGCGGCCGCCCAGGCGCGCGACATCGCCGTGCTGCTGGAGGACCGCCCGGATCTGCTCGAGGCAACCGGCGCCGACGGTCTGCACCTCGAGGTTTCCGGCAAGGGCACAGCGCTCAAGGCGCTGCGCCGGCGCTTCGGCGACGGGGTCATCCTCGGGGCCGGCTGCGGCGCCTCGCGCCACCTCGCCATGACCGCCGGCGAGCAGGGCGCCGACTACATCGGCTTCGGCGGGCTGGAGGGTCCGCCGCCCGAACTGGAGATCATCGCCTGGTGGGAGGCGGTGATGACCCCGCCGCAGGTCGCCTTCGGCGCGCGCAGCGGCGCCGAGGCCCGCGCCCTGGCCGCGGCCGGAACCGACTTCCTGGGTCTTCCCGCCGAGTGCTGGCTGGCCGGCGCAGACCCCGCCGCGGCGCTCCGCGAGCTGCTGGCGGAGCTCGCCGAAAACCCCTGAAAACGGCCACGGAGGCCGCCTTCCCGGGAGGCATGACGGGCGTTGCCACCGTGGGGGCAAGCTGGTAGCTTCCGCGCGCTTTTTCCGACAACCCAACTTCCCGGACGATCCCCATGAAGATCAGCGGCAATGCCATTCGCCCCGGCAACGTCATCGAGCACAAAAACCGCCTGTGGCGCGCGGTGAAGATCCAGCACACCCAGCCCGGCAAGGGTGGCGCCTACCTGCAGGTGGAGCTCAAGGACATCCGCGACGGCACCAAGCTGAACGAGCGCTTCCGCTCCAGCGAGGACGTCGAGCGGGTGCGTCTCGACCAGAAGGACTACCAGTTCCTCTTCGCCGACGGCGACATGCTGACCTTTATGGACAACGACACCTACGAGCAGATCAGCCTGAACAAGGACCTGGTCGGCGAGCCGGTGGTCTTCCTGCAGGAAGGCATGACCGTCACCATCGAATCCTACGAGGACGAGCCGATCTCGGTGATGCTGCCGGACACGGTCACCATGCAGATCACCGAGGCCGACCCGGTGGTGAAGGGGCAGACCGCCTCCTCTTCCTACAAGCCGGCGGTGCTGGAGAACGGCAGCCGCATCATGGTGCCGCCGCACATCGAGTCTGGCACCCGCGTGGTGGTGAACACCGCCGACGCCAGCTACGTCGAACGGGCCAAGGACTGACCGCCCGCCCGCCTTCACTTCCGCCAGAAAGACGCTCCGCCCGCATGGCCAACCGCTCCCCCCTCCTCAACGTCATGATGAAGGCCGCCGACAAGGCGGCCCGTGGCCTGAAGCGCGACTTCGGCGAGATCGAGAACCTGCAGGTCTCGCGCAAGGGGCCGGCGGACTTCGTCTCGGCGGCCGACCTGAAGGCGGAGAAGATTCTCAAGGAGGAACTGCACAAGGCGCGGCCCGGCTACGGCTTCCTCATGGAGGAATCGGCCGAGGTGCCGGAGAGCGACGGCAGCGGGCGGCGCTGGATCATCGACCCGCTGGACGGCACCAGCAACTTCCTGCACGGCCTGCCGCACTTTGCCATCTCCATCGCCCTGGAGGAACGCGGCGAGGTGATCGCCGGCCTGGTCTACGATCCCATCAAGGACGACCTGTTCCACGCCGAAAAGGGGACCGGCGCCTTCCACAACGACCGCCGCATCCGGGCCTCTGCACGCACCCGCATGACCGAGTGCCTGATCGCCACCGGCGCGCCCTTCGCCGGCAAGGGCGACCGCCCGCAGTTCCTCGGCGAGATCGACGCCGTCATGGCCAATACCGCAGGCATCCGCCGCTGGGGCGCCGCCGCCCTCGACCTGGCCTATGTCGCGGCGGGGCGCTTCGACGGCTTCTGGGAGCGCGGCCTTGCCGCCTGGGACATCGCGGCGGGCGTGATCCTGGTGCGCGAGGCCGGCGGCTACGTCAGCGAGATGAACGGCAAGGCCATTGCCATGACCAGCCCCAGCATTCTGGCCAGCAACAACGCCATCCACAGCGACCTGATGAAGCTGCTGCGCAAACCTTTAAGTAACTAAAAGGCTCAATAATATGCCTCTCGCGGGCTCCCTCCGGGCGCCCTGCGCCGTCTTGGGCAGCCCGCAAAGCAGGTTGTTCCCCGGGCAGCGGAAGCTTAGTGTTAACCATAGCGGTTGGCTGGGAAAAACTGGGTACTAGGGGCACATGAGCAGAATCGCACAGCATGGCCGTCGATCGACCGGAAACCGGGCGTCCGGCCGCCGTTTCGCCCGCACCGGCGCCGCCGTGGGCGCCCTGGCGATCGCCCTGCCGCTGACGCTCGGCCCGGCGCCCCAGGCGCTGGCCCAGTCCTCCGGCATCTTCATCAACAACGACGTGCTGAACAGCCTGGGCCCCGGTCCGGCTGCCCCCCTGGCGCCGGCCGCGCCCGCCACCCCGTCCGCTCCCTCGCTGCTGCCGGTTCAGCCGCTGGCGCCGCAACCCCAGAACCGTAATAACCTGACCTTCCAGACCTACGGCAGCGGCGACTACGTGGTGACCCGCCCCGGCACCCTGCTGTTCCCACCGCTGGAGGCCCCGACCAGCACCCTGGCGCCCGGCCTCACCGACAACCACGCGGCCCGCGCCGAGGCCATGAGCAACGCCTTCGCCGCGGGACCGGAGCCCTCCTCCCAGCTGCTGATCCCGCTGGAGCGCGACAGCAGCGGCGACAGCGTGGTGGTCTTCATGGACAACCTGCCGCCGGCCGATCCCGCGGCCCAGGCAGGCAGCGCGCCGACCCTGACCCTCAAGCGCCCGGCGCTGGCGGCACCGGCGCCCGCGCCGCGCAAGCCAGAAGTGCCGGCCGATATGCTGGCCGAGGTCGGCGCCACCACGATCGACGACACCACCGTGCTGGCGCCGGAGTTCCAGGCCGCCACACCCGAGGTGACGCCGTCGGTCCCGCCTGCAGCGGCCACCGAAACTGCGCCCGCGGAAGCGGCGCGCGTCGAGGCTGCGCCGCCGGCGCCGGCCCCGGCGCCCACCGTGGAAGTCGCGCAAGCGGCCCCCGCCGCTGCGCCCGCGCCAGCCGAACCGGTTGAACCCGCCGCATCCCCGATGGTGGTGAACGAGGCGCCCAAGCCGGCGACCGAGACCCTGGCCGCAACGCAGAGCGTGCCCGCACCGACCGCCGAGCCGGAAACAGCCCCGGCGGCGCCCCAGGCGGCGGCGAGCGCGCCGGTCAGACTGCTGCCACCGGCCGGCAGCGCGGCAGCCGAAGCGCCCGCCGTGGTCGAGACCCCGCTGCCCAGCGCAGAGGTGCCGGCACCGCTCACCCAGACCGCCGCCCTGCCGCAGGCCGAGGCCA
>JBFGUI010000162.1:0-8740 GCA_041565695.1 Kiloniellaceae bacterium
GAGCGCCGCGGCGGCCAGGAGCCGGCTCTGCGCGCGGGCGCAGAGGCCGCGCAGGCGGCGAGGGAGAACGGAGGTTAAGGACATGGGGAGATGCTAACTCCTGAGATGCAGGTCGGGCCGGCAGCCTGCCGGCGTTTCGGGGCACGGCCCCTGACATAAGGGGCCGGACCGCGTTTGGCCAGGGTAAACCTTGGGTCGAGCCGCCCCCGCGGACGGCGCCAGACAGCCTGCCGGCGGCCTGGCCTTTCGGTGGACAGCCCCCCGGTGGCGCGCTACAACGCTGCGCTTTCGCGCGCCATCCCCGCCCGCTGCGATAAAGATTAGAAGGGTTCCAGCTTGCGGTGCAAGCCAACGGATAATATCTACTTGTCATGACCACCGGAAACGAAATCCGCTCCGCCTTCCTGGACTACTTCAAGCGCCACGGTCACGAGATCGTGGCCTCCTCGCCGCTGGTGCCGCGCAACGATCCGACGCTGCTGTTCACCAACGCCGGCATGGTGCAGTTCAAGAACGTCTTCACCGGCAACGAGACCCGGCCCTACAACCGCGCCACCACCTCGCAGAAATGCGTGCGCGCCGGCGGCAAGCACAACGACCTGGAGAACGTCGGCTATACCGCGCGCCACCACACCTTCTTCGAGATGCTCGGCAACTTCTCCTTCGGCGACTACTTCAAGGACCTGGCGATCGAGCTGGCCTGGAACCTGGTCACCAAGGAGTACGGCCTTCCCGAGGACAGGCTGCTGGTCACCGTCTACTCGGAGGACGACGACGCGGCCCGGCTGTGGAAGCAGATCGCCGGCCTGCCCGAGGAGCGCATCATTCGCATCCCGACCTCGGACAACTTCTGGGCCATGGGCGACACCGGCCCCTGCGGGCCCTGCTCGGAGATCTTCTTCGACCACGGCGCGCACATCCCCGGCGGCCCGCCCGGCAGCCCCGACGAGGATGGCGACCGCTTCATCGAGATCTGGAACCTGGTCTTCATGCAGTTCGAGCAGGTCGACAAGGAGACCCGCGTCGTGCTGCCGCGCCCCTCGATCGACACCGGCATGGGCCTGGAGCGCATCGCCGCGGTGCTGCAGGGCAAGCACGACAACTACGACACCGACCTATTGCGCTCGATCATCGAGGCCTCGGCGGAGGCTTCCGGCCAGTCGCCGGACGGCGAGCACGCCGTGTCCCACCGCGTGATCGCCGACCACCTTCGGGCCAGCGCCTTCCTCATCGCCGACGGCGTGCTGCCGTCCAACGAGGGGCGCGGCTACGTGCTGCGCCGGATCATGCGCCGCGGCATGCGCCACGCCCACAAGCTGGGCTGCCAGGAGCCGCTGCTGTGGCGCCTGGTGCCGACCCTCACCGGGATGATGGGCTCGGCCTTCCCGGAGCTGAACCGCGCCTCGGCCTTGATCACCGAGACCCTGAAGCTGGAGGAAAGCCGCTTCAAGGACACGCTCGGCCGTGGCCTCAAGCTGCTGGAGGAGGAGACCGGCCGGCTCGGTGAGGGCCAGGCGCTGTCCGGCGAGGTCGCCTTCAAGCTCTACGACACCTACGGCTTCCCGCTCGACCTGACCCAGGACATCCTGCGCGGTCAGGGGCGCAGCGTCGATAACGAGGGATTCAACGCGGCCATGGAGCGGCAGCGGGCGGCGGCGCGCAAGGCCTGGGCCGGCTCGGGTGAAGCGGCCACGGAAGCCCTGTGGTTCGAGCTGCGCGAGCGGCTCGGCGCCACCGAATTCCTCGGCTACGACGCGGAGGAGGCCGAGGGCCAGATCGTCGCCCTGGTGGTCGACGGCAAGGAGGTCCCCGAGGCCTCGGCCGGCCAGGCGGTCATGCTGGTCGCCAACCAGACGCCCTTCTACGGCGAGTCCGGCGGCCAGGAGGGCGATCGCGGCGCGGTGTTCAGCGCGGCCGGCGGCGAGATGCAGGTCCACGACACCCAGAAGAAGCTCGGCGACCTGCACGTGCACATCGGCGAGGTGACTCACGGCAGGTTGAAGGTCGGCGAGGCGGTCGAGCTGCGCGTCGACGGGCAGCGCCGCGCCGCCCTGCGCGCCCACCACTCCGCCACCCACCTGCTGCACGAGGCGCTGCGCCGGCGGCTCGGCGAGCACGTGACCCAGAAGGGCTCGCTGGTGGCCGAGGATCGGCTACGCTTCGACATCAGCCATCCCAAGCCGCTCAGCCGCGAGGACGTCGAAGCCATCGAGGCCGAGGTCAACGCGCGCATCCGCAGGAACGCCGCGGTCGAGACCCACTACATGACGCCGGACGAGGCGATCGAGGCGGGCGCCCTCGCCCTGTTCGGCGAGAAGTACGGCGAAGAGGTGCGCGTGCTTTCGATGGGCGGCGCCGACCCGACCAAGGGCGGCAAGGCCTATTCCACCGAGCTCTGCGGCGGCACCCACGTGCGCCGCACCGGCGACATCGGCTTCTTCAAGCTGACCGGCGAGGCGGCGCTGGCCGCCGGGGTGCGGCGCATCGAGGCGGTGGTCGGCGATGCCGCGCGGCGCTACGTCGAGCACCAGGAGCAGCTGCTCAAGGATGCCGCCGCGGCGCTCAAGGTCGCGCCCGACGAGCTGCCGGCCCGCCTCGGCGCGCTGCTCGAGGAGCGCAAGCGCCTCGACCGCGAGATCGGCGAGCTGCGCCGTAAGCTGGCCAGCGGAGGCGGCGTCGCCGCTGGCGGCGAGGACGTGCGCGAGATCGGCGGCCTGAAGTTCACCGCCAAAGTGCTGGAAGGCATCCCGGCGAAGGATCTGAAGCCCCTGGCCGACGATCTCAAGAAGCGCATCGGCAGCGGCGTGGTGGCGCTGGTCGCGGTCAACGACGGCAAGGCCTCGCTGGTGGTCGGCGTCACCGAGGACGCCACCGGCAAGGTCAGCGCGGTCGACCTGGTGAAGGCCGGCTCGGCGGCGCTGGGCGGCAAGGGCGGCGGCGGCCGCCCCGACATGGCTCAGGCCGGCGGCCCCGACGGCGCCGCAGCGCCCCAGGCCATCGCGGCGATCGAGGCCGCGCTCTCGGCTTCGTAGACGTCGCCGGCAAAGCTCTCTGCCGCCTCGCAATGCCGCAGTCAGCCTCGAACTTGCGGGCTGCACGGTGGTTCGCCGGGACAAGCCCGGCGATGACGCCTTCATGAATCTCAAAAGGACGCGGCGCAAGCGCCGCTGTGCCCGACAGGTCCGCTCAGTCCGCCAGCTTGCCGTCGCGGACCACCCGCACCTCGCGCTGCGGGAAGGGGATGGTGAGGCCTTCGGCCTCGAGGCGCTGCTTCACGGCGCGCCGCAGGTCGAAGGACAGCGGCCAGTAGTCGGCCTTGACGCACCAGCAGCGCAGGGTCAGGTTGACTGCGGAATCGGCCAGGGCACTGACCACCACCTGCGGCGCCGGGTCGCGCAGCACCCGGGCATCGCTTTCCATCAGCGCCATGAGCAGGCGCTGCGCCGTTTCGATGGAATCGCCGTAGCTGATGCCGACCACCAGGTCGAGGCGCCGCGTCGGGCGCCGGTCGTAGTTGGTTATGGTGGCGTTCCACAGCTTGGCGTTGGGCACCGAGCGGTAGAGGCCGTCGAAGGTGGTCAGCTGGGTGACGAAGAGGCCGATCTCCTCGACCGTGCCGTCGATGCCGTCGGCGGAGATGTACTCGCCGACCTGGAAGGGGCGCAGGAACAGCAGCATCATGCCGGCGGCGATGTTCTGCAGCGTGCCCTGCAGGGCGAGGCCCACGGCGATGCCGGCGGCGCCGAGCAGCGCGATGATGCTGGTGGTCTGCACGCCGAACTGGGCCAGCACCGCCACCACCACGAAGACCAGCACGGTGTAGCGGGCGATGCTGGCCAGCACCGGCTTCAAGGTGCGGTCCATGTGCGGCGTGCGGTCGAGCAGGCGCAGCACCATGCGGCGCACCCAGCCGGCCAGCACCCAGCCGATCAGCAGGATGAGGATGCCGGCCAGGATGTCGACCGCATAGCCGAGCAGCAGATCGGCGAGGCCGCTGAACTGTTTCAGCTGCGCCCTGTCGAGTTCCATGATCCCTGCCTCTGGAACCGCAAAGCCGTGGCCGCTACTTGATGTCGGCCTGGACCTTCAGGGAGATGATCTTGTCGGGGTCGCGCACCATGCCGCTCTGGTCGCTGCGCGGCGCCTTCTTGATCATGTCCACGAACTCCATGCCTTCGATGACGCGGCCCCACACCGTGTACTGTCGGTCGAGGAAGCGCGCCGGCGCGAAGGTGATGAAGAACTGGCTGTTGGCGCTGTTCGGATCGCTGGTGCGGGCCATGCCGATGACGCCCCGCTCGAAGGGCTCGGCGGAGAACTCGGCCGGCAGGTCGGGCAGGTCGGAACCGCCGCGGCCGGTCCCGGTCGGATCGCCGGTCTGCGCCATGAAGCCGTCGATGACCCGATGGAACACGATGCCGTCGTAGAAGCCCTGGCGCGTCAGGGTCCTGATCCGCTCGACGTGCTGAGGGGCCAGCTCCGGCAGCATCTCGATGTGCACGCTGCCGTCTTCCAGCTCCATGACCAGGACGTTTTCGGGATCCGGCTGCGCGCCGGCCTCGCTGGTTTCTAGGGTCATGGCAAGTAGTCCGATCGCAATGAAAGTGAACAGGGATTTCATGCCGAAGAACTCCCTCGGGGGCGTGAAGTCTGAGGCTCAGTTCATGGCCTTCTGCAGGTTTTCGTCGAGCTTGTCCATGAACTCGTCGGTGGTCATCCACTTCTGGTCCGGGCTGATCAGCAGCGCCAGGTCCTTGGTCATGTGGCCGGACTCGACGGTGTCGACGCAGACCTTTTCCAGGTCGTGGGCGAACTTCACCACCTCGGGCGTCGCGTCGAAGGTGCCGCGGAAGTGCAGGCCGCGGGTCCAGGCGAAGATCGAGGCGATGGGGTTGGTCGAGGTCTGCTTGCCCTGCTGGTGCAGGCGGTAGTGACGGGTCACCGTGCCGTGGGCGGCCTCGGCCTCGACGGTCTTGCCGTCGGGCGTCATCAGCACCGAGGTCATCAGGCCGAGCGAGCCGAAGCCCTGGGCCACGGTGTCGGACTGCACGTCGCCGTCGTAGTTCTTGCAGGCCCAGACATAGCCGCCGGACCACTTCATCGCTGCGGCGACCATGTCGTCGATCAGGCGGTGCTCGTAGTGAATTCCCTTGGCCTCGAAGGCTTCCTTGAACTCGTTGTCGAAGGTCTCCTGGAAGATGTCCTTGAAGCGCCCGTCGTAGACCTTGAGGATGGTGTTCTTGGTCGAGAGGTAGACCGGCCAGCCGAGGTTGAGGCCGTAGTTGAGGCAGGCCCGCGCGAAGCCGCGGATCGACTCGTCGAGGTTGTACATGCCCATGGCCACGCCGGCCTCGGGGAAGTCGAAGATGTCGTAGGTCGTGGCCTTGCCGCCGTCGGCCGGCTGGAAGGTCATGGTCAGCTTGCCGGGGCCGGGCACCTTGAAGTCGGTGGCGCGGTACTGGTCGCCGAAGGCGTGACGGCCGATGACGATGGGCTGGGTCCAGCCGGGCACCAGGCGCGGCACGTTCTGCATGATGATCGGCTGACGGAAGATAGTGCCGCCGACGATGTTGCGGATGGTGCCGTTGGGCGAGCGCCACATCTTCTTGAGGCCGAACTCCTCGACCCGCGCCTCGTCCGGGGTGATGGTCGCGCACTTCACGCCGACGCGGTACTTCTTGATGGCGTTGGCCGAATCGATGGTGATCTGGTCGTCCGTCTCGTCGCGCTTCTCGACCGAGAGGTCATAGTACTTCAGGTCGACGTCCAGGTAGGGCAGGATCAGCTTTTCCTTGATCTTCGCCCAGATGATCCGCGTCATCTCGTCGCCGTCGAGCTCGACAATCGGGTTTTTGACCTTGATTTTCCCCATCTTTTTCCTCCGGGACTACGGGCAGGGCCGGCCCAGGCGGAGTGGGGCAGGCCGAATATTGCGGCGCAAGATACCAGGAAGCCGCCAGGGCGCAAGATCGTGCGGCGGGCGCCGCGCCGGGGGCGCCGGAATCGGCCCGGCGCCGGGGCGCGGCGGCGCCGGCGGCCGGGCCGGCTACATGCGCTCGATCTTGTCGGGCAGGGCCGGGCGCGGGGCCGAGGCGGCGGTTTCCAGCACCTGGTCGACCCGCTCGACCACCTGGAACAGGCCCGCGCTGCCGCCGCGCAGGTAGCCCTCGCGGGTCTGGTGCTCCACCAGGCGCAGCAGCGGGTCCCAGTAGCCGTCGATGTTGACCAGGATAACCGGCTTGTCGTGCAGCTTCAGCTGGCGCCAGGTGACGATCTCGAAGGTTTCGTCGAGGGTGCCGAGGCCGCCGGGCAGGGCGCAGAAGGCGTCGGAGCGTTCGGCCATCAGCTGCTTGCGCGCGTGCATGGAGTTGACCACGAGGTATTCCGAGGCCGCGCGGTTGCCGGCCTCCAGGTCTTCCAGGTGCTGGGGAATGATCGCCACGACGCGGCCGCCGGCCTGCTGGGCGCCCGCAGCGACCGCGCCCATCATGCCCACCCGGCCGCCGCCGTAGACGATCGCGACACCGGCCTCGGCCGCCAGCCGGCCGAGGTCGCGGGCGGCCTGCAAGTGGCTGTCGCGGACCTGGCTGGAGGAGCCGCAGTACACGCAGAGCGCTCTGATATCCATGATCACAAACTCGTTACCGGCAGGGTGGGCTCTCGGGCGACGTTGAATTTGTTCGGCGATTCAGTACTGTTGAGGGGCGTCACTTCTCGTGATCGCCTTGTAGCACAGGCCTGTAACCTCCATCCAGATCAGGTCGTCTCGGGGCAGAAGGTCCGAATGCCGCTCGGATTGGCGCACTGAGAAACCACAAACAACTATGCCCAGGTGTTGACGGCACGGGGCGTAACCAAGAAGGAGCGGGTCATATGAAGAACAAGAGCGTCTTTCTGGCAGCGGGAGCCCTGGCGGTCGCTGCAGGTGTCGCCCTTGGTGCGAATACACTGGTGCAGGCGGCCGAGCCCGGCCAGGTTCAACTGGCCGACGCGGCGAAGATGGCCGCCGTCAAGGAGCGCCAGGAGACCATGAAGAGCATCGGCGGCAACATGAAGGTCCTCTCCGACTTCTTCAAGGAGTCCAAGGGGACGGCGGCCGAGGCCCAGACGGCGGCCGCCAAGATCGGCGAGCTGGCGAAGACCATCCCGGCGGTGTTCGAGACCGAGGCGACCCTCGCGGAGATGGATGCCGTCGGCAAGAACCGCGCGAAGCCGGAAATCTGGCTGAACTGGGACGGCTTCGTGGAAGACGCCAAGAACCTGGAAGGGAAGAGCGCTGCCCTGGTGGCAGCCTTCCAGTCCGGCGATGCGGCGGCCATCCAGGCGGCCTTCGGCGACATGGGCAAGAACGGATGCGGCGGCTGTCACGAGGACTTCCGCGGCCCGAAGGTCGAGTAGCCGGCCTCCGGTTCCGATCCGGCCATCCTGGGGAGCGAGACGGCAGTGAGGCCGACAAGGGCCGCGGCGCTGTGCCTTGCCGCCTTGCTGCTGCTCGCTTCTCCTCCGGTGCCGGCTGCGGCGCAGGATGCTGCCGCTCCGGCGGCGGCGCAGGACCCGGCGGTCGCGCGCGGCGCCTATATCTTCCGTGCCGCCGGCTGTCTTGCCTGCCACACCGACGCCAAGGCCGGCGGCGCGCCCCTGGCCGGCGGGCGGGCGCTGAAGACGCCCTTCGGCACCTTCTACAGCCCCAACATCACGCCCGATCCACGCACCGGCATCGGCGCCTGGCGCGAGGCCGACTTCATCGCCGCCCTGCGCCACGGCGTCTCGCCGGACGGCGAACCCTACTATCCGGTCTTTCCCTACACCTCCTACACCGGCATGACCGACCAGGACATGCGCGACCTCTTCGCCTATCTCCTGGCCCAGCCGCCGGTCGAGCAGGAGAACCGGGCGCATGAGCTCGGCTTTCCCTTTTCCTGGCGCTTCACGCTCAATGTCTGGCAGTTCCTGTTCTTCTCGGCCGGGACCTTCGAGCCGGTGTCGGAAAAGGATGCGGTGTGGAACCGCGGCGCCTACCTGGTGCGCCACCTCGGCCACTGCGCTGAATGCCACAGCCCGCGCGGCCTGCTGGGTGCGGTCGATGGCGCCCAGGAGCTGGCGGGCAACCCCCAGGGACCGGACGGCGGCAAGGTGCCCAACCTGACACCGGGGCCCGGCGGGCTGGCCGACTGGAGCGAATCGGACATCGCCTATGCCCTGAAAACCGGCATCACGCCGGACGGCGACTTCCTCAGCGACTCCATGGGCGAGGTGATCGAGGAGGGAACGAGCCATCTGCGGGACGAGGACCGCGCTGCGATTGCCAAGTATGTCAAAGACTTACCTCCCATGCCGACGCCCTGACGGGGGCCTGCGCGCCATTGCGCCGCGCCGGTACGCGTACTAGGCTGTTTAGCGGGGGTGTGGAGGCTAGGCGCTTGCGGCGTGTAACTGTTGCCATCGGCGTGGTCGTCCTCGTGGCGGCCTTGATCTTAGGGTACTTCCTGTTCGGCGAGGACGATCGGGCACCGGCACCTGTCGCCGAGGCCGAGCGCTCCGCGCCGGCGGTCGAGGACGCCGCGCCGCCACCGCCGCCGCCCCCTCAGGCGGCTGCCGAGCCGGCGGCCGAGCAGACCGCGGCCAAGCCCGACTCCGAGGCTGCCGAGCCGGAAGCCGCACCGCAGCAGCCGGTTATCATGGTCAAGCCGCGCCCGCCCGCGCCGCCTGCCGCGAGCCCGGCGCCCGGCACGGCCACCTC
>JBFGUI010000163.1:0-8618 GCA_041565695.1 Kiloniellaceae bacterium
CAGCTTGCGGGCCAGATCCGGCAGCAAGACGATGCCGATGGCGATGCCGATCAAGCCCAGCGGCAGCTGGTACACGCGGTCGGCGTAGTACAGGTAGGAGAAGGCGCCCTCCTGCCAGGAGGCGATCGAAGAGCCGACGAAAATGTTGATCTGCAGGGCGCCGGCCGAGAGCATGCCCGGCAGCATCAGGGCGAGCAGGCGCTTGACGGCGGGGGAGAGCCGCGGCCGCGGAAACCTGAGCGCCATGCCGGCGCGCTTTGCCGCCAGCACCAGGAAGACGAACTGCGCGGCGCCGGACAGGCAGACCGCCCAGGCCATGACATGGCCCGGCGCGCCGGTGAACGGCAGCACCGCGACCAGGGCCACGATGAAGATGATGTTGAGCAGGATCGGCGCGGCCGCCGCCGCGGCAAAGCGGTAGAGCGAATTGAGGACGCCACTGAGCAGCGCCGCCACCGCCATGAACAGCAGGTAGGGAAAGGTGATGCGCGACAGCTCGACCGCCAGGGCGAGCTTTTCCGGGTCCTGCGAAAAGCCCGACCCGATGACGTAGATGAACCATGGCATGCCGGCCATGGCCGCGGCCGAGAGCACCAGGAGGCCGGTGACCAGCACCGAGAGCGCCTCGCCGGCGAAGCGCCGCGCCGCGGCCTCGCCTTCCTGTTCCAGGTGGCGCGCGAAGAGCGGCACGAAGGCGGCATTGAAGGCGCCCTCGGCAAAGAGCCGGCGGAACAGGTTGGGCAGGCGGAAGGCCGCAAAGAAGGCGTCTGCCACGGGGCTGGCGCCGACCACGTTGGCGATCAGGATGTCGCGGACGAAACCGAGGATGCGGCTGAGGCCGGTATAGCCCCCGACCGTCGCGACGGAACGAACAAGGCTCATGCCGCTCCTTACTTAGAGAAATCCGGGCGCCGAGGGAACCGCGAAACGCCCGCCGGCCTCAGCGCGGCTTGCGCGCCGAAGGCTTGCGGGCGAGGGCCTTGCGCGCACCCGCCTGGGCCGTCGTCGCCTTGCGCGCCGCGGGCTTGGCAGCCGCGGGCTTCTGCGCGGCGGGTTTATTTGCCGGTGCCTTCTTGGGCGTCGTGTCCTTGGCCGGCGCCTTGCGCGCTGGCCGGCGTGCCGGCTTCGGCGCCGGCGGGCATTCGCCCTCCTCGAAGACCGCCAGCAGCTTCTTTTCGATCTGCTTCAGCTTCTGCTTGTTGTCGATCTTCCCGCCCAGGGCGTTCTGCACATAGAAGGTGTCGACCGCGCGCTCGCCGAAGGTGGCGATGCGGGCCGACTTGATGATCAGGCTCAGCTTGGTGAGCGTCAGCGTCACCTGGTACAGAAGGCCGGGGCGGTCGCGGCCGTTGACCTCGATCACCGTGTGAGCGCGGCTCGCCTTGTTGTCGATCAGCACCCGTGGCGAGACCTTGAACACTTTGAAGCGGCTGGGGATTGGTGACTGCTGCGCCTTGAGCTCCTGCAGCGGCCGCAGGCGCCCGGACAGCGACTGCTCGATGGCCGAGGAGAGGCGCGCCAGCTTGCCCGGCTGGTCGAAGGGGCCGCCTTGGGCATCTTCGACATAGAAGGAGTCGAGCGCCATGCCGTTGGAGAGGGTGAAGATCCGCGCCGCTGTGATCGAGGCGCCGGCCACCGCCATGGCCCCGGCGATGCGGCTGAACAGGCCGGGGTGGTCGGGGGTGTAGACCGTCACCTCGGTGGCTTCGCGGTAGCGGTCGACCCGGGTGTCGATGGTCAGGGGAGCTCCGTTGGCCTCGGCCTCGCGCACCAGGCGGGCATGGCGCAGGTGGCTGTCGCCGTCCAAACCGCTCCAGTAGGAGGGATAGCCGCGGCGCAGGTGGGCGGTGATGTCCTTCTGAGTCCAGCCGGCTTCCTTCAGCTTTTCCTTGAGCACCTCCTTGGCCACCTTGACCTGGGCGTCGCGGCCCTCGGCGGCGAGCCCGCCGGTCAGCAGGGATTCCGTGCGCCAATAGAGATCGCGCAGCAGCGCCGCCTTCCAGGCGTTCCACACGCCCGGGCCGACGGCGCGAATGTCGGCGACGGTCAGCACCAGCAGCAGGCGCAGGCGCTCGGGCGACTGCACCAGATCGGCGAAGTCGCGGATCGTCTTGGCGTCGTCGATGTCGCGCTTGAAGGCGGTGTCGCTCATGGCGAGGTGGTGCAGCACCAGCCAGGAAACCGTCTCGGTCTCCGCCTCGTTGAGGCCGAGGCGCGGACAGACCTGCTGTGCCACCTTGGCGCCGAGTTCCGAGTGGTCGCCGCCGCGCCCCTTGGCGATGTCGTGCAGCAGCAGCGCCATGTAGAGCACGCGCCGCGAGAGCACCTTGTGCACAACCTCGGTGGCGATCGGCGCCTCCTCGGCCAGTCGGCCCTGCTCGATGGCGTGCAGGATGCCGATGGCGAAGATGGTGTGCTCGTCGACGGTGTAGGAGTGGTACATGTTGTACTGCATCTGCGCCACGACGCGTCCGAAGTCGGGCAGGAAGCGTCCCAGCACGCCCGCTTCGTTGAGGCGGCGCAGAGTGGTCTCCGGGTTGTGCTCCGAAGTCAGCATCTCGAGAAACAGCGCGTTGGCCTTGGGGTCGGCGCGCAGTTGCTTGTTGACCAGCTTCAGCTTGCGCGTAACGGCGCGCAGGGTTTCCGGATGGATGTCGAGGTCGTGCTTCTGCGCCACCTGGAAGATGCGCAGCATCTCGACCGGGTTCTCGCTGAACACATCCGGCGAGGCGACGGTCAGGCGATCGCCCTCCAGGCCGAAGCCTTCGACTTTGCGGCGGCGGCGCAGGGCGGGCAAGCGAAAGCGCGAACGGCGATTGTGTTCCGCCTCGATGACGGCGCAGAAAATGCGCGTCAGATCGCCGACTTCTTTTGCATGCAGGAAGTAGCGCTTCATGAAGCGCTCGACGTCCATCAGGCCGCCGTGCGGGGTGAAGCCCATGCGCGGCGCGATTTCCTTCTGCATGTCGAAGGTGAGGCGCTCGTCGGCGCGCCCGGAGATGTAGTGCATGTGGCAGCGCAGGCTCCACAGGAAGTTCTGCGCCTTGTCGAAGGTGCGCACCTCCGCCGCCGTGAAGACCTTGCGCTGCACCAGCGTGGCGATGTCATCGACGTTGTAGAGGAACTTAGCGATCCAGAAGAGGGTCTGCAGGTCGCGCAGGCCGCCCTTGCCTTCCTTGATGTTCGGCTCCAGCGCGTAGCGCGAGCCGCCGAAGCGGTCGTGGCGCAGCTTGCGCTCGGCCAGCTTGGCCTCGATAAACTTGGTGCCGCCGCCCGCCTGAACCTCCTTCTGGAAGCGCTGGCGCAGCTCGCGGTAAAGCGCCTGGTCGCCCCACAGCCAGCGTGCCTCCAAAAGCGAGGTGCAGATGGTGATATCGCCCTTGGCGAGGCGGATGCATTCGGCGACCGAGCGGGTCGCATGGCCGACCTTGAAACCCATGTCCCACAGCAGATAGAGGATCTCCTCGATCACCTGCTCGCTGCGCGGGGTCAGCTTGTAGGGCAGCAGGAACAGCAGGTCGATGTCCGACTGCGGGGCCAGCTCGCCACGGCCGTAGCCGCCCACCGCCACCAGGGAGAGGCGCTCGCCGGTCGAGGGGTTGGCCAGCGGGTAGAGGCGCAGGCTCACGTGGTCGAACACCGTGCGGATCAGCTGGTCGACCATGTAGGCCTCGGAGCGCACCGTCACCGTGCCGCTGGCCGCCTCTTCCTCGAAACGGCGGCGCACCTCGGCGCGCCCGGCGGCAAGCGCCTGCTTGAGGGCCGCCAGCAGCCGGCTGCGCCGCTCGGACCCGACGGGCAGGGCCGCGCAGATCTCCTCCAGCTCGGCCGTGAGCCGGCGCCGGTTGACGATGGCGCGCGGATTGTCGATCCGGGTCCCGCCGGCGGCCTCGTGCGCCGCGTCCCCGCCCGCCGCCGCGGCGCCGGCGGCCGGTGTCTTGGCGGGCGAAGCCGTACGCGTGGCGATGTCGATGCTGCTGGGCATTCTGTCCTTCTACCGGTCCCGGCCCTCTCGCGCACGGGCCTTCACTTCGGCGCTGGCAGCGCTTTTGTCCAGACCTGCACCAACAAAGGCAAGCCTTGCCTTGGCCGAGACACCATATTGTGCTGAGGACAAGGCGTTTTTCGGACTGAGGTCGGAGAGATTATGGCACAGATGCCGGCCCCCGTCTTAAGGGTCGTTCGCAGGCCAATGATCGGCGTGCTGCTGCTGGCTGCCGGACTGGCCGCCTGCAGCGGCGGCGGCGAAGCGCCGCGGCCGATGCACGTCAGCGCCCAGACGGCCGGCGAGATCCTCGAACTCAGGGTCGACCACATCCCGCCGGGCCGCGAGATCATCGACCTCGTGCTGCTCGATCCCGGCGGCGGCGAAACCTTGGCCCGTGACCGCCAGATCATCACCCGCGAGGAAGGCGGCGACAGCTTTTCCGGCCCCGCGGTCTCGGTGGGGGCCAGCGGCGGTTCCTCCAGCGGGGTCAATCCCTTCGTCTCGCTCGGCTATCTCTTCCGCGGCAAGGAGCCGCAGCGGCGCAGCCGGCGGCTCGTCGCCACGCTGCCGATCCCCGACCCCGCGGCCTATGCCGCCGGCTATCGCGACTGGCGCGTCGAGCTGCGCTACCGCGACGAACTGGGCGAAGTCCAGCGCGTGCAGATCCCCGCGCCGGCGCCTTAGTCGGGGTTCAAGCGTTTCAGGCGGTAGAGCAGCTCCAGCGCCTCGCGCGGCGTGAGATCGTCGGGGTTGACCCCATCCAGGGCCGCTTCCACCGCGCTTTCCTGCGCTTGCGGCGCCGCGGCCTTGGCGGCCGTGGCGGCGAAGAGCGGCAGGTCGTCGGCGAGGCGGGTGAGGGCGCCGGCCTGCTCGCCCTGTTCCAGGCTCGACAGCACGGCCTCGGCGCGGGCGATGGCGGCCTTCGGAAGGCCGGCCAGGCGGGCCACGTGGATGCCGTAGGAGCGGTCGGCCGCGCCGGGCGCCACCTCGTGCAGGAAGACCACGTCGCCCTGCCATTCCTTCACCCGCATGGTGTGGCAGGCCAGGGAATCGAGCTTCGCCGCGAGGCTGGTCAGCTCGTGGTAGTGGGTGGCGAAGAGGGCCCGGCAGCGGTTCACCTCGTGCAGGTGCTCCAGGCAGGCCCAGGCGATGGAAAGCCCGTCGAAGGTCGCCGTGCCGCGGCCGATCTCGTCGAGGATGACCAGAGCGCGCGGGCCGGCCTGGTTCAGGATGGCCGCCGTCTCGACCATCTCCACCATGAAGGTGGAGCGTCCGCGGGCCAGGTCGTCGGCGGCGCCGACGCGGCTGAACAGGCGGTCGACCACCCCGATATGGGCGGCCTCAGCCGGGACGTAGCTGCCCATCTGGGCGAGCACGGCGATGAGGGCGTTCTGGCGCAGGAAAGTCGACTTGCCTGCCATGTTGGGACCGGTCACCAGCCAGATCCGGCCGGTCCCCGCCGCGCCGTCTTCCAGCTGGCAGCCGTTGGCGACGAAGCCGCCTTCCTGGGCCGCGGCCAGCGCCGCCTCGACCACCGGATGGCGCCCGCCGGTGATGTGAAAGGCGGTGGTCTCGTCGACGCGCGGCCGGCACCAGCGCTCGGCGACCGCCAGCTCGGCCAGCGCCGTGGCGACGTCGAGAACGGCCAGGGCCCGGGCCGCGGTGGCGATCTCCTCGGCGCGCTGCAGCACCTCGCCGACCAGGTCCTGGAACAGCTGCAGCTCGAGCGCCAGCGCGCGCTCCGCGGCCGAGGCGATCTTCTGCTCCAGTTCCGACAGTTCGACGGTGGAAAACCGCATCGCCGAGGCCAGGGTCTGGCGGTGGATGAAAGGGCTGTCGCCGCCGGTGGCGATCTTGTCGGCGTTGGTCGGCGTGACCTCGATGAAGTAGCCGAGCACGTTGTTGTGCTTCACCTTCAGCGAAGGTACGCCGCTTTCCCGCGCGTACTTCTGCTGCAGCCCGGCGATCAGCTTGCGGCTGTCATCGCGCAGGGCGCGGAGCTCGTCCAGCCTGTCGTCATAGCCGGCCGCGATGGCGCCGCCGTCGCGCGCCTGCAGCGGCGGCTCGGCGGCAAGGGCGCGGGCGAGCCGCGCGATCAGGGTGTCGTGGAGGCCGAGGTCGCGGATCACTTCTCCCAGCAGCGCGGGCATGCCCTCCGCCGCCTGCTGCAGCAGGGCGCGCAGCTCCGCGGCGACGGCCAGCGCGTCGCGCACCGCCGCCAGGTCGCGCGGGCCGCCGCGTCCGAGGCTGAGCCGCGACAGCGCGCGCTCGATGTCCGGGCAGCGGCGCAGGCGCCGGCGCAGCTCGCCGCGCAGTTCGGAAATGTCGATGAAGTGGGCGATGAGGTCGTGCCGCCGCGCGATCTCCGCCGCAGCGGTGAGCGGCGCGGCGAGGCGGGTTGCCAGCAGGCGCGCGCCGGCGCCGGTGACCGTGCGGTCGATGGTGGCGAGCAGGGAGCCGGCACGCCCGCCGCCCAGCGCCTCGGTCAATTCCAGGTTGCGCCGGGTGGCGGCATCGATCTCCATCACCTCGCCGGCAGCCAGGCGCCGCGGCGGCAGCAGGCGCGGCAAACGGCCCTTCTGGGTCAGGTTCACGTAGTCGATCAGCGCCCCGGCGGCGGCCGTCTCGGCCCGGCTGAAGGCGCCGAAGGCATCCAGCGCCTTGACCTCGAAGACCTCCTCCAGGCGCCGGGCCGCATTGGCGCTGTCGAAGCGGGCCGCGGGCAGCGGCGTGAGACGGTCCTTCAGCGCGGCGAAGGCCTCGGAAGTTTCCGGCCGCTCGAGCAGGCGGTCGGCGAGGATCAACTCGCCCGGGGCGAGGCGCGCCAGCACCGCGGCCAGGCCGGCGGCGGTGACGGGCTGGGCCTGAAAGGCGCCGGTCGAGATGTCGAGCCAGGCGAGCCCCAGCCCGCCGCCGGCCTCGGCCAGCGCCGCCAGGTAGTTATGGGCGCGGGCATCGAGCAGTTCGTCCTCGGTGATCGTCCCGGGCGTCACCACGCGCACCACATCGCGCCGCACCACGGCCTTGCTGCCGCGCTTCCTGGCCTCGGCCGGGTCCTCCATCTGCTCGCAGATCGCCACCTTGAAGCCCTTGCGGATGAGGCGCGAGAGATAGCCGTCGGCTGAGTGCACCGGCACGCCGCACATGGGGATGTCCTGGCCCAGGTGCTGGCCGCGCTTGGTCAGCGCGATGTCGAGCGCGGCCGAGGCCTGCTCGGCGTCCTCGAAGAACAGCTCGTAGAAGTCGCCCATGCGGTAGAACAGCAGGCAGCCGGGGTGCGCCTGCTTGATCTCCAGGTACTGGGCCATCATGGGTGTCACGCCCGGCGTGCCCGCCGGCGCCGGCGCCGGGGTGGCGGTGCGGCCTTCGGGCCCGGCCGGGGCCTGGGCGGCGTCTTGTGCGGAAGTCGCTGCTTGTGCGGTCATCGATCGGTGAGCTTTACTTTGCCGCAGGATATCACAGCCCCCCGGCGCGGAGGCAAGCCGGGCAGGCAAACGGGCTGGGCAAGACGGGCTGGGCAAGACGGGCTGGGCAAGACGGGCTGGGCAAGACGGGGCGCGCATGGCAGTTTGCCCCGGACCGGGCGCCTGCGGGCGCCCCGAGGCAACGGCAAGGGAGATGGCAAGACGTGCCGGAGAGCGCTGAGAATTTTGGTGACGACGACAACGTCGAGGTGGCGGCCAGCTTTGCCACCCGGGAGAGCTTCACCGCGGCGGTCGAGGCCCTGACCGCCGCCGGCTTCGAGCACGACGACATCTCCGTCCTGGATACCCACGAATCGCTGAGCGCCGCCGGCAGCCCCAGCGAGGCCTGGCAGGAGTCCCTGGCCGGGCTGGTCGGCGAGATCAACTACGTCGGGCCGCTGACCGCCGCCGGGCTGATCGCCATTGCCTCCGGGCCGGTCGGCACCGCGGTCGCCGGCGCCATGGCCGCCGGGCTGACCGGCGCGGCCCTGGTGGACCTGCTCTCGGAAGTGCGCTCGACGCCCCATACCGAGGCCTTCGCCCGGGCGCTGGAGGCCGGTGCCATCCTGCTCTGGGTGTGCGTCGAGAACGAGGCTCAGGCCCGCCGGGTCGAGGCCCTGATGGCCGAAAAGGGCGGCACCGATGTCCACCGCCACGTCCGCTGACGGCCTGCGGCCGCCCCGCGCGCCGGGAACCGGTCCTTCCCCGTCGCGTCGCGTTTCTTTGACGGACCCCCGGCGCCCCTCTAGAGTTTCGAGATAAATCAACGCCCTGAGCCGGAACCCGGCGGCAACCGGGTCGGCCGAGCGCGCCGTGGCGGGCGGCGCGGCGGCCACAGGTCGGACAGCGCGGGAGGATAGTGCGATGAAGGACCGTATCACGGAGCAGGAAGTGCTGGAGCTTCATGCCTCCGGCCGGCCCGGCAAGTTCGAGATCCAGGCGACCAAGCCGCTGACCACCCAGCGCGACCTCTCGCTGGCCTACTCGCCCGGCGTCGCCGTGCCCTGCCTCAAGATCAACGAGGACGAGTCCAAGGCCTACGACTACACCGCCAAGGGCAACATCGTCGCCATCGTCTCCAACGGCACCGCCGTGCTCGGCCTCGGCAACCTCGGCGCCCAAGCGGCCAAGCCGGTGATGGAAGGCAAGGCGGTGCTGTTCAAGCG
>JBFGUI010000164.1:0-8589 GCA_041565695.1 Kiloniellaceae bacterium
CAGGCGCGCACCCCGGCGGGGGACTTCGCGGCGCCGGTCGTGGTCAACGCCGCCGGTGCCTGGGCCGATGCGGTGGCGCAGCTGGCCGGGCTGACGCCGCTGGGCCTCACGCCGCTGCGCCGCTCCGCCGCCATCCTGCCGGCCCCGCCGGGGCATGACGTCGCGCGCTGGCCCGCGGTGGTGTCGATGGCGGAGACCTGGTACGCGAAGCCGGAGGCGGGCAAGCTCATGGTCTCGCCCGCCGACGAGGACCCGGTCGAGCCGCAGGACGCCTGGGCCGACGACATGGTGTTGGCCGAGGGGCTGGAGCGCTACGCCCAGGCGGTCACCCTGCCGGTGACGCGCGTCGAGCGCAGCTGGGCGGGCCTGCGCACCTTCGCGCCGGACCGCAGCCCGGTGGTCGGCTTCGACCCGGCAGCGAAGGGCTTCTTCTGGCTGGCGGGGCAGGGCGGCTACGGCATCCAGACCGCGCCGGCCCTGTCACGCCTCGCCGCCGCGCTGCTCGGCGGCGCGGAGGGCACGGCGGTGCTGCCCCGCGCCATCGTCTCGACCCTGGCGCCCAGCCGGTTGCGCTGAACGGCGCGGCGACAGCGACACGCCTCGAAAAGCCGGCCCGGTTCTGCAATAATCCCGCCGAGCGCGGCCGGTTTCGGCCCGGCCGGCAGGACTCTGCGCAGGGAATGCGGGGTGACATGACGACCGCGACAGGTAAAGGCGGCCGGAAGCCGGCGGCCAGGAGCGCATCGCAGTTCGGCCTGCTCGCCTTCCTTGCGGCCCTGGCCTCCCTTATCACCTGCTATCTCACCATCGCCGCCGAGGTGCTGCTCGGCCTCGGCGCGGTCGGGCTCAACGCCGACGTCCAGGCGGTGGTGATGTGGGGCTTCGGCCTGCTCGCCGTCTACGCCCTGGCGCGCGACCGGCGGCGGCACGGGCGGCTCTACCCGGTGGCCGTCGGCATTGCCGGGCTCGCGATCCTCATCGGCACGCTCTATGTGCACTACGACCAGCGCTTCGAGGTGCTGGCCTACGTGCTGCTGTTCATCGCCGCGCTGCTGAACCAGCGCGCGATGATCGCCTCGCTGTTCGAGCGCGTGCGCCGCCAGTCCGAGGAGCTCGAAGGCTTCAACCGGCGCCTCGCCAGCGAGGTCGACCGCCAGGTCGGCGAGATCGGCCGCCTCAATCGCCTGAAAAGCTTCTTGCCCCCGGCCATCGCGGAGATGGTGGTCGATGAGGAAAGCGAAGCGCGCCTGCAGAGCCACCGGCAGTACATCGCCTGCCTGATCTGCGACATCCGCAACTTCACTGCCTTCGCCGACCAGGTCGAACCGGAGGAGACCATCAGGCTGCTGCAGCGCTATCATGAAAGCCTCGGCAGGCTGATCGCCGAGCACGAGGGAACCATCGCGCACCGCGCCGGCGACGGCATCATGGTGATCTTCAACGACCCCGTGCCCTGCGAGCGTCCGGTGCTCGATGCCGTGCGTCTCGGCCTGGCGATCATCGAGGTCTGGCAGGACCTGCGCAGACCCTGGCAGCGCCTCGGCCACGACATCGGCCTCGGCCTCGGCATCGCCAGCGGCTATGCCACCCTGGGCCTGCTCGGCGACAGTACCCGCGTCGACTACACTGCCGTCGGCAACGCGGTGAACCTCGCCGCGCGGCTCTGCGACGCGGCCGAGGACGGCGAGCTCATCATCGATCAGCGCGCCTACCTGGATGTCGACGAAGTCATCGAAGCGGAGCCCTGCGAGCCGCGCCAGGCCAAGGGCCTGGCCAAGCCGATCGAGTGCTACAGGGTCACCGGGCTGAAGAAGACGGCGTAGGGCGCCGGCGCAGGCTCCCTAGATCTTGCCGGCCTCCTGCAACACCTTGCGGGCGGAGCGGAAGCAGTCGACCCCGGCCGGCACGCCGCAGTAGATGGCGACCACGTGGCAGGCGGCGCGGATCTGCTCGACGCTGCAGCCGTTGGTGAGGGCGCCGCGGCAGTGCGTCTCCCACTCCTGCATCTTGCCCAGCGCGCCGAGCATGGCGAGGTTCATCAGGCTGCGGGTCTTCACGTCGATCTCCGGATCGCCCCAGCCGAAGCCCCAGCACCACTCGGTCATGGCTTCCTGGAACGGGCGGCTGAAGTCGTCGGCGCTGTCCAGCGCCTTGCTGACGTAGGCCTCCCCCAGAGTCGACTTGCGCTGCTTCAGGCCGAGTTCGAAACGCTCCTTGTCCACGGATTTCCTCCCGAATGTCGTGGTTCCGCCCGCGGATCCGACGGGCCGGGGGATTGTAAGGTTTCGCCCGCCCGCGTCGAGGCTGAATTGCCGCGGTGGGCGGCCGTGTCGGCCCGGCCCTATGGCTTAACCGGCCCGAACGCGGTATATCCTCTGGGGTCTGGGCGCAGGGCCCAGCCAAGATCAAGAAAGGCGCCGGCCAGGCGCCGCAGGGGAGAACCGGAGGTTTAGAATGAGGAACGGATTCAAGGCGCTGGCCCTTGGCCTGGCGGCCGGCGCGGCCTTCAGCCTGGGCACGGTGGCCCAGGCGGCCGAGGTCAAGATCGGCATGATCACCACGCTCTCGGGCGGCGGCTCCAGCCTCGGCATCGACGTGCGCGACGGCTTCCAGCTGGCCCTCAAGCAGGCCGGCGACAGCGGCGTCGAGCTGCTGGTCGAGGACGACGCCCGCAAGCCGGATCTTGCCAAGCAGATCGCCGACAAGTTCATCCAGCGCGACAAGGTGGACATCCTGACCGGCATCATCTGGTCGAACCTCGCCATGGCCGTGGTGCCGGCCGCGGTCAAGGACGGTGTGTTCTACATCAGCCCCAATGCCGGCCCCTCGGCCCTGGCGGGCAAGGGCTGCCACCCGAACTACTTCAACGTCGCCTGGCAGAACGACAACCTGCACGAGGCCATGGGCGGCTACGTCCAGGACAACGGCTTCAAGAAGCCCTTCATCCTGGCGCCCAACTATCCGGCGGGACAGGACGCGCTGACGGGCTTCAAGCGCTACTACACCGGCGAGCTGGCCGGCGAGATCTACACCAAGCTCGGCCAGACCGACTACGCCGCCGAGATCGCGCAGATCCGCGAGGCCGGCCCGGACTCGATCTTCTTCTTCCTGCCCGGCGGCATGGGCATCGCCTTCATGAAGCAGTACGCCCAGTCCGGCCTCACCCTGCCGGTCTTCGGCCCCGCCTTCTCCTTCTCCCAGGACATCCTCGGCGCCGTCGGCGACGCGGCGCTCGGCGTCAAGAACACCTCGCAGTGGTCCAAGGATCTCGACAACGCCGCCAACAAGGCCTTCGTCGCTGCCTTCCAGGCCGAGTACGGCCGGCTGCCCTCGCTCTATGCCAGCCAGGGCTACGACGCGGCCAACCTGATTCTCTCGGCGCTGAAAAAAGCGGGTGGCGTCGGCGACAAGGACGCCTTCCGCGTGGCGCTCAAGGAAGCCGACTTCGCCTCGGTGCGCGGTTCCTTCAAGTTCGCCGCCAACAACCACCCGATCCAGGACATCTACGTCCGCGAGGTGGTCAAGGAAGGCGACGTGCTGACCAACAGGATCGTCGGCGTCGGCCTCAAGCAGCACGCCAACGCCTACGTTGACGACTGCAAGATGTAGGTGGTTGGACCGCTGAGGCACAGACGCTGCTTCTCACTCCGCTGTCATCCTCGCACTTGTTGCGAGGATCCATGGGAGAGGCCGGGCGCCTGGCAATTCCATGGATCCTCGGGACAAGCCCGAGGATGACGAGTGGAGCCGATGGAATCACTGGTGCAACCGCCGCAACCGATTTGTGAACCTGGCTGTACCCCTGCCTCGCGGCTCCTCACGCATTCCTAGACCTCATGTCCGCGGCCTTTCTCATCGAACAGCTCCTGAACGGCGTGCAGCTCGGCGTCATGCTGTTCCTCATGGCCGCCGGGCTGACACTGGTGTTCGGCGTCATGGGTCTCATCAATCTGGCGCACGGCTCCCTCTTCATGGTGGGCGCCTTCTTCTGCGCCTGGATCGCGGGGGAGACGGGCTCCTTCTGGCTCGGCCTCGGCGGCGGCTTCCTGGCCGCGGCGGCGGCGGGTGCGCTGGTCGAGATCGCCGTGATCCGGCGGCTCTACGACCGTGACCACCTGGACCAGGTGCTGGCGACCTTCGCCCTCATCCTCATCTTCTCCGAGCTGGCGCGCTGGGTCTTCGGCGACCGGCCGCTCTATCTCGACATCCCGCCGCTGCTGGCCGGCGCCGTGCCGTTGCCGGGCGGCGGCGGCTATCCGGCCTACCGCCTCGCCATCATCGGGGTCGGCCTCGCGACCGCCGTCGGGCTCTATCTGCTGATCGCCAGGACGCGCCTCGGCATGCAGATCCGCGCCGGCGAGTCGGACCGCGAGATGATCGGGGCGCTGGGCGTCGACATCCGCACGCTCTACACCGCGGTCTTCGCGCTCGGCGCGGCGCTGGCCGGGCTGGCCGGCGGCCTCGTCGGCGCCCTGCAGTCGGTGCAGGTCGGCATGGGCGAGCCGGTGCTGATCCTCGCCTTCGTGGTGATCATCATCGGCGGCATCGGCTCCATCAAGGGCGCGCTGATCGGCGCCGTCCTGGTCGGCCTGGTCGACACCCTTGGGCGCGTCTTCCTGCCGCAGCTCTTCGGCCTCTTCCTGCCGCCCTCGGAGGCCACCACGGTCGGCGCTTCGCTGGCCGCCATGTCGATCTACCTGCTGATGGCCGCCGTGCTGGCCTTCCGGCCCAAGGGGCTGTTCCCGGTGGACGCTTAGATGGTGGGGCCAGAAGCGACCCGCGAGAACCTGGTCAACGCCGTGCTGGCCTTGGCCCTGCTGGCGGCGCCGCTCATTGCCGTGGCGCTGGATGAGCCCTTCTATGTGAGCCTCGCCAGCCGCGTCGCCATCCTGGCGCTGGCCGGTGTCGGCCTCAACCTGGCGCTCGGCAGCGGCGGCATGGTGAGCTTCGGCCACGCCGCCTTCTTCGGGCTCGGCGGCTACGTCGCCGGCGTCGCCGCGCTGCACGCCTTCGAGGGCTCGGCTTTCCTCACCTGGCCGTTCGAGATCGGTGGCAGCGAGTCCATGCTGCTCATCTGGCTGGTGGCGCTCGCCGTCTGCGCAATCGTGGCGCTGGCCATCGGTGCCGTCTCGCTGCGCACTTCCGGCGTCTACTTCATCATGATTACGCTGGCCTTTGCGCAGATGATCTATTACTTCGCCGTCTCGCTGCCGACCTACGGCGGCGAGGACGGCCTGTCGATCTACCTGCGCAGCGGCCTGCCCCTGGTCGACAGCGACGACGGCCTCACTTTCTTCCTGGTCTGCTATGGGCTGCTGCTGGCCGCGCTGTTCTTCTGTCATCGCCTGGTCGACTCGCGCTTCGGTGCGGCGCTCTCCTGCGCGCGCATGAACCCGGAGCGTCTCGCCACCCTCGGCATCGCGCCCTTTCCGGTGAAGCTCACCGCCTTCACCCTCTCGGCCATGATCACCGGGCTTTCCGGCGCGCTCTTCGCCGAGCTCAACGGTTTCGTCAGCCCGGCCATGCTGTCCTGGCACCGCTCCGGCGAGATCATCATCTTCGTCATCCTCGGCGGCGTCGGCCGGCTGTTCGGGCCGCTCGCCGGCGCCGCGCTGTTCATCCTGCTGGAAAGCTTCATCGGCGGCTGGACCGACCGCTGGCAGCTGGTGCTCGGGATCATCCTGCTGGCGGTGGTGCTCTTCGCGCGCGGCGGGGTCATCGGCCTGCTGGCGGGGAGGGCGCGCCATGACTGAGCCGCTGCTCCGGCTGGAGGGCCTGTCGAAGGCCTTCGGCGCCCTGAAGGCCAGCGACGGCATCGACCTGACGGTCAAGCCCGGGGAGATCCACGCCCTGATCGGCCCCAACGGCGCCGGCAAGTCGACGCTGATCGCGCAGATCGCCGGCGGCCTCAAGCCCGATGCCGGGCGGGTGCAGCTGCTGGGCGCGGAGGTCACCGGCTGGCCGGTGGCGGCGCGCGCGCGCCTCGGCCTCGGCCGCACTTTCCAGGTCTCCTCGCTGGCCTGGGAGTTCTCGGTGCTGCGCAACGTCATGCTGGCGGTGCAGGCGCGCCACAGCGGGGCGCGCGGCTACTGGAAGCCGGTGCGCCGTGACGAAGCGCTGCGCACGGAAGCGCTCGGCGTGCTCGACCGGGTCGGCCTGACGGGGCGCGCCGACGAGCTGGTGACCGCCATCTCCCACGGCGAGCGGCGCCTGCTGGAGGTGGCGCTGGCCCTGGCGCTGCGACCCCGGCTGCTGCTGCTCGACGAGCCCATGGCGGGCCTCGGACCCGAGGGCACCAGGGAGCTCACCGCCTTCCTCGCGCGGCTCAAGAACGAGGCCGGCATGCTGCTGGTCGAGCACGACATGGACGCGGTCTTCGCGCTGGCCGACCGCATCTCGGTGCTGGTCTACGGCCGCGTTATCGCCAGCGGCCGGCCGCACGAGATACGCGCCTCGGCGGCGGTGCGTGAGGCCTACCTCGGCGACCACCTGCACGAGGGGCCGGGGGGCGGGACGCCATGATGCTGGAAGTCGCCGGCCTCGAGACCTTCTACGGTCCCTCCCAGGCGCTGTTCGGCGTCGACCTGGCCGTGGACGAGGGGCAGATGGTGGCCCTGCTCGGCCGCAACGGCATGGGCAAGACCACCACCATCCGCTCGATCTGCGGCCTGACCCCGGCACGGCGCGGCAGCCTGCGCTTCCAGGGCCGCGACCTCCGCGGCCTGCCGGCCTTCCGGGTCGCGCGACTGGGGATTGGATTGGTCCCGGAGGGCCGGCGCTGTTTTCCGAACCTCACGGTGCGCGAGAACCTGGTGGCGACTGCACGCGGTGAAGGATGGGATCTGGACAGCGTGACAACGCTCTTCCCGCGCCTCGGCGAACGTGCGAACCAGATCGCCCGCACCCTTTCCGGCGGCGAGCAGCAGATGCTGGCCATCGGCCGCGCCCTGATGACCAACCCGCAACTCCTTATCCTCGACGAGGCGACCGAGGGCCTCGCCCCGGTACTGCGACGGGAGATCTGGTCCGCGATCCGCGACGTGAAGGGCCGCGGCCAGGCCATCCTCCTGGTCGACAAGAACCTCAGGGACCTGCTGCCGCTGGCCGATGCCTGCGTCATTCTGGAGAAGGGCGTCTCGGTGTGGACCGGCAGCGCCGCCGAGCTCGCCGGCGACGCCGTGCTGCAGGACCGGTTTCTGGGAGTCTAGCTGGTCAAGCCTGCGGCACTTCTTCCGTCACCACCTCGAAGCGGGCGATAAGGGCCGGGCCGAAGATGGTGGCGAGCGCGACGTCGGTGGCGTCACGGCCGCGGGCCATGAGGATACGCCCGATGCGCGGCTTGTTGTGGCGGGCATCGACGGTGTGCCAGCGCCCGCCGAGAAAGACCTCGAACCAGGCACTGAAATCCATGGGCTCGCCGTCCGGCGGCACGCCGATGTCGCCGAGGTAGCCGGTGCAGTAGCGTGCCGGGATGTTCATGCAGCGGCACAGCGTGATGGCGAGGTGGGCGAAGTCACGGCAGACGCCCGTCCTTTCGCTGTAGCCACCGTAGGCGGTGCGCCAGGAATCGGCCTTCATGTAGTTGAAGACGATGTGCTGGTGCACGTAGTCGCAGATCGCCTGCACCCGCGGCCAGCCCGGCGGCGTGTCGTTGAAAAGGGCACCTGCGAGGTTTGCCAGGCGGTCGGTATCGCAGTAGCGGCTGCCGAGCAGGTAGAGGAGCACCTCGTCTGGCAGGTCCTTGATCGCGTGCTGTTCGGCATCCTCAGCGACTTCGTCAGGCTCGCCGCTGTCATGGATCTCGAATTTCGTGGAGATCGTCGTGACGCCGGCGGGAGCCACGATTCGCGTGCAGGTGTTGCCGAAGCTGTCGGTGTAGTCGGCCGCCTCGATCGGAGGATCGAAAGTCAAGCTGTCGCTGCTGAGCAGGTCGGCGCAGCGCGACGGATGGACCTTGAGGGTCAGCAGCATCGGTGTCGGCTGCGGGCAGTCGTAGCCCAAGGTAAAACCGGCTTTGATCTTCATTTCGCGGCCAGTCCCTTCCGTTGGATTCACAGCTAAGCTTTTATATGGGAACTGCCCCGCTCGATTACATCGTGAGACTGGTCCACTACGAAGATCGGCGCAGCAGGGGCCCGGCCATCCTCTTGGTCGATAAGAACCTCAAGGACCTGCTGCCGCTGGCCGATGCCTGCGCCATCCTGGAAGAAGGCGTCTCGGTCTGGACCGGCAGCGCGGCGGAACTGGCCGGCGAGGCGGCGCTGCAGGACGGGTTTTTGGGGGTGTAGCCCCTTCCAGCGCCAAGCTAAGGCTGTCGTCCCGGCACTTGATGCCGGGACCCAATGCCGTCGGCGACTGATGGCCATAGGAAACGGGAGCGAGATGAATGGGGCGGCGCGTGCGGGCGGTGTCGGTCGACCTCTGTCGGGTCATCACCGCCTGCTGACACCGATGGGTCCCGGGCTCAAGCCCCGGGACGACAGCGGTGTGGTGGTAAGGCCTTCGCGACCAACTGCATCGTTGTTGCGGGACCGCGGGCTCAGCCGATCTCCTCGGTCACTACCTTGAAGTGGGCGAGGCGGGCCGGGC
>JBFGUI010000165.1:0-8552 GCA_041565695.1 Kiloniellaceae bacterium
CGATCGCCGCTTCGTCGAGGTCCTTGAAGTAGTCCCAGGCGAGATTGTACTCCCGCACGTGCTCCAGGCAGAACCAGTAGTAGCTGTCGAGGGCCTCGCGCGAGCGCGGCGCCCGGTGCAGCCCCTCCTCGGTGCAGCCGGGCCGCTCACAGCACCTTGCCGCAGCTTCCGGCCTTTCACCGGCGGCCCTCAAGGGGCCCTCCGCGAAAGGGCCGCTCCAGCGGCCGCCCGGCGGCTTGTGGGGGGAGCCAGACATTTGTGGATTATGTGGTATGCCAGCGCCGCCAGGCAAGGGAGGGCGGACGGGGACGGCGGCGACCCTGCCATGCAGCGGGCGCGGGGCGGCGGCGCCGGAGGCCGCTCAGTCGATGGCGGCCGGTGGCCGCGCGGTCCGCTCGCGGCGCAGGTCGGCGAGGTTGACCAGCACCGTGCCGGCCAGGATCAGCAGCAGCCCGCCGACCAGCGTGGGGGTCAGGGTCTCGCTCAGGAAGACCGCGGACAACAGCACGCCGGCGACCGGCACCGCCAGCAGCGACAGCGAGGTGGTGATCGCCGGCAGTGCCCGGTTGACGCTGACCACGGCCCAGAAGCAGAAAGCGGTGGCCAGGGGGCCGTTGTAGGCGAGGATCACCGCCAGCTCGCCCGACCAGCGGACCGTCGACCAGCTCTCGCTGAACCAGGACAGCAGCCCCAGCGGCACGGCCGCCACGAGCATCTGCCAGGGTGCGAGCTGCAGCGGGGAGGAATCCCAGCTGTGCACCCGTACGTGCAGGATGGCCAGCGACCAGGCAAAGGCGGCGCCGAGCAGCAGGGCGTTGCCGACCAGGGCCTCGCGGCTGGCCCAGTCGAAGCCCAGGGGATTGAACAGCACCGCCAGACCACCGAGCCCGAGGACCAGTCCCGCCGCCTTGCGGGGCGTCAGGGTCTCGCTCATCAGCAGCATGGCCGCCGGCGTCACCCAGAGCGGGGTGGTATAGGCCAAGACCGACGAGCGCCCGGCTTCGACGTGCTGCAGGGCCAGGTTGACCAGCAGCAGGAAGGCCGCCATCTGCAGGCCGCCGACGGTGAGGACCAGCGGCAGGTCGCGGCGCGTCGGCAGCTTGAGGCGGCCGAGGACCGTGAGCAGGGCGAAGAGGGTGGCGGCGCCGAGGGACATGCGGGCGCTGGCGAACCAGATCGGCGGCATCGACTGGAGCCCGACCTTCATGACCGGCCAGTTGGCGCCCCAGAGGATGACCACCGCGACCAGCAGCAGGCGCGCCACCGAGGGGGACAGCGCTGCGGAGGAACCGGGCTTATCGGGCATCGCGGGCGGGCATCGGTCGGTTCTCGCTGAGCGGGCGGACAGGGCGTTGACAGGGGGCGGCGCGCACCACACTTTCTGGGGCGCTGATCCCCGCCGCCGAAGGAGCCGGAACTTGGCTGTCGCAGACATCATCGAGCACAAGCTGACACAGGCGCTCGCGCCGCAACGCCTTAAGATCGTTGATGATTCGGAAAAGCACAAGGGGCATGCCGGCTACCGTGAGGGCGGCGAAACCCACTTCAGGGTCGAAGTCGTCTCCGCCGCCTTCAGCGGCCAGAGCCGCGTCGCCCGGCAGCGCCGCGTCTACGAGATTCTCGCCGCGGAACTGGCCGAGCGGGTCCACGCCCTGCAGCTCAAGACCCTGACGCCGGAAGAAGACGCCCGGGGCGGCTGACGGGCGGACAGTCCTTCCGGTGATCCAGTTCTTTCTCGCCATCGCCGTCTTTCTGGCCGCCCACGTGCTGCCGGCGGCAACGGGCCTGCGCGCGCGGGCCATCGGCCGCTTCGGGCGCGGCCCCTACATCGCGGCCTATTCCCTGGTTTCCCTCGCCTGCATCGCCTGGGTCATCGCCGCCGCGCTGGCCGCGCCCTACGTCGAGCTCTGGGCGCCGGGCCGGGCGACCGCCCTCGTGCCGCTGCTCGCCATGCTGCCGGCCTGCATCCTGCTCGCCGGCGCGCTGTGGCAGCCGAGCCCGCTGTCGGTGTCCTTCCGCGGCGGCCTGCCCGCCGCGGACAGGGCTGGGCTGGTTGCGCGGATCCGCCATCCCATCCTCTGGGCCTTCGTGCTGTGGTCGGCGAGCCATTTTGTCGCCAACGGCGATCTGGTCAGCGCCATCCTGTTCGGCAGCCTCGCGGTCTTCAGCCTCGCCGGCATGAAGCGCCTGGAACGGCGCGCCCGCACGCGCCTGTCGGAGGGCGACTACGCTGCCGCGGCGGCGCTGACCAGCGGCGGGCCGGCGACGCGCTTTGCCGGGCTGGCGAAGGGGCGCGCGCTGCTCGAGGTGCTGGCCGGCCTGCTGCTCTACCTGGCCCTGCTGCATCTGCACGGGCCGGTCATCGGCGTGGCGCCACTCGCCTGGCTGTCCTGAAACCTCAATCTTTGCCGGTGTAGAAGTCCGGCCAGGAGCGCTTGACGATCGGGCTGTCGGTGGCAAAGGCATGGCAGGTCTCGAGCAGGCCCGGGCGCTGTCCCGGCTTGCGCTTCTCCGCCCTGGCCGCACGCACAGGATAGAGCGTCTGGAAGGCGACGGTCGCCATGGCGATCAGCAACTCCACCAGGTGGGTGCAGCCTTCGACTCCGCCGAGCTGCTTGCGCACCTGCTGCGACCAGCCCAGCTTGATCTCGCTGCCGATCATGCGTTTGAAGTTCGGCGTCACGTTGGGGCAGATCGTGAAGGGGCCGTAGTCGGTCACCGCCTCGATGTCGACGACCTTGAAACTCTCGTCGATGGTCAGGCGGATCGACATGTCGTGCAGCGCCTCGCCCGGCGCGATCTCGCCGCGGTCCTGATTGGCGAAGGCATAGGTCTTGGTGTCGACGATGCGCCCTTCGATGTCCCACAGGCCATCGGCCCGCTGGTAGCCCTGGAAGTCGTAGGTCCGGTTGTGCAGGCAGTTTCGCTCGACGGGGGGCGAGAGGGGCATGGCCGATTACCGCGCGGTTGTCGTACAGAGCCCGCGACTATAGGGCGCAAGCGCGCCGCGTCAACCGAGGCCCCGCGGCCCCTGCGAAGCGCAGCCCGCGGGCTCAGCCGGTGCCGTAGCCGGTGTCGAAGATGAAGGCCTCGCGCTGCTGGAGGTCTTCCTCCAGTTCGCTCTTGGCGGCGGCATAGAGGTCGCGCAGCGAGACGATCCCGACCACCTCGCCGTCGTCGACCACCGGCACATGGCGGTAACCGGAAGTCCGCATGCGCTCCAGGGCGTCGATGCCGCGGTCATCGGGCCCCACCGTGTCGGGATCCGGCGTCATGACCTGATCGAGCGTCGTCCTGTTGGGGTCGAGCCCCTTGGCCACCACCCGGATCAGCAGGTCGCGCTCGGTGAAGATGCCTTCCAGCCGTCCAGCGCTACCGATGAGAACCGCACCGATGTGGCGCTCCGCCATGTTGCGCGCCGCCTCGCGCACCGTGGTGCTCGGCGCCAGAAGCTCGATCTTCTGCTGGTTGACGATGTCGGGTACAACTTTCCGGTGCATGCTTTCCTCCCCCTTACAGCGCCAAAGCCAGAGATTTCCCGCCCGGCATCTCGCCACAAAGGCATCACGGCAAACCCAGATTCCAAGCAGTCACGGCCGGTGGTCTCTTCTTGCGACCAATTGTGCAGAGCCTGGAAATCGGGGTCAAGCAGGTCGGCCCTGCCGAGGCATCAACCCCAGCGTGCGACCAGGGCCGCCTGGGGCGCGGCGCACGCGACTTTGCGCCGGAAAGCGCCGCGGTGCCCCCGCCGGGTGCGGGCCGTGTCGTTTTCGGGGCCCGGTCAGTTCTGCGCCGCGGCCCGCCGTGCGGTGTCGGCCGTTTGCGCCTCGTCCTCGCTGGGGGCGATCCGGATCGAGGTGATCTGATTGCGCCGCCGGCCGAGGATCTCGAAGCGGAAGCCGTGGAAGGTGAAGACCTGGCCGACGTCGGGAATGCAGCGGGTCTCGTGCAGGATCAGCCCGGCGATGGTCGAAGCTTCCTCGTCGGGCAGGCGCCATTCGAAGCGGCGGTTGAGGTCGCGCAGGGTGACCTTGCCTTCGACCACCAGCGAGCCGTCGCGCTGCTGGTGCACGCCCACGATGTCCTCGTCGTGCTCGTCGGAGATGTCGCCGACGATTTCCTCCAGGATGTCCTCCAGGGTGACGATGCCGAGCATCTCGCCGTACTCGTCGACCACGATGGCGAAGTGCTCGTGGCGGCTGCGGAAAGCCTGCAGCTGGGACAGCAGGTCGGTCGTTTCCGGTATGAACCAGGGCGCCGTGGCGACGGCCATGATGTCCAGTTCTTCCAGGTTGGTACTGGCGGCCTGAACGGCGCGCAGCAGCGCCTTGGCATGCAGCACGGCGACGATGTTGTCAGGATCGTCGCGCCACAGCGGCAGACGCGTGAAGGGGCTGGCGATGACCTCCTCGACGATCTTCGCCGGCGGCTGGTCGATGTCGATGGCCACCACGTCCTTGCGGTGGACCATGATCTCCTCGACCCAGACGTCGCCGAGGTCGAGGATCGAGCGCAGCATCTCGCGCTCGTGGCGCTCTTCTTCGCCCTCGCCCTGGTGCAGGTCGATGGCGCCGCGAAGCTGCTCCTCAGAGGCCTCGGCGGTGAGGGCATGGCGCACCTCGATGCCGAAGACCGACAGCGAGGCGCGCACTACCATCTGGATGACCAGCGACAGCGGCTTCAGGAGCTTGACGATGACGTGCATCACCGGCGCCACGGCGAGCGCGGCGCGGTCGGCGTTCTGCAGCGCATAGGTCTTGGGCAGGACCTCGGAAAACACCAGCACGAGCACGGTCATGCCCAGTGTCGCATAGACCACGCCGGCTTCGCCGAACCAGCCGATCAGCACACTCGTGGCCAGAGCCGAGGCCAGGATGTTCACCAGGTTGTTGCCCAGCAGGATGCTCCCGATCAGGTGCTCCTTCTCGTGCCACAGGTCGTTGACCATGTTGGCGCGGTGGTTGCCGGACTGCGCCAGATTGTGCAGGCGCGGGCGCGAGGCGGCGGTCAGCGCCGTCTCGGAACCGGAGAAGAATGCTGAGAAGACCAGCAGCGCCGCAATGGCGCCGAGGGTGAGGAAAATGTCGGTTTCCATATTAGGTCGGTTCAGGTTGCTGGTGAAGCCGGGCGCTCAAGGGCGGCCTCGCGGCGCTGTCGGGGATCGCTTTCGGGCGCTCCCGCGCTCAGCTGCCAAGCGTGGCACGGCTCGTGATCCCGGGGGCTTCATTCTCCCGGGCGAGCTGGTCCGCGTCGTTGAGGGCCGCGGTCAGCAGGGCGCGCACCTCATCGAGTTCGACGGCGCCTTCCAGATAGGCCTGACCGATGCCGCGCACAAGCACGAAAGTGATGCGCCCGCCGCTGACCTTCTTGTCGCGGCCCATGTGGTCGATCAGGCGCTCCACGTCCCAGTGGCGCGGTGCCAGGTCGGCAAAGCCCGTCGGCAGGCCGACGGCGGCGAGGTGACGGCGCACCCGGTCGGCGTCCTCCGGCGGGCAGTGGCCGCGCTGCACCGAGAGGTCGAAGGCCATGACCATGCCAACGGCGACGGCCTCGCCGTGCAGCAGCTCGTCGCCGTAGCCGGTCTCGGCCTCCAGGGCATGGCCGAAGGTGTGCCCCAGGTTGAGCAGGCCGCGCTGGCCGCTTTCGCGCTCGTCGGCGGCCACGACCTCGGCCTTGGCTCGACAGCTTGCCAGCACCGCGTGCTCGATCTCGTCACGCTCGCCGTCGATCAGGTCGGCCCCGTGCGACTCCAGCCAGTGGAAGAAGCCCGGGTCGCGGATCAGGCCGTACTTCACGACCTCGGCGTAGCCGGCCAGCATCTCGCGGCGCGGCAGGGTGGTCAGGATCGAGGTGTCGGCCAGCACCAGGCGCGGCTGGTGGAAGGCGCCGATCAGGTTCTTGCCCTGGCGGGCGTTGATGCCGGTCTTGCCGCCGACCGAGCTGTCCACCTGCGCCAGCAGGCTGGTTGGGACCTGCACGAAATCGATGCCGCGCAGGGTGACCGCCGCGGCAAAGCCGGCGAGGTCGCCGATCACCCCGCCGCCGAGCGCCACCAGGGTGGTCGAGCGCTCGACCTTCATGTCGAGCAGCCTGTCGATCAGGGCGCCCAGCTGCTCCAGGCTCTTGCTGGCGTCGCCGGGCGGCACGACGATGCTGTCGTGGCGGATCGCGGCGTCGTCCAGCGCGCGCTGCAGGCGGGCCAGGTGCAGCTCGGCGACGTTGGCGTCGGTGATGATGACGACGCGCGGGCGCTTCAGCACGGGGCGCATCAGCTTGCCGGCCTCGGCCAGCACGGTTCGGCCGATCAGGATATCGTAGCTGCGCTCGCCGAGGGCAACGCGAAGGGACTGCGGCTGGCTCACTGGGCGGCGCTCCGGGCGCTCTCGGGGGAGGCGTAGTGCTGCTTCAGGCCCTCGAGCACCCGGGCCAGGGTCGCCTCCGGCGGGCCGTCGACGGAGTCCACCACCACGTCCGCCTCGGCATAGACGGGATAGCGCTGCTCGATCAGCCGCGTCAGGATCTCGCGCGGGTCGCCGCGCTTCAGCAGCGGCCGATTGTTGCGCCGCGCGGTGCGGCGCAGCAGCAGTTCGACGTCGGCGCGCAGCCAGACCGAGGTGGCGCGGTCGTGGATCAGCTTGCGGGTCGCCGGGTCCATGAAGGCGCCGCCGCCGGTCGCCAGCACCATCTTCGGCTGCTTGAGCAGGCGGCCGATGACCCGGCGCTCGCCGTCGCGGAAGGCGGCTTCACCGTGTGCAGCGAAGATATCCTCGACCGAACAGCCGGCGGCGGCTTCTATCTCCTTGTCCGCATCGACGAAGGGCAGGTCCAGGGCGCCGGCGAGCAGGCGGCCGATGCACGACTTCCCCGCCCCCATCAGCCCGACCAGGGCGATGGTCCGCGGGACCGCCAGGATGGTCTCCCCGGCATCCGCTACCTCTGCGCTCGAATGGACCACGAACTCTTGCCTGCTGATCGTTGCAACGCTTAAAGACCCTAGGTAAACTGCCGTATTCACGCCAGATTCGGACCTTACCATAAAACCAACTTGACGGCGCAAGTAGACAGTGTAGCCAGGCAAAGGGCCGGCTCCGGCGCGAATGAGCGTGACACTGCTGCGTCTCCTGTCCACGCAGATTCCAGCCGCACGCGATTGTTTCGATGAAAAAAACCACCCTTGTTGCTCTCGTCGTTCTCGCCGGCCTGATCGTCTCCGGCGGCTTCTTCCTGCTGACTTGGGACATTCCGCCGCCCTCGGCTCCGGTCGAGAAGGTGCTGCCCGATGAACGCTTCCCGCGCTAGCGCCGCCGCGGCGCGGCAGAGGGGGGTCCGGTTTGCGGCACGGCCGGCGGTGCTGCTGGCCGGCCTGCTGGCGCTGGCCGCCGGCCCGGCGGCGCTGCGGGCGCAGGAGCCGCAGGCGCCGATCTCCCTCTTCCCGCCGACGGTGACCGGCCCGGCACCGGAGGAGGCGCTGCCGCCAGCAGCGGGCGAGGTTCCCTCGGCTCCCTCCGAGAGCGCCGGCGAGACGCTGCAGTACGAAGGCATCGAGGTCGACCGCCTGGGCGAGCTCGACGCCGACGCGCTCGGTATTCTGGGTGCGGAGAACGGCGGCTTCGGATCCGATGCCTGGGCCGGCAGCCCGCGGGCACAGGTCGCGGCGCTGCTGCGCCGCCTGCCGGAAGATCCGGCCTCGCCCAGCCTGCGCAGCCTGATCACCCGGCTGCTGCTGAGCAGCGCCAGGGCGCCCGCCGCCACGCCTTCCGGAACCGGCCTGACCGTGGCCGAGGCCCTGGCGGCCGCCCAGGGCACGGCGGTCGGGGGCAGCGACTTCCTGCGCCTGCGCGCCGAGCGGCTCTATGCCATGGGCGAACTTGCCGGCCTCAACCGCCTGCTCGGCATGGTGCCGCAGCGCGTCGAAGATCCCTGGCTGGCCACGGCCCGGGTCGAGGGCCTGCTGCTGGCCGGGCGCGATTTGGAGGCCTGCGGGCAGGTGCCGGCCGGTCTCGCCCGCTATCCGCAGACCCTCTTCTGGGCCAAGGCGCAGGTGTATTGCCAGTTCGTCGCCGAGCAGACCGACCAGGCGCTGCTCGGGGCCGATCTGCTGCGCGAACAGGCACCCGACAGCGACCCGACCTTCTTCGCCCTGGTCGACAGCCTTGTCAGCGGCACGGCCGCAGCGCCGGCGGGCGCCGAGCTCAGCCCGCTGAACCTCGCCATGCTGCGGCGGAGCGGCGGCGCGCTGTCGCTGGACGACGTGGCCGGGGCCGGTCCCCTGGCGCTGCACGGCATCGCGGCGCAGACCGGCGGCGACCACGCGGTCCACGTCGGCGCCGTGGAGCGGCTGGTCGAGGTCGGTGCGCTGCCGGGGGAACGCCTGGCCGGGGCCTATAGCGCCTTCGAGTTCACCGAGGCCGAACTCGGCGACGCCCTCGGCGAAGCCGAGCGCACCTCGGGACCGCGCAGCCGCGGGCTGCTGTTCCGCGCCGCCCAGCGCGAAGCCCTGGCGGCGACCCGGGCCGAGATCCTGCGCGCCGCCTTCCTCTCGGCCGAGGCCG
>JBFGUI010000166.1:0-8434 GCA_041565695.1 Kiloniellaceae bacterium
GGGGCAGGTCTTGGTGCAGTTCATGATGGTGTGGCAGCGGTACAGCCGGAAGGGATCTTCCAGCTGGTCGAGCCGCTCGCCGGTCGCCTCGTCGCGGCTGTCGGCGATCCAGCGGTAGGCCTGCAGCAGGATGGCGGGGCCGAGATAGCGGTCGCCGTTCCACCAGTAGCTGGGGCAGGAGGTCGAGCAGGAAAAGCAGAGGATGCACTCCCACAGGCCGTCGAGCTTCTCGCGCTCCTCCGGGCTCTGCAGGCGCTCGCGCTCCGGCGCCGGGGTCTCGGCCTTGAGCCAGGGCTCGATGGAGGCGTACTGCGCGTAGACATGGGTCAGGTCGGGCACCAGGTCCTTGACCACCGGCATGTGCGGCAGGGGATAGACCTTCACCTCGCCCTCGACGTCGTTGACGTACTTGGTGCAGGCCAGCGTGTTGGTGCCGTCGATGTTCATGGCGCAGGAGCCGCAGACCCCCTCGCGGCAGGAGCGCCGGAAGGTCAGCGTCGGGTCGATCTCGTTCTTGATCTTGATGAGCGCGTCCAGGACCATGGGCCCGCAGCTGTCCAGGTCGACCTCGAAGGTGTCGACGCGCGGATTCTCGCCGTCGTCCGGATTCCAGCGATAGACACGGAAGGTCTTGGTGTTCTTGGCGGCCTCGGGCTTCGGCCAGGACTTGCCGGTACCGATCTTGGAATTGGCGGGAAGGGCGAACTCGACCATCGGAATCTTTCTCTAGCGCTGCGCGTCGCGAAATCGGTTCAGGAAATACCCGTCAATAGACCCGGGCCTTGGGCGGGAAGGTCTGCACCTCGTTGGTCAGCGTGTTGAGGCTGACCGGACGATCACCGAAGCTGACCTTGCCGTCCTCGCCGCACCACGCCAGGGTGTGCTTCATCCAGTTCTGGTCATCGCGGTCCGGATAGTCTTCGCGCGCGTGGGCGCCGCGGCTCTCCGTGCGGTTGCCGGCCGATTCCATGGTCACCTTGGCCTGGAACAGCAGGTTGTCGAGCTCCAGGGTCTCGACCAGATCGGAGTTCCAGATCAGCGTGCGGTCGCTGACCTTCACGTCGCCGCGCTTGGCCCAGGTGGCGTCGAGCTTTTCGATGCCTTCGGAAAGCGACTCGCCGGTGCGGAACACCGCCGCGTGGTCCTGCATGGCGCGCTGCATCTCGTCGCGCAGCGCCGCGGTGGGCATCTCGCCGTCGGCATGGCGCAGGCGGTCGAAGCGGTCGAGCGCCTCGTCGCCGGCCCCGGTCCGCAGCGGCGCCTGCTTCTCGCCGGGAACGAGGATCTCGGCGCAGCGCCGGGCCGCCGAGCGGCCGAAAACCACCAGGTCGAGCAGCGAGTTGGAGCCGAGGCGATTGGCGCCGTGCACCGAAACGCAGGCCGCCTCGCCGATGGCCATGAGGCCCGGCACCGTGGTGTTGGGGTTGCCATCCTTGGCGGTCACCACCTCGCCGGTGTAGAGCGCCGGGATGCCGCCCATGTTGTAGTGGCAGGTCGGGATGACCGGGATCGGCTCCTTGGTCACGTCGACGCCGGCGAAAATGCGTGCCGACTCCGAGATGCCCGGCAGGCGCTGGTGCAGCAGCTCCGGCGCCAGGTGCTCAAGGTGCAGGTGGATGTGGTCCTTGTCGGCGCCGACGCCGCGGCCGTCGCGGATTTCCATGGTCATGGCGCGACTCACCACATCGCGGCTCGCGAGGTCCTTTGCCGAGGGGGCATAGCGCTCCATGAAGCGCTCGCCTTGCGAGTTGGTCAGGTAGCCGCCTTCACCGCGCGCGCCCTCGGTGATCAGGCAGCCGGCGCCGTAGATCCCCGTCGGGTGGAACTGCACGAACTCCATGTCCTGCAGCGGCAGGCCGGCGCGCAACACCATGGCGTTGCCGTCGCCGGTCTGGGTGTGGGCGCCGGTGCAGGAGAAGTAGACCCGGCCGTAGCCGCCGGTGGCGATGATCACCATCTGCGAGCGGAAGCGATGGATGGTACCGTCGTCCAGATTCCAGGTCATCACGCCGCGGCACACGCCTTCTTCCATGATGAGGTCGAGGGCGAAGTGCTCGATGTAGAACTCGGCATGCTGGCGCAGCGACTGCTGATAGAGGGTGTGCAGCATGGCATGGCCGGTGCGGTCGGCCGCCGCGCAGGTGCGCTGGGCGATGCCCTCGCCGAAGTGGGTGGTCATGCCGCCGAAGGGCCGCTGGTAGATCTTGCCGTCCTCGGTGCGGCTGAAGGGCATGCCGTAGTGCTCGAGCTCGAGGATCGCCGGCACCGCCTCGCGCACCATGTACTCGATGGCGTCCTGGTCGCCGAGCCAGTCGGAGCCCTTGACCGTGTCGTACATGTGCCAGCGCCAGTCGTCCTCGCCCATGTTGCCGAGCGAGGCGGAGACGCCGCCCTGCGCCGCCACGGTGTGGCTGCGCGTCGGAAAGACCTTGCTGATGCAGGCGGTCTTGAGGCCGGCCTCGGCGAGGCCCAGCGTGGCGCGCAGTCCGGCGCCGCCGGCGCCCACCACCACCACGTCGTAGGTATGATCGATTACCTCGTAGGACTTGGTCATCAGCGGATCTCGACTTGCGGGCCCTTAAGCCCCGGTGAACAGCAGGGTGAGGACGGAGAGCACCGCCGCCAAGGTCAGCACGATGGCCAGCGCCTTGACGGCAAGCAGCAGGCCGATCTTCGTCATCTCGCTATGAACGTAGTCTTCGATGACGACCTGCAAACCCAGGGTGGCGTGGTAGAATGTCGCAACGATCAGCAGGATCAGCAGCCCGGCAACCAGCGGCGAAGCGATCCAGGCAACGACCGTCGCATGGTCCGCACCGGCCATGGCGATCACCGAGATGCAGAACCACAGCGTGAGCGGGACAAGGGCCAGGGCGGTGAGGCGCTGGGCCCACCAGTGGCTGGTGCCGTCCTTGGCCGAACCGAGGCCGCGCACACGGGCGAGCGGAGAACGCATGCTCATGACCTCAGGCTCCCCCCATCATGATGTAGCCCGCCACCCAGGACAGCAGGGTCAACAGGACCGTGGCGCCGACGACGATGAGGCCGCTGCGCTGCGCGGTCTCGATCTCGAAGCCGTAGCCGGCATCCCAGACCAGGTGCCGGATGCCGTTGCAGAGGTGATAGAACAGCGCGAAGCTCCAGCCGAACAGCAGCAGGCGGCCGAGGAAAGAGCCGATGACGCCCTGGGCCGTCGCGAAGGCCGGCTCGCCCGAGGCCGCCGCCACCAGCCAGTAGGTCAGCAGCAGGGTGCCGAGGGCCAGCGCCACGCCCGTGATCCGGTGCAGGATCGACAGCATGGAGGTGATCTGCGGCCGGTAGACCTGCAGGTGCGGCGAAAGGGGCCGGTTGGACGAGGTCATGTCTGGGCTGCCTTCAGGCTGGGTGCATTTTCTCTGCCGATCCGCCTCGGCTTCACGGTGGAGACCGGCAGTCTACTGCGGAAGCTTTAAGGGGACCTGTCTTTATTGCTGGCGTGTGATTTAGACCGCAGCGCAACATAAGTCAACGCGAGGGCCCTGGGCGCGCCGCTGAGACGGCTCTCTGCGGCGCCGCCCTGTCCAACCGCTGGTCGAAGCCCTGTACTCTCGCGCCCGGCGCCGGTGGCGCCGGTTGATTGCCTGCCTGTGGACAGAGCTGTGGGCAAGATGTGAAGGAAATGTGCAGTTCCCGCGAAACTATACACAAGATTTTCGGTCGGTTTCGTAATTTTGTATTGTCGCTGCTCTCAATTCGGGCGAGCATTTTCCTGCACGTGAAAGCGCCAGAACACGGCGGGTGCGGCCCTCTCCTCAGAGCTTCGGCTCGCAGGGGATGCAGTTTGGGGGACCTTGCCGAACCTTCGGGTTCCCTGGTCCGGACGAACTGCAGCGGTCTTGGAGGAAGCCTCGGTTTCCTTCCGTTCCTTCGGTGCCGGTCTTCGGGCCGGAAGCTGCGGGGACAGCGGCCCTCGGGCCGGAGGCCGACCGGGTGCGGCGCTCCCTTCGGGGAGAGTGGTCGCCCGGGCGGGACGCGCCAGTCGCGATCCGGGGGCGGAGGGCTCCTTCGGGAGTTGTCCGTCCGGCACCGGAAACCGGGTTGCCCTGCAGATCCCGGTTTTCGGATGGGAGGTGCCGGTCGATCTTCGATCCTGCACTTTCCGGCAATGGCCACTCCCCTTCCCCGTGTCGGGGAGCGGCCAGTCCGGGACCGCGCAGCTGCCTCAGGGCAGTTGCACCGGGGTCTCGCCGGCCAAGGAAGTTTCCCTCGCGGGCAGCTTCGGCGGCCAGGAAGGCAACCGCGCCAGCGGCGGCTTTCCGTGAGGCTCTGGGACAGGAGATGCGCCTTGCGCCATCGCCTGTGCGGACGGAGGCCCCTCGGGGTTCCCGCCCGTGCCCCGGAACGGCCCTTGCGGCCTGCGGCGAGGCTTCGCCTCTGCCGAGGGATGCGAGGGTCGGAAGCTGGAGAGTGGATCAGAGAATCCGACAGGTCCTGCCGGGTGAGTTCGCTCCCTTCGGGGAGGTCAGCGATCTCGCTGCGCTTTATCGGTCACGCCAGGCCCGGTATCCGCGCGCGAAGGCTGATGAAGGACTGACCCGCCGCTGCATTCACGTTGAGCTGGATCCAGCTCTTGAGGCGTCGGGACGTACCCTCTCTTCCGGGGTACACCGCAGCGAGGGTCTCCCCCGCTGCACCCGGCGCCTCACTCATTACAGCAGCCGATTCGGCGATTCAACCAAATTTTGTGGCTGCAACTCGATATCCTACCAGATATCGGGGCGTCACGACCCTCTACTGTCACCCTCGGGCTTGTCCCGAGGGTCCAGGGCAACCGACGTGCTGACCGCCCTGGATGCTCGGAACAAGTCCGAGCATGACAACCTGATGAAAACAAGCCGCGCCGCTTCACCGCACCAGCAGCACCGTGTAGTCGAGATCCAGCACCACCGCCGGGTCGTAGCGCAGCCGGCCGTCCGCGCCAGCCGCCTTGTAGGGGAAGTCGGCGCAGGCCCGGTCCTTGGTCGCAACGCTGCGCAGGCGCAGGGCGCCGAGGTCGCTGCGCCCCGGCATCTCCATCTTGTCGAGCACCTCCGACCAGGCATAGATCGTGTCACCGGCAAAGCTCGGCGCCGCGTGGGTGCCGGCGTTGACGGCGGCCAGCTTCACCGCGTTGCCGAGGCCGTTGAACGACAGCGCACGGGCCAGCGAGATGACGTGGCCGCCGTAGACGATGCGCCGGCCGAAGCGCCCCTGGCTTTCCACGTGTTGGTTGAAGTGCACCCGCGCGGTGTTCTGATAGAGCCGCGTCGCCAGCTGGTGCTCGGCCTCCTCGATGGTCATGGCATCGCCGTGGTCGATCTTCTCGCCCACCGCGTAGTCGCTCCAGCGGTGCGCGCTGCCCGCCGCCTGAACATCGAACTCGGAGAAATCGAGCCCCTCGGGAACGGCGAGATCCGCGGCGGCAACGGCTTCGGGCAGTTCCGGCAGCACCGGCTCGGGCGCCGGCGCCGTTTCGTCGCCCTTGCGCACCATGACCCAGCGCACGTAGTCCAGCACCGCCTCGCCGCGCTGGTTCCAGCCGCGGCTGCGCAGGTAGACCACGCCGGTCTTGCCGTTGGAGTTCTCCTTGAGGCCGATGACCTCGCTCTCGGCGGACAGCGTGTCGCCGGGATAGACCGGCGCCAGGAAGCGGCCGTCGGCGTAGCCCAGGTTGGCCACGGCATTCAGCGAGATGTCCGGCACCGTCTTGCCGAAGACCACGTTAAAGGCCAGCAGGTCGTCGACCGGCGCCTGCGGCAGGCCGCAGGCCCGGGCGAAGGCATCGGACGACTGCAGGGCGAAACGCGAACCATAGAGCGCGGTGTAGAGCGCCTGGTCGCCGGCGGTCACCGTGCGCGGCGTGGCGTGCTTCAGGACCTGGCCGAGGCGGAAGTCCTCGAAGAAGTTCCCCGGATTGTTCTTCGACATGTCATCACGCCGCCGCTTCGAGTTCGCTGATCGCCTCGGCCAGCGCCACCTGCCGCCTGGCCGCCTCGACGTGCAGGTTCTCGATCAGCTTGCCGTCCACGACCACGACACCCTTGCCCGCCGCCGTGGCCTCGGCGTGCGCGGCGATGATCTTGTGCGCCCAGTCGATCTCCGCCTGCGAGGGGGCGAAGATCTCGTTGGCCTTGGCGATGGTCTTGGGGTGGATCAGGGTCTTGCCGTCGAAGCCCAGCTCCTTGCCCTGGCGGCAGCTCGCCGCGAAGCCCGCGTCGTCGGAGAGGTCGAGGTGCACGCCGTCGGTGATGGCGATGCCGTAGGCCCGCGCGGCCAGGATGCAGAGACCGAGGCTGGTCAGCACCGGAAGCCGTTCGGGGGTATGTGCCGCCTGCAGGTCCTTCACCAGGTCGGAGGTGCCCATGACCAGGCAGGTGATGCGCCTGGAGGCGCCGGCCACCTCCTTGGCATTCAGCATGCCGAGCGGGGTTTCCATCATGCACTGGATGCCCATGGTCTTCGGCGCGCCGGCCTCCTCCATCAGCTTTTCCAGCTCGTGGATCATGGCCGCGGTCTCGACCTTGGGCAGCAGGATGGCATCGGCGCCGGAGGTCGCCATGGCCTTCACGTCGTCCCTGCCCCAGGGGCTGTCCAGGCCGTTGACGCGCACCGCGATCTCGCGCCTGCCGTAGCCGCCCTCCTTGAGCGCCGCGACGATCTGGTCGCGCGCGGTTTCCTTGGCGTCCGGTGCCACCGCGTCCTCCAGGTCGAAAATCAGACCGTCAGCGGGCAGGCTGCGGCCTTTTTCCAGGGCGCGGGCATTGGAGCCGGGCATGTAGAGGACGGAACGTCGCGGACGGGCGGCGGCGGTCATGAGCAGATACTCCCCTGCGGTGTCTTGCGGCCGTCGGCAGGGCGGGGCGGGCGGATCTATACCGCACCTGCGAAGGCGGGAGGCGACTATAAACGATGACCCGCCTGTGGCAAGCTGCGGGGCCCCGAGCCGGCCCGCAAGCCGGCGAGAAAAGCCCGGAATACAGCCGAAACCAGCCTGATGAACGTGATCTCCATCCAGTCCCACGTCGCCTACGGCCACGTCGGCAACTCGGCCGCCGTCTTCGCGCTGCAGCGCCTGGGCGTGGAGGTCTGGCCGGTCCACACGGTGCAGTTCTCCAACCACACCGGCTACCCGGACTGGCAGGGCCAGGTCTTCTCGGCCGCGGACATCGCCAGGGTGATCCACGGGCTGGAGGCGCGGGGCGCCCTGGCGCGCTGCGATGCGCTGCTGACCGGCTATGTCGGCGACCCGGCCCTCGGGCAGGTGATCCTCGATGCGGCCCGGCGCATCCGCGCCGCCAACCCGCGCGCCCTCTGGGCCTGCGATCCGGTGATGGGCGACCACGGCAAGGGCCTCTTCGTGCGCGAAGGGGTGCCGGCCTTCATGACCGACCTCGCACTGCCGGCCGCCGACATCGTGACGCCCAACCTCTTCGAACTGGAGATCCTGACCGGCCGCAAGCCGGCGGACCTCGCGGCGGTGCGCGAAGCGGCTGCCGGCCTGCTGGCGCCCGACAGCGGGCAGGGTCCGAGCGTCGTGCTGGTCACCAGCCTGCTGGGCGATGCGGAGGACATGGTGATGCTGGCGATGACCGGCGAAGGCGCCTGGCGGGTCACCACGCCGCGCCTGCCGCTGCAGCCCAACGGGGCCGGCGATGCGGTCGCCGCCCTTTTTCTCGGCTTCTACCTGAAGAACGGCTCCGTGCCACAGGCGCTCGGCGCCGCGGCCTCGGCGATCTTCGAGGTTCTCGAGACCACCCTGGAACGCGGCGAGCAGGAACTGCAGCTCGTCGCCGCCCAGGACCGCCTCGAAAGCCCGCGCCGCCGCTTCACCGCGGAGTCGCTCAGCTGATCACCTCGCAGCGGCGCCAGAGCACCGGCTCGCCGCCGTCGACGGCGACCAGGATCTCCTCGTCGTTCAGCTGCTGCATGTCGATCTTCGACCCGGCTCCGGGGTCGCCGGCCGGCACCACGTAGGTGAAGAAATGCCGCCGGTAGTCGCCGGTCGTCGCCGTGCCCGCCGGGGTCACGATCGTCGGCCCCGAGATCGAGAAGTGCGCAGCCTCCTTGGTGGAACACCACTCGCCGTCGATCTGGTCGGCCAGCGCCGGCGCGCCCAGTCCCAGGGCGAACCCGGCAACCGCCAGACCTGCGAAGATGCTGCCCCTGTTCATCGCCACCTCCCGCGCGTCAAGACGAAGCCGTCCCCAAGACCCGGCCGTTATCGATAGCCCGGAATGCACCTGGCCGGTAGTGGATTCCGCGTGAGGGGCCGCCGGCCCCAGCGTCCTCAGTGGTCCGAGCGGTGCAGCACCTTGTCGGCGAGGCCCGTGTCATAGGCCAGGGCGTCGGCGGTCAGCATGGCGCCGAGGGGATGCATCGAGCGCAACAGGCCCTTGCGCTCCAGGACCGCGAAGAC
>JBFGUI010000167.1:0-8423 GCA_041565695.1 Kiloniellaceae bacterium
CGGCGTCGCCAGGTCGACGTGGGCCGAGAGCTTGCCGCGCCCGGTGTCGATCACCAGCCCCGGCACGAAGGGCAGCTTGGGCGAAGCGATGCGCAGCACCTCGGCGCCGTGAGCCGCCAGGGTGCGGCCGCAGACCGGCCCGGCGATGATGCGGGTCAGGTCGAGCACGCGCAGGCCTTCCAGCGGTCGGGCGGCCACTGTCAGCGGCTGCGGCGGGGCGTCGCCGATGCGCTCGATGCCGACCAGCGGCTGGCCGGCGAGAGCCTGGCCCTGCAGCGTCGCCAGCCAGTCCTCGGTCGAGCGCATCATGGTGGCCACCAGGCCGCGTTCGGCCACCGCGTCCTCGAACTCGGCGGCGTTCCAGCCGTCGAGCGCCGCCTGCACCGCGTCGCGCTGGTAGGCACAGTTCAGCAGCGCCAGGATACCGTCGCGGTGGTGCGGGAAGTTGGTGTGGAGACGCACCCAGCGGCCGTCGCCGCAGCGGTAGGTGCCGGCGATGGAGTCCCACAGCCGGTCCGGGGGCCGGCCGTCGAGCCGGTAGAGCCGCTCGCTGCGATACTCCAGGGCGGCGTGCAGCATGTCGACGGCGATGTCCTGCGCTGTGCCGCCGCGCTGCATCCAGAGGTCGGCGGCCGCCGCGGCGACGGCGGCGATGGTCGCCTGCGCCACGGTGCCGACGGCGAAGCTCGACGGCAGCACCGGGTCGCTGCCGCTGAGATCGACGGTGTCGGCCAGGCGGCGCGGCAGACCGACGCCGGCGAGCAGGTCGCCAAGGACCTGACGCGGTGCCGGCGGCGGCCCGTCGGAGAAGGCGCCGCTCATGCGGCTGCGGCGGGGCGGGCGAGGGCGATGGCTTCCTCCAGCACGCGCCTGTCGCCGATGTGGTTGGCCAGCAGCAGGATCAGCTTGGCGTTGACCTTGGCGCTCTGCGCCTCGTCGAGGTCGCGGTGCAGGTCGGCAAGCGCGGCATAGAAGGCGTCCGGCGCTTCCAGGTTGGGATCGGTGACGATATGAGCGGTCAAGGGGTTTGCTCCTGTGCCAGGGCTTGCGCACGGGCGCGCGCGACGGCTGCGCCGTCCAGCTTCGGCCAGCTTGCGACGACATGCTGGTCGGGGCGCACCAGGGTATAGCTGCCGGGTACGGCGCCGTAGCGCGCCTGGAACCATCCCTCGCAGTCCTCCCAGAGGCCGGGGCTGGCGCAGCCTTGCGCGGTGATCACCAGGTGCTGCAGGTCCGGGTGGCGGTCGGCCAGACCTTCCAGCGCGGCGCAGGTGTCCTCCGACAGCGGGCCGTCGCTGAAGTAGATGCCGAAGAAGCCGCTCTGCAGCTGGTGCAGCAGCCAGGACGACTGGTTGCCCCGCTGCAGCGGCGCATCGGGGCAGGGCGCGCCCGGACCAAGGACTCCGGGTCTGCTCTGTGGCGGGCAGTAGGCGCGCGACAGCCGGCCGCTGTTCACCAGCGTGCGGGCGAAGGCGTGGTCGGCGGCGAGCTCCAGGGTGGCGTCGCGGAAGGCGCGCGAGACGGGGTTCTTCGGGGTGATGAAGTCGGTGCTGCGGGTCGAATGCAGGATGTTTTCGTCGGCCGCGGGAATGCGCTCGGTCTCGTAACTGTCCAGCAGGGCCGGCGCGGCGCTGCCGTCGAGCACCGCGGCCAGCTTCCAGCAGAGATTGTCGGCGTCCTGGATGCCGCCGTTGCCGCCGCGCGCGCCGAAGGGCGAGACCTGGTGCGCGGAATCGCCGATGAAGAACACGCGGCCGTGGCGGAAGCGCGCCAGCCGGCGACACTGGAAGGTGTAGACCGAGACCCACTCCAGCTCGAAGTCGACATCTTCGCCCAGCATGGCCTTGAGCCGCGGCACGACGCGCTCCGGCTGCTTCTCCGCCTCGGGGTCGGCCTCCCAGCCGAGCTGCAGGTCGATGCGCCAGACGCCGTCCGGCTGCTTGTGCAGCAGCGCCGACTGGCCGGGATGGAACGGCGGGTCGAACCAGAACCAGCGCTCGCTGGGGAAATCGGCCTGCATCACCACGTCGGCGATGAGGAAGCGGTCCTGGAACACCTGGCCCTCGAAGGGCAGGTCAAAGCAGCGCCGCACCTGGCTGCGCGCGCCGTCGGCGGCCAGCAGGTAGTCGCAGGTCAGGCTGTAGGGTCCGTCCGGTGTGTCGATGTCGAGAGTGACGCGCTCGCTGTCCTGGCGCACGGCAGTCACCCTGTTGCGCCAGCGCAAATCGACCAGGCCGGTCTCTCCGGCGCGCGCGACCAGCCATTCCTCCGGATAGTACTGCTGCAGGTTGATGAAGGCCGGCCAGCAGTGGCCGCCCTCCGGCTGCAGGTCGAAGGCGTAGATCATGCGGTCGCGGAAGAACACCTTGCCGCGGTTCCAGGTGACGCCCTTGTCGCGCAGCTTTTCGCCGAGGCCGAGGCGGTCGTAGATCTCCAGCGAGCGCTGCGAAAAGCAGATGGCGCGCGAGCCGAAGCTGACCGTGTCGTCGTCGTCGAGCACCACGCAGCGCAGGCCGCGCGTGGCCAGATCGACCGCGGCTGTCAAGCCCACCAGCCCGGCGCCGACGACGATCACCGGGTGGTGCGCGCCGCGCCCCTTCTCGAAGGCGTCCTGATCCGGCGAGCGCCGGTAGGGAAAGCGCGGGTTCTGATAGGTCCTCGGCATGACCGCCGCCGCGGGCTCAGTCCTGTTCCAGGGCGCGCCACATTTCCCGGTCGCGCTCCGCCGTCCAGATGCGCGGGTCGTTGATGCCGGAGGCCTCGTCGTAGGCGCGGGTGACGTCGAAGGGCATGCAGTGCTCGAAGATCACCCACTTGCCGAACTCGGGCTCGAGCCGGGCGAAGGTCTCGCGGTAGATGTCCTTTAGCGGCTGGCCCTTGGCGACGCCCGCGGCGACCGACTGGTACATCTGCGTCAGGAAGGCCTGGGTGCCGGCGATGCCGGCCTCGACCTCCTGCGGCGTCTTGAGCGCCGCGCCGCGGCCGGGCACCAGCTTCTCCGGCCCCAGGGCGCGCAGGTTGGCGAGCGTCTGCGGCCACTCGCGCAGATAGGCGTCGCCGGTGTAGGGCGTGGCGCCGTACTCGACCAGGTCGCCGGCGAACATGACCTTTTCCTTGGGCAGCCAGACCACGGTATCGCCCTTGGTGTGGCCGCGCCCGAGCTGCAGGATCCGCACCTCGCGCTTGCCCATGAACAGGGTCAGGGATTTTTCGAAGACGATGCTCGGCCAGGTCAGGCCCGGCACCGTCTCGACCGACTGGAACAGGCGCGGGAAGCGCCCGACCTCGGAATCATAGTCCTGCTGGCCGCGCTCGACGATCAGGTCGTAGGTGTCGCTGCTGGCGATGATGTGATCGGCCTGGTAGGCCGCGGCGCCGAGCACGCGCACGGCGTGGTAGTGGCTCAGCACCACGTACTTGATCGGCTTGTCGGTGACCTGGCGGATGCGCTCGATCACGCCCTGGGCCATCACCGGGGTGGCCTGGGTGTCGATCACCATGACGCCGTCGTCGCCGACGATGACTCCGGTATTCGGGTCCCCTTCGGCGGTGTAGGCATAGAGGCCGTCGCCCAGTTCGTCGAAGGTGACCGGCTTTTCCTCGAGGTCCGCCTGGGAGGCAAAGGCCTTGCCGCTCATGTCGTCTCCCTTTCCCTTTTCGCCGTCTTCCGGGCCTCTCAGGGGCCCTTTGCGAATGTAACCGTCAAGCCGGACTGATCCCAGGCCAGTCTAGGTGATCGGCCATGACTCAGCCACCCCGACGCAGTAGGTTTGGCGGCGTCGGTGAGAGGGGAAGGAGTCCCGGTGAACGAGAACGTCGAGCAGTGGCGGGTCCGCAAGGCGGCGGTGACCTCGCGGCAGGGGACGGTGGCCGCCCAGCACTGGCTGGCCGCGCGCGCCGGCGCGGCCCTGCTGGCCGAGGGCGGCAACGCGGTGGACGCCGCGGTCGCCACCGCCATGGCCCTGAACGTGGTCGAGCCCTGGATGTGCGGCCTCGGCGGCAGTGGGTTCATGCTCATCTGGCTGGCGAAGGAGAAGCGCGCCACGGTGGTCGATTTCCAGGGCCAGCTGCCCGCGGCGATCGACAGCGCCGACTATCCCCTGGACCCGGCCGAGCCGGTCTCCCTCATGCTCTATCCCGGCGTCAGGGAGCGGGCCAACGAGCGCGGCTACGGCTCGATCACCCTGCCGGGCGCCGTCGCCGGCCTGGGCCACAGCCAGGAGCGCTACGGCCGCCTGCCCTGGGCGCGGGTGCTGGCGCCGACCCTGCGGCTTGCCGCGCGCGGCCTGCCGGTCGACTGGCACGCCACGCTGCAGGTGGCCCTCGCCATGGACCTGCTGCGCCGCGACACGGCGGCCGGCGCGATCTTTCTGCCGGATGGCGTGCCGCCGCAGCCGGAGACCTTCCGGCCGCTGCCGGCCCTCACCGCGACCCTGAAGACCCTGGCCGCCGAGGGACCGCGCAGCTTCTACGAGGGCTTGCTGGCGGCGACCATCGCCGCCGACCTGCAGGCCGGCGGCTCGAAGATCACCGCGGCAGACCTCGCCGCCTACCGGGCCGAGGAGCACGACGCACTGACCGGCCGCCACCGCGGCGCCGAGGTGCACACGGCGGGCGCGGTCTCCGGCGGGCCGCGCCTGCTCGACATGCTGGGCTACGTCGAAGCCAACCTGAAACCGGGCAAGACCGTCGGGCCGGAGACCTGGATCGCCTACGCTCGCGGCCTCGACCAGGCCTTCGCCACCCACAAGCAGAAGGTCGGCCTCGACCAGGGCGTCGCGGCGCAGCAGGGCGGCTGCACCTCGCACATCTCCACGGTCGATGTCGAGGGCAACATGGTGGCGCTGACCTATACCCTGCTGAACCGCTTCGGCAGCGGCGTCGTGCTGCCGCGCACGGGCATCCTGATGAACAACGCCGTCGGCTACTTCGACCCGCGGCCCGGCAACCCGGTCTCGCTCGGCGGCGGCAAGCGCATCAACTCCTCCAACATGTGTCCGACCATCGCCACGCGGGGCGGCCAGGCGCTCTTTGCCGTCGGGGCCTCCGGCGCCAACCACATCGTGCCCTGCACGGCACAGTTGACGGCGCTGCTGCTCGACTACGGCCTCGGTCTCGAAGAGGCCTTTCACACCCCGCGCATCGACGCCTCCGCGCGCGGCTCGCTGCGCGCCGATCCGGCCATGGGGAAAGCGGCGCTGGCCGAGCTGAAGAAACATTTCGACGTCGAGGTGGCGCAGCAGCTGGTTTTCCCCAGGCTCTATGCCTGCCCCTCCGGGGTCGCTCGCGATCCCGCCACCGGCGACTGCTGGGGCCTGGCCGACAAGTCCCAGCCGGTCGCCGGCGCGGCGACGCCGGCGCCCTTCGACTTCGGCGATCACGACCTGAAGGCGGAGACGCCGCGGGCGTAAGCACCGCCCTGTTCGCATGATCGTGCTTGACTAGAGACTTTCCACCCAATCATGCTCAAGAGAGCGGGGAGTTGGTGAAACATGCCCTATCCGGTTCCTGACAACGAGGAAGCGCGCAACGCGGCGTTGCGGTCCTACCGGATTATGGACACGGCGCCCGAAATTGCCTTTACCGAAGTGGGTGAAGTCGCGGCCCAGGTCTGCAACTGCCCGGTTTCCTATGTTGCTTTCATTGAGGAAGACCGCTTCTGGATGAAGGCCAAATACGGGCTGCCGGACGATTTCGAAAGTTGCCCGAGGGAGATCGCTTTCTGTTCCGTGACGGTCTGTGGCGCGGAACTCGTCTATTCCCCCGACCTGACTCAGGACGAGCGATTCCGCGACTTCCACTTCGTCGTCAACGAGCCGAAGTTCCGTTTCTACTGCGCAATGCCGCTGATCACGCCGGAGGGCTATGCTCTCGGCACGATCTGCGTGATGGACTTCACGCCGCGTGAGCTGACGTTCGAGCAGCGCGAGACACTGCGGCGACTGGCCCATCAGCTGGTCGGACAGTTGGAACACCGGCGCCGGCTTATCGAACTGAACGAAACGATGCAGCAGCTCGATGCAACGCACGCTGCCCTTGCACAGGAGAAGGCGCGAAGCGACGAATTACTGACTCGTGTGCTGCCGGAGTCCATTGCCACGGAACTCAAGGCCCATGGCAAGGTGGAGCCGCGATTCTTCGAGTCCGCGACCATACTCTTTGCCGATGTAAAGGGCTTCACGCGCTTTACCGAGAGCGCGGAGCCGGCGGCACTCATCGCATTGCTCGATCGCTACTTCACTGCTTTTGACGAAGTGGTGGAACGACACGGTGTGGAGAAGCTGAAGACCGTGGGAGACGCCTATCTGGCCGTCTGCGGTGTGCCCGAGATGAACCGCCAACACGTGGTGCGGACCTGCACTGCGGCGATCGAAATGCTCGAGGCTGCAGCAAAGATCCGCGCTGAGCGGGAGCGGTTGCGGCTGCCCTCTCTGGAACTGCGCATCGGCATCCATACCGGTCCGCTGATCGCTGGCGTGATCGGGCGCCGGCGGTTCACCTACGACGTCTGGGGCGATGCTGTGAACGTCGCCGCATTGATGGAAGCAAACGGTGAACCGGGACGGATCAACGTGTCGGAAGCGGTCTATGACCACACCAGGGCCTGCTTCGACTTCACCAGTCGCGGTGTATTGCAGTTGAAGAACAAGACACCGCAACAGATGTACTTCCTCGAGGGCCGGAAAGCGGAGCGGGCCGAGACGCCGACCTGAAAAGGGAAGAGGCCTTGCACAGGCCGCGCATCGACGCCTCGGCCAGCGGCTCGCTGCGCGCCGGCCCGGCGATGGCAGAAGCAGGCCTCGAAGAACGCGCAAAGGCGTTAGAGGTCGAGGCGGCGGAGCAGCTGGTTTTTCCCAAGCTCCATGCCTGCCCCTCCGGCGCGGCGACGCCGCGGGCCGAGCGCGTGGCTCCACAGGGCGCTGCTGTAGAGACGGTGGGCCGCCGCCTGTCGAGGCAAGGTCACGCGCCACGGGTGTTCGACAAGCGCGCGGAAGTGGTGCGCGTGGAATGGGGGCTTTCATGCCAATCTGTAGATTCTCGCCCGATGAAGCTCTAGGCTCCCTCCGAGGGAGTTTGCCCATGGAGCGCCGTCTAGCCGCGATCTTGGCCGCCGACGTGGTCGGCTACAGTCGACTTATGGAGATCGACGAGGCCGGCACGCTTGCTGCCCTAAAGTCGCACCGCAAAGAGCTGATCGACCCGGCGATAACCGGGCATCGCGGCCGTGTCGTAAAGCTGATGGGCGACGGTGCGCTCGTCGAATTCGCTAGTGTGGTCGACGCGGTCGCCTGCGCGGTGGCGATTCAGCAGGGCATGGCCGCGCGCAACGGGGAGGTTGCCGGGGACCGCCGCATCACCTTCCGTATCGGCGTGCACCTGGGCGACGTGATCGTGGATGACGACGACCTTTACGGCGACGGCGTCAACGTGGCGGCGCGCCTGGAGAGCCTTGCGGAACCCGGCGGCATCTGCCTCTCGCGGCAGGCCTTCGACCAGGTCGAGACCAAGCTGGACATCGCCTATGAGGATCTCGGCGAGAAGCACGTGAAGAACATTGCACGGGCGGTGCGGTGCTATCGCGTCGTCCTGGACGCCGCGTCTGCAGACGCCCCGCAGCCGGTTTCGATGGAGGCGGTCCTCGCGCGCCCGGCCGTCGCAGTTCTGCCCTTCGCCAACATGAGCGGCGATCCGGAGCAGGAGTACTTCTCCGACGGCCTGACCGAGGACATCATCACCGCGCTCGCCCTCTGGCGTTCCTTCCCGGTGATCGCCCGCAACTCCAGTTTTGTTTACAAGGGCAAGGCGGTCGACGTGAAGCAGGTCGGTCGCGAGCTCGGCGCCCGCTATGTCCTCGAGGGCAGTATCCGCAAGAGCGGTTCCCGGCTGCGCATCACCGCGCAGCTGATCGACACCAGCACCGGTCACCACATCTGGGCCGAGAAGTTCGATCGCCAGCTCGACGATGTCTTCGCCCTGCAGGACGAAATCACCCAGCGTATCGTCGCCATCCTCGAGCCGGTCCTGGGCAGGGCGGAGGCCCAGCGTGTCCAAGCGAAGCCGCCCGACAACCTGGATGCCTGGGATCTTTGCCTTCGCGCCCGCGCCTTTCTCGATGAATGGACCGACGAAGCGACCGACAAGGCTCGCGCCCTGTTCGAGGAAGCCATCGCGCTCGACCCGACATATGCGGATGCCTACGACGGCCTGGCCTGGGCCTATTCCCGCGATCTCCTTGTCGAGTCCACCGATGACCGGCAGGCCACCAAGGACCTTATGCTGGAAGCAGCGCAGCGTGCGGTGGCGCTCGACAACGACTCCGCACGCGCGCACTTTCGCCTGAGCACAGCGTATTTATGGCGCAACGAGCGCGAGCTTGCTCTCGCGGAGGGACGGCGGGCCGTCCAGCTCAATCCGCTCAGTTC
>JBFGUI010000168.1:0-8398 GCA_041565695.1 Kiloniellaceae bacterium
CCTTGTGGCGCAGCCGCGGCGCGAAGCCGCCGAGACCGGCTTCGTGCAGATCCTGGCCGGTCAGCACCGCGACGACACCGGGTGCATTGCGCGCGGCTTCGATGTCGAGCCGGGCAACGCGTCCCGCCGCCACGGGCGAGCGCAGGAACACCATGGCAAGCTCGCCTTCCTGCCGGGCATCGTCGGTGAAGCGCCCGGCACCGCGCAGCAGAGCGTCATCCTCCAGCCGGACCTGTGACTGCCCAATCCTATATCGCATCTTCCCCGCCGCTCAGCCTTCGATGTTGCGAACGGGAGTTTCCGGCTTCATGCCGCCGCGCCGGCGTCCGAAGGTCTGCCTGCCGTTCTCCTCCCAGTCTCCAGCCACGGCGCGCTCCGCGAAGGTGGTCCAGAGTTCGTCCCAGTCGCCCAGCTCGTAGCCGTGCCAGGGCGGCTGAGGCGTGAGGCGCGGCAGTCCGAGCTCCTCCCAGATCGCCTTGGCCCGATTCATGAAGGGCTCGCGCGGCAGCGCCAGCGGTGGCATGTCGCCCTTGAGGGTCGCGTCGATCAGCAGCGTGCCGTCGGCTCCGCCGCCGGACTTTGGCCCGTGGCCGGCGGAGCGATAAGGCGTCATCACCACGTCGCGGGTGATGTTGGTGCGGTAGGCCAGCGACCAGAAGATCGCGTCGGCGTTGTTCGGCTCGATGTCCTCCGAAACGGCGACGACGATCTTGCCGCACTGCGCCTGCAGCGTGGCTGCGCCGTGGAGACCGCGCCAGATCTCGCTCTGCGGCGCGGAGCGGTCGAATTGAAGAAAAATCACCTTGCGGATGTTGGTCAGCGGCTCGTGCATCACCACGCGCCTGATGCCTTTCACGTTCAGCGCCGTCTTCAGGTGCTCCAGAAACAGCGGTTCGTAGGCGACCTTCTTGAGAACCGAGGATTCGCTGGGCGTCACCTGGCTGATGATGGAGACGAAGACCGGGTTCCGGCGCATGGTGATCGCGGTTACCTGCATGGACATGTTGAAGTCTTCCAGCGCCACGTGACCGTGGCTTTCGCCGAAGGGACCCTCCGGCTCCAGGTAGTCGGTGGCGATCTCCCCCTCGATCACGATCTCCGAATCTGCAGGAACCTCCAGGTCCACGGTCTTGCACCGCACCGAGCGGACGGGGCGGCCCATGAGGCCGCCGGCGACGTGCAGCTCGTCCTCGTCGATTGGCAGTTTCTGGGGACCGGTGAAGAGCACGGCGGGCGCACAGCCGATGACGATGGCGACCGGCATGACCTGCTTGCGCTCTTGGTACTTGAGCCAGTGCAGGTAGCCGCCGGCACCGCCCAGGCGGCTCGCCATGCGCACGCCCAGTCGGTCGCGCGCCTTGAGCTGGCCACGGTAGGTGCCCATGTTGCGCACGCCGCTCTCCGGGTCCTTGGTGACCACCAGCGTGGCGGTGAGGTAGGGCGCGGCGTCGAAACCGGGCGTCGAGATCGGCACCGGCAGCGCCGCCAGCCCGCCGCCGGGACGGGTCAGGTCGTCACCGGTCATGACGACTACCTGGCAGGGCGCGCGCTCGATGCGCTCGGCCGGAACCGGGTGCGTCATCGCCCGGGTCCAGACCTCGCCGATCTCGCCCACCGGCACGCCGAGCCCGGCAGCGTAGATCTCCGGCGAGGCCGCCAGCGCTCCGACGGCGACGGGAATGTCGTAGCTGCCGCCCTTGGCATCTGTGACGTTGGTGAAGAGAAAGGCCCGTCGTTCCGATTCCGGCAGACCGCCCTGAAACTGCCAGCGCGCCAGCGGATGCAGCTCGCTGTCCTTGTTGATCGCACGCTCGATCCGCGTCAGCAGGCCGCGTGCCTCAAGCTGCGCGAGGTGCTCCTGGAAATCCGCAGGCGCCTGGCGCGTCGCCGCATCGGGCATGGTTCAACAACTCCCCAGCTGTCGGCCCCCAGGAGACGGGGGACTGTTCTCGATGGCGGGACCATGGCGTCCACAGCCGGCGATCCCTCTTCTTGCCAAGGTTCCGACAGGATTCAACTCAGGACCGCCGAAGCAAACAGGACGCCGCGGCGGTGCCGCCGGCGCCCTGTCCTGCCTGCAGCCGGCCCAGCGTCAGTTCGACACCTCGCCGGCATCAGAGGTATCCATCGCCTTCTGCGACGCCGCGATCAGTTCGGGCGAGGCAGACATGATCTCTGCATTGACCGCTTCCACCGCCTCGCCGCTCGCCGGCTGGATGATGGCCTGGCGCTTCTCGGCCTCGGCCAGGAAGGCGGGGTCCTTGATCATGGCCTGGAACGCTTCGCGCAGCGCGGCGATAATTTCCTCCGGGGTGTCCGGATGGGCCATCATGGAGCGGCCGATGGGCGCACCGGCAGAGACGAACCGCAGGATCTTCTGCGCTTCGGGATCGTCGGTCACTTCCTGCAGCAGCGGCACGTCGGGCAGATCGGGATCCCGCTCGAGCCCGGCCTGCAGAATGATCTTGAGGTCGCCCGACTTGATCTCGGCGTCCGAGGACTTAAAGGAGGCCCAGTTCTGCGAGAACATGTCGACTTCGCCGCGCAGGGTCGCAAGCTTCGCCGCCTTTGAGCCCTTGTAGCCGCAGATCATCTTCAGGTTCAGGCCGCCGGCGTTCTTCAGCGCAGCGGGCTGCTGGGCGCTGCGGGACGACTTGCCGGTGCAGCCGACGATGATCTGTGTGCCGCGCATGCCCTCGACCGTCGTCGCCGGCGCATCCTTGCGCACCGCGAAGGCCGCGTTGGCCGGCGCGAAACGGCCGATGTAGCGGAACTTGGCGGCATCCCAGTTGGCCTGCTCGGGCCGCAGATGCTGAATGTGTCCCAGCGTGTCGGGAAGAATCGCCACAGTGAGGCCGTCGGGCTCCACGTTGTTGATGAAGAACGCCGCCCCTTTGCGTCCGCCGCCGCCCGGCATGTGCTGAACGATCACGTCGGGCTTGCCGGGAATGTGCTGGCCCATGAAGCTCGCAGCGAGCTGGGCATAGAGGTCGTAGGACCCGCCCGGCGGATGACCGATCAGGATCGTCAGCGTCTTGCCCGCGTAGATGTCTTCGACACCCGCCGCCTGAACGCTGCCGCCTGCCAGCCCGACCGCCGCGGTCATTGCGGCCGCCATCAATCCCATCTTCAAAGAAGCTGAGAGTTTCATCGCACTGCCTCCCTACTCATTCGTTTTTGGTTCACCCGGGTAATGCCCACTCGCGTGCCGAGGGACGGCCGCCCGCGCAGCCGTCCCACCGCACAAAACCCAGACCGCATCATTCCTCTTTGCGGTTTTTGTCATACTGTCATACATTCATACGATCTGCAATGACATCGGGGGCGCCCCACCGGCGCAGGCGCACCCCGGGACGCAGGGGGAGGACGCTTCATTGCTGCTGGATGCCGCGATCGATGCACTGGGCATCATCGGTGACCCGGTTCGACTGCTCTTCGTGGCTTTCGGTACCTTTCTGGGCTTGATGATCGGCGTCATCCCAGGCATCGGCGGCCTGGTGGGGCTCTCGCTGCTGCTGCCCTTCACTTTTGCCATGGATCCCTACACCGCGCTGGCCTTCCTGGTCGGTGTGCAGTCGGTGACGACCACGTCGGACACCATTCCGGCGGTGCTCTTCGGCGTACCGGGCACGACGGGCTCGGCCGCCACGGTGCTCGACGGCCACCCCATGGCGCGCAAGGGCGAGGCCGGGCGCGCCTACGGCGCGGCCTTCACCGCATCGGTCTGCGGCGGACTGTTCGGCGCGGTGGTGCTGGCGATCTCGATTCCGATACTGCGTCCCTTCATCCTGTCGGTCGGTACGCCGGAGCTGCTGGCGATCTGCCTGCTCGGACTGACGCTGGTCGTCTCTCTCAGCCACGGCGCCCTCTTCAAAGGCCTGGTCGCCGCCGCCATCGGACTGCTGCTCTCGACCATCGGCGACGAACCGCAGACCGGGCAGCTGCGCTGGACCTTCGACAGCTTCTATCTCTGGGACGGCATCTCCCTGGTCCCGCTGGCGCTCGGCCTCTTCGCCGTGCCCGAGATGATCGACCTCGGCGCGTCGCGCCGCGCCATTTCCGACGAGGAGACGCGCACCGATCCCTGGCAGCAGCTCGAGGGCGTCCGCGACGTGCTGCGCAACTGGTGGCTGGTGCTGCGCTGCTCGGGCATCGGTACCCTGCTCGGCTCGATCCCCGGCATCGGCGCCAACGTGATCGACTGGATCGCCTACGGCTTCGCCGCCCGTGTCCTGAAAGGCGCGCCGGAGACCTTCGGCAAGGGCGACGTGCGCGGCGTCATCGCCTCGGAAAGCTCGAACAACGCCAAGGAAGGCGGCGCCCTGGTGCCGACCCTCGCCTTCGGCGTGCCCGGCTCCGCCTCCATGGCCATCCTGCTCGGCGCCTTCCTGATCCACGGCATCGCGCCCGGCCCCAACATGCTGGGCCCGCAGCTCGACGTCACTTTCACGCTGATCTGGACCGTCGCCCTGGCCAATATCCTCGGCGCCGGCGCCTGTTTCCTGCTCGCCGGCCAGTTCGCCCGGGTCGCCACCATCCGGGCAGGCATCCTGGTGCCCCTGGTGGTGGGTGTCATGGTGATCGGCGCCTACCAGGGTGCCAAGGACTACGGCGACCTGGTCGTGCTGCTGATCTTCGGACTGCTCGGCTGGGTCATGAAGCGGCTCGGCTGGCCGCGGCCGCCGCTGATTCTGGCCTTCGTGCTGGGCGGTCTGATCGAGAACTACCTCTTCATCTCGCACCTGCGCTTCGGTGTCGAGTGGATGCTGAAACCCGTCCCTTTCGTCCTGCTCTGCATCATTGCCTTCGTCCTGCTGCGTCCTCTGGTTGCCCGCTTCCGACCGGCGAAGAAAGGGGTGGCCGCCGGGCAGGGCGGGACCACTGCTTCCGAGACGCGCATTGCGCATGCCAGGGGCGCGGAGCTGGTCGCCGACATCGCTCTGTGGATCGGCGCCGTGACCCTCTTCGTCTACGTGCTGCTGTCCTCCAGCGGATGGGACCTCGCCGCACGCCTCATGCCGCAATCCCTGGCGTCGGTCGGACTGGCCGCCGCGGCGGGGTTCTTCATCTTCAGGCTGCTCGGCAAGATCCCGGTTCTCGATCTGCCCGACGCCGAGCCCATCGGTCCCGTCGCCCGCCAGGCGCTGTGGCTGCTGGGGCTCGTCGTCGCCGTGCGCCTGATCGGCATGGTCCCCGCCATCGCGCTCTTCGCCGCCGGCTACATGATCATCGAGGGGCTGGTCCCCCTGAGACGGATCTTCCTCATTCTGCTGCCCTTCCTCGTGGGCGTGGTCTTTCTTTTCCACTTCACGCTGCACATCCCCTGGCCGCAGTCGCTGCTCGGCGACCTGCTGCCCTGGCTGCGGGCCGCCTCGGGCCGGCTGATCTGATGAGCGGAGGAGGAGGACCGGTGCAGAGCCAATCACAAGGAGAGCGAACATTGGACGCAGGCGAGACCAACGAACGCAGCAACACCCCCTACTTCGGCAGCGACATGATCGCCGAGGCGCTCCGCGAGCAGGGGTTTCCCTACATCTGTCTCAATCCCGGCGCCAGCTACCGCGGCCTGCACGACTCGCTGGTCAACCACCTGGGCAACAGCACGCCGCAGATCATCACCTGCATGCACGAGGAGCATGCCGTCGGCATCGCCCAGGGCTATGCCAAGGTGACCGACCGGGCCCTGGCGGTGGCGGTGCACAGCAACGTCGGGCTGATGCACGCCTCGATGGGAATCTTCAACGCCTGGTGCGACCGCACGCCGATGCTGGTGATCGGCGCCACCGGCCCGCTCGACGCCACCAGGCGGCGGCCCTGGATCGAATGGATCCATACGACCGTCGACCAGGCCGACATGGTGCGCGGCTTCACCAAGTGGGACGATCAGCCCGGCTCCCCCGAGGCCGCGGTCGAGGCAATCCGACGCGGCGTCATGCTGGCGAATACCCGGCCCAACGGCCCGGTCTACGTGAACCTCGACGTCAGCATCCAGGAGCAGGAGCTCGAGCGCCCTGCGCCGCTGGACCGGGTGGATCTCTACCGGGCGCCGGCCGACGCCGAGCCGCCCAGCGCCGAGGTGGCGCGGGCCGTCGAGATCCTGAGCACGGCGAAGCGGCCGTTCATTTTCTGCGGGCGCACCACGCGCAGCGAGGAAGGCTGGCGCGACCGGGTGCGCCTCGCCGAATTGCTGGGCGCGCGCACGGCGACGCACATGAAGCTGCCGGCCGCCTTTCCGACCAGCCATCCCGCCTTTATCGGCGAAACCGGCTGGCGCCTCAAAGGGCCGGTGCTGGAAGCCATTCGGAACGCCGACGCCATCCTGATGCTCGACTGGCTCGACCCCGGCAATGCGCTGAAGCTGGCCTTTCCGCCGGGTCAGACGCGCCCGCCGGTGATTGTTGCGTCCAACGACTTCCAGATTCACCGAGGCTGGAACATGGACTACGGCAGCCTGCCCGGCGCCGACGTCAATCTGCCGACGGTGCCGGAAACGGCAACGCGACGGCTGCTGGAAGCGTTGGAGGGCAGCAGGCCGGCGCCGGTCGCACAGCCGCCCCGTGCCTGGCAGCCCGAGGTGCCGGGAAGCGCCGGCGAGATCGGCCTGATGGACCTGGCACGGGCCTTTGCGCGCGCCGCGCAGGGGCGCCAGCTCTGCATCACCGGTCGGCCGCTTGGCTGGCCGAGCAACGCCAACCTCATCGAGCATCCGCTGGACTTCCTCGGACACACCGGCGGCGGCGGTTTGGGCGCCGGACCCTCCATCGCGGTAGGTGCGGCGCTCGCCCTGCGCGAAACCGGCTCGCCGCGGCTGGCCGTTGCGATCCTCGGCGACGGCGACTACACCATGGGCCTGACGGCGATCTGGAACGCGGCGACCCTGAAGCTGCCGCTGCTCTTTGTCGTCGCCAACAACCATTCCTACTACAACGACGAGAACCATCAGGTGAAGGTCGCCGAGCGGCGCGGCCGCCCGGTGGAGAATGCACCCATCGGCCAACGCATGGAGGATCCCATGCCCGACCTCGCCGCTCTGGCGCGCGGGCTGGGCCTGGAGGCCGGCGGTCCGGTGACCGACCTGGCGGCACTGCCCGGCGCGCTCGAGCAGGCCTTCGAACGCACGGCCGCCGGCGCGGCCTACGTGCTCGACGTCCACGTCCGCCCCGAATACATCGGCGCGGACATGGTCGAATACAGCTGAAGCGGGGAAGCCTTTCCGTCATGTCGTCTCAGGCTTTCAGGCATATCGGCCGCCCCCTGCGCCGCAAGGAGGATGACCGCCTGCTGACCGGGAGGGGGCGCTTTACCGATGACTTCAGTTTGCCTGGGCAGGCGCATGCCGTGATGCTACGCTCGCCCTATCCGCACGCGCGGCTGCGCGGCTTCGATCTGAGCGCGGCCCTGGCGGCACCCGGCGTGCTCGGCATCTATACCGGCGCCGATCTTGAGGCCGACGGCCTCGGACCCATTCCGCACAGCCCCCTGCCCTCAACGAAGCACGATATGCAGCTGACCGCACCCGACGGCACGCGCGACGTCTTCGTCGGGCCCCACCTGCTGCTGCCGGTCGACAAGGCGCGCCATGTCGGCGAGGCCGTGGCCATGGTGGTCGCCGAGACCAAGGCCCAGGCGACCGACGCCGCCGAACTGATCGAGGTCCACTACGAAGAATTGCCCTACGTCACCGAATCCGTCGAGGCGCTCGCGCCGGATGCCCCGGCTGTCTGGGATGAATCGCCGGACAACGTGCTGATCGACACCCGGTTCGGTGACGCGGCGGAGACCGAGTCGGCCTTCACGGCCGCCGACCATGTCGTCGAAGCGGATTTTCACATCGGCCGGGTCACGGCCGTGCCCCTGGAGCCCCGCTCCGCCCTGGCTGCCTTCGATGCCGGAAGCGGCCGCTACACCCTCTATGCCGGCAGCGGCGGCGCCGTGCGCCAGAAGCGCGAGCTGGCCGAAGTGCTCGGCGTTGAACCCGATCGCCTGCATCTTCACTCCTACGACGTCGGCGGTAATTTCGGTGCCCGCAACCGCGTCTATGTGGAATTCGGCCTGGTGCTCTGGGCGGCGCGCAAGCTCGGGCGGCCGGTGAAGTTCACCGCGACCCGCTCGGAGGCCTTCCTCAGCGACTACCAGGGGCGGGATCTGGTTACCCGGGTTTCTCTGGCGCTCGACAGCTCGGGCCGATTTCTCGCCATGCGGGCCGACAACATCAGCAATGTCGGCGCACGTTGCGTCTCGCTGTCGCCGCTCGGCAAGGGGTCCGCCCTGATCACGGGTTCCTATGACATTCCGGTCGCCTCGCTGCGCGCCCGCGCGGTCTTCACCAACACCATGCCGACCCAGGCCTACCGCAGCTCGGGCCGCCCGGAGGTGACCTACGCCATCGAACGGCTCA
>JBFGUI010000169.1:0-8380 GCA_041565695.1 Kiloniellaceae bacterium
AGCCATCTCGCGTTCACCCTGGAACACGCGGATGGTCACCGCCTGCTGGTTGTCCTCGGCGGTTGAGAAGACCTGGCTCTTCTTGGTCGGGATCGTGGTGTTGCGGTCGATCAGCCGGGTCATCACGCCGCCCAGGGTCTCGATGCCGAGTGACAGCGGGGTGACATCCAGCAGCAGCACGTCCTTGACGTCGCCCTTGAGCACGCCGCCCTGGATCGCCGCGCCGATGGCCACGACCTCGTCCGGGTTCACGCCGCGGTGCGGGTCCTTGCCGAAGAACGACTTCACCGTCTCGTAGACCTTCGGCATGCGGGTCATGCCGCCGACCATGATGATGTCCTGGATCTCGCCCGGCGAGACGCCAGCGTCCTTCAGCGCAGCCTTCACCGGACCCATGGTGCGGGCCACCAGGTCCTCGACCAGGGATTCCAGCTTGGCGCGGGACAGCTTGATGTTCAGGTGCTTCGGCCCGGAGGCGTCGGCGGTGATGAAGGGCAGGTTGATCTCGGTCTGGTTGGCCGAGGACAGCTCGATCTTGGCCTTCTCCGCCTCTTCCTTGAGGCGCTGCAGGGCCAGCTTGTCCTGGCGCAGGTCGATGCCCTGCTCCTTTTTGAACTGGTCGGCCAGGTAGTCGATGATGCGCGCGTCGAAGTCCTCGCCGCCGAGGAAGGTGTCGCCGTTGGTCGACTTCACCTCGAACACGCCGTCGCCGATCTCCAGCACGGAGACGTCGAAGGTGCCGCCACCCAGGTCGTAGACCACGATGGTGCCGGAGCCCTTCTTGTCCAGGCCGTAGGCCAGCGCCGCGGCGGTCGGCTCGTTGATGATGCGCAGCACGTCGAGGCCGGCGATCTTGCCGGCGTCCTTGGTGGCCTGGCGCTGGGAGTCGTTGAAGTAGGCGGGGACCGTGATGACCGCCTCGGTCACCTTTTCGCCCAGGTAGTTCTCGGCCGTCTCCTTCATCTTCTGCAGGATGAAGGCGGAAATCTGGCTCGGGCTCAGTTCCTTGCCCTGGGCCTCGACCCAGGCGTCCCCGTCGTGATTGACGATCTTGTAGGGGACGAGACCCATGTCCTTCTTGGTCATGGGATCATCGAAGCGCCGCCCGATCAGGCGCTTGATGGCGAAGAGGGTGTTTTCCGGATTGGTCACCGCCTGGCGCTTGGCCGGCTGGCCGACGAGACGCTCGTCGGAATCCGTCATGGCGACCATCGACGGGGTGGTGCGGGCGCCCTCGGTGTTCTCGATGACCTTGGCGTCCTTGCCTTCCATAACCGCGACACAGGAATTCGTCGTGCCGAGGTCGATACCGATTACCTTACTCATTGCAGCTCCTCACTTCGATCAGCAGACCCCTTGGACGGCCCGGTCGACCGGCACCGCCCGGCGGATCCCCGCCGATGAGAGTTCATGACCATGGGTTCTGGGCTTATATAGGCAGCGTAAGTCCCGCTGCAAGACGCAAAGGCCGCGGTTTTCGGCCGGTAAGAGCCTGTTTTTTTGGCGTTAAAGCAGGGCGCGACGAGTTATTGGCACAACGATGAGGCAAGACCATGGGCGAGGCCCCTGACAACGGCGATCCACGGCGCGAGCCGATCTACCGGGCAATCCTCATGGTCCTGGTGGCCAGCGTGCTGGTCGGGGCCGTCATCACGCTGACCGGCGAGACCCTGTTCGGCAGCCGGGCCCTGGCCTCCGCCGGGCTCGGCATGGCGGTGGTCTGCGGCGGCCTCTACTGGGTGTTCCGCCTGCTCGGCCGGCGCGCCGGGCGGAACAGCGGGCGACACCCCGGCGAGGACCGCTGAGCCTTGGCCGCAGCCCCGGAAGGTTTCCGCTATCTGCCTGGATTCCTGGACGAATCGGCCCAGGCCCGGCTGGCCGCCGAGCTGCGCGCACTGGCCGCCCAGGCGCCGCTCTACCGGCCGACCATGCCGAAATCGGGGCGGCCCTTCTCGGTGCGCATGACCAATGCCGGCAGCCACGGCTGGTTTTCCGACCGCGCGGGCTACCGCTACGTCGCGCGCCATCCGGAGACCGGCCGGCCCTGGCCGGCGATCCCAGCGACGCTGCTTGACCTCTGGCGAGCGGTGGCCGGCTACCCGGCCGACCCGCAGTGCTGCCTCGTCAACTACTACGAAGCCACGGCGCGCATGGGCCTGCACCAGGATTCCGACGAGGCGGACTTCGCCGCCCCGGTGGTGTCCCTCTCGCTGGGGGATTCCGCGGTCTTCCGCATCGGCGGCAGCACCCGGCGGGGGCCGACCGCCTCCCGCAAGGTTCATTCCGGTGACGTAATGATCCTGGGGGGATCCGCGCGCCTCGCCTACCACGGCATCGACCGCATCCTGGGCGGCTCCAGCGGGCTGCTCGCTGCCGGCGGCTGGCCCGAGGGCGGGCGCCTCAACGTCACCCTGCGCCGGGTCACCCGCCCGGGCGCGGAAATCTCAGAGAGCTAGGTCTCAGGCCGAGGTGTCGACGGTGCCGCCGGGGCGCAGCTCGCCGTCGCCGGGCGCCGCTTCGCCGTTGCCGGCCGCCTTGGGGCCGCCCTTGGAGATGCCGACCCGGGCCGGGCGCAGCAGGCGGTCGTGCAGGCGGTAGCCGGCCTGGATCACCTGCACCACGGTGCCGGCGGGCTTTTCCGGGTCCTCGATCTCGAACATGGCCTCGTGGAAATGCGGGTCGAGCTTCTCGCCCAGGGGCTCGATGGTCCTGATGTTGTGCCGCTCGAAGACCGCCTGCAGCTCCTTCTGGGTCATCTCCACGCCGAGACGCAGGTTCTTCACCTGCTCGTTCTCTTCGGCCAGTTCCGCCGGCACGCTTTCCAGGGCACGCTGCAGGTTGTCGGCCACCCCCAGCAGGTCGCGCACCACCGGCGCGGCGGCGTACTTCACGCTGTCCTCGCGGTCGCGCTGAGCGCGGCGGCGCACGTTCTCGGTCTCCGCCATGGCGCGCAGCAGCTGGTCCTTCAGCGAGGCGATCTCGCCTTCCAGCAGCTTCACCGGATCCTCGTCCGGTGACAGCTCGGCGGCGTGGGCGATGTTGGAGAGATCGACCAGCGGCTCGTCGCCAACATCAACGGGGCTGGTGTCGACCGGGCTGTCACTGCCGGGCGCCGCGGCCGCGGCCTCCGGCGTTTCCGCCGCCCGGGGGTCGTTCGACTGTTCCTGTTTCCTGTCCTGAGCCATCACGGGACGGCTGCTCCTTTCAAGTCATCTCTTCTTGCGATTGCGGTTCTGCCGGGTCGCCGCCAGGGGGCTAGCCGACGAGACGCCCGATCAGCTGGGCCGTGTAGTCGACCATGGGGATGATGCGGGCGTAGTCGATGCGCGTCGGACCGATGACGCCGATGGCGCCGACGACCCTCTGCTGGGAATTGCTGTAGGGCGCGATGATCATCGAGCAGCCGGCCAGGCCGAACAGCTCGTTCTCCGCGCCGATGAAGATCTGCACGCCCTCGGCGCCGCCGGTCAGATCCAGCAGGCGGACCAGCGCGTCCTTGGTTTCCAGCAGGGCGAAGAGCTGGCGGATGCGCTCCAGGTCCTCCAGCGCGTTGACGTCCTCCAGCAGCTGCGACTGGCCGCGCAGGATGAGGGCGCCGCCCCTGCCGCCCTGGCTGCCGGCCCAGCTGGCAAGGCCGCGCGCGATGACCCGCGAGGTGAGCTCGTCCAGCTCGGCGCGCTGCTGCTCCAGCTCCCTCAGGATCTCGGCGTGCGCCTCTTCCAGGGTCCGCCCGGTGAGCCGCGCCGAGAGGTAGTTGCTGGCCTCCACCAGGGAAGAGGCGGGCATGCCGGCGGGCACGTCGATGATGCGGTTCTCGACCACGCCGGAAACGGAGATCAGCACCACCAGGGCGCGCCCGGGGCCGAGCGAGACGAACTCGATATGCTTCAGCGGATCGCCCAGCTTCGGCGCCACGACGAGACCGGCGCAGCGCGACAGCCCGGAAATGGTCTCCGAGGCCTCCTCCAGCACCTCCGAGAGCGAGCGGCCCTCGGCGGCCACCTGGCTTTCGATGTGGGCGCGCTCCTCCTGGGTCAGATTGCCGATCTCCAGCAGGCCGTCGACGAAGAGCCGCAGGCCCATCTCGGTCGGCAGGCGCCCGGCGGAGGTGTGCGGCGCGAACAGCAGGCCGAGGTCCTCCAGGTCCGCCATGACGTTGCGGATCGTCGCCGGCGAGAGGCCCAGCCCCAGGCTGCGCGAGAGCGTGCGCGAGCCCACCGGGGCGCCGGTTTCCACGTAGGCGTCCACGATGTGCTTCAGAACCTCGCGCGACCGGTCGTTGAGACCTCTGATCGCCGAGGCTTTCGCAGCAATGTCGAGTGGCTTGGTCATCGCTCTCGGAATGTAGTGAGGCCCCTGGCGGGGGTCAACGCGGGCAAGCGGCCGCCAGGGTACTTCGCAAGGCGCCGGGCCGCGCTGGACGCCACTGGTCGCATGGGCTAGCTTGCGCGCCTTCCGGGGCCCCTCGCGGCCGCCGCGGAAGCGCTGTTTCCCGCATCCAGAGCCCGTATCAAGAGGTAGATTTCATGCGTCCTTCCGGCCGTGCCGCCGACCAGCTCCGCGCCATCGCGCTGGAGACGAACGTGAACAAGTACGCCGAGGGCTCCTGCCTGTCCCGCTTCGGCGACACCCACGTTCTCTGCACCGCCTCCATAGAGGAATCAATTCCGCACTGGCTGCGCAATTCCGGCCGCGGTTGGGTCACCGCCGAGTATGGCATGCTGCCGCGCTCCACCGGCAGCCGGACCGACCGGGAGGCGGCGCGCGGCAAGCAGAGCGGCCGCACCCAGGAGATCCAGCGCCTGATCGGCCGCTCGCTGCGCGCCGTCACCGACCTGACCGCCTTCGGCGAGCGCCAGATCCGAATCGACTGCGACGTCATCCAGGCCGACGGCGGCACCCGCACCGCCGCCATCACCGGCAGCTATGTCGCCCTGCATCTCGCCTTCCAGCACCTCAAGCAGATCGGCGCCATCGAGAAGCTGCCCTTCACCGACCAGGTTGCCGCCGTCTCCTGCGGCATCTTCGAAGGCCGCGAGGTGCTGGACCTGGACTACGCCGAGGACTCCACCGCCCAGGCCGATGCCAACTTCGTGCTCACCGCCTCCGGCGGCGTCGTAGAGGTGCAGGGCACGGCAGAGGACGTGCCATTCAGCCGCAAGCAGTTCGAGGAGCTGCTGAACCTGGCCGAAAAGGGCGTGAAGGAGCTCTGCCGTCACCAGAACGCCGCCCTCGGCCTCGCCTGAGCCCCGCCGGAGACGCCCCCATGCACCGCTTCAAGGCCGGCGACAGACTGGTGCTGGCGACCCACAACAAGGGCAAGTTCCGCGAGAACGCGGCGCTTCTCGCGCCCTTCGGGCTGGAAGTGCTGTCGGCCGGTGAACTCGGCCTGCCGGAGCCGGAAGAGACCGGCAGCAGCTATGAGGAGAACGCGGTGCTCAAGGCCCGCGCCGCCTGCGAGGCGACCGGCCTGCCGGCCATTGCCGACGACTCCGGCCTCGCCGTGCCGGCCCTCGGCGGTCGGCCGGGCATCCATTCGGCCCGCTGGGCCGGGCCCGATCGCGACTTCATGGTGGCCATGCGGCGCGTGCAGGCCGAGCTGGGCGACAACCCCGACCGCTGCGCCTTTTTCGTGTGCAACCTTTCGGTGGTCTGGCCGGACGGGCAGACTGCCTCCTTCGAGGGGCGCGTCGAAGGCACCCTGGTCTGGCCGGTGCGCGGCGCGCGCGGCTTCGGCTACGACCCGATGTTCCAGCCCAAGGGCTTTGCCATCACCTTCGGCGAGATGGATCCGGCGAAGAAGGAGGCCATGAGCCACCGCGCGGCGGCCTTCGCCCAGCTCTCCGAGGCGCTGCTGGAGCCCGCATGAGCGCGGCCGCCACAGCGCAGCCGGTAAGCCCCGGCGCGGCGCCGTCGGCCGGCTTCGGCGTCTACCTGCACTGGCCCTTCTGCAGGTCCAAGTGCCCCTACTGCGACTTCAACAGCCACGTCCGCGCGGCGATCGACCAGGCGCGCTGGCGCCGCGCGCTCTGCGCCGAACTGGAACACGCCGCGGCCGAAAGCGGCCCGCGCCGCGTCACCTCGGTGTTCTTCGGCGGCGGCACGCCCTCGCTGATGCCGCCGGAGACCGTCGCCGCGGCGCTCGAGCAGATCGACCGGCTCTGGGGGCTCGCTCCCGGCACCGAAGTCACCCTGGAAGCCAACCCGACCTCGGCGGAGGCCGAGCGCTTCGCCGCTTTCGCCGCAGCCGGCGTCAACCGCCTGTCGCTGGGCGTGCAGGCGCTCGACGATGCGGCGCTGAAGTTTCTCGGCCGCCAGCACTCGGCCGCCGAAGCGCTGGCGGCGCTGGAGCTGGCGCGCACCGCCTTCCCGCGCATTTCCTTCGACCTCATCTACGCCCGGCCGGGCCAGAGCGCCGCGGCCTGGCAGGCGGAGCTCGCCGAGGCCCTCGCGCTCGGTCCCGAGCACATCTCGCTCTACCAGCTGACCATCGAGGAAGGCACGGCCTTTCACGGCGCCTGGCGGCGCGGCGAGCTGGTGCTGCCGGAAGAGGACGCGGCCGCCGGGCTGTTCGAGGCGACGGCCGCGCAGCTCGGCGAGGCCGGTCTGCCGGCCTACGAGATCTCCAACCACGCGCGACCCGGCGCCGAGTGCCGCCACAACCTGACCTACTGGCGCTACGGCGACTACGCCGGCGTCGGCCCCGGCGCCCACGGCCGCCTGACCCGCGGCGGCGTCAAGCGGGCGACCCGCGCCCACCGCGCGCCGGAAGCCTGGCTCGAGCTGGTCGAGCGCCACGGCCACGGCTGGCGTAGCGTCGAAGCGATCGCCGCCGATCAGCGCCTGGCGGAGATGGTGATGATGGGGCTGCGTCTCAGCGAAGGCATCGCGCGCAGGGCCCTGCGGCAGGAGCTCGGCGCGGAACCGGAGGACCTGCTGTCGCGCGCGCGGCTCGACCGCCTGGTCGCCGAGGGCTATCTCGTGGTCGATGCCGAAGGGCTGCGCGCCACGCCGGCCGGACGCCAGCGGCTCGACGCGCTGCTGGGTTTCCTGCTGACCTGAATCTGCGTCAGTTGATGCCGGCGGGGAAGGCCGCCGGTGCCGGGTCGCGCTCGATGAAGCCGGCGCGCTGGATCTCCAGCACCGCCAGGCCGCGCTGCACCTGGCCGGTCGGCAGGAAGCGGAAGATGCCGTCGATGCCGGCAAAGCCGAGCGACTGGGTGATGGCCTCCGGCGAATAGGTCAGGAAGGCGCCCTGCGCACCGCTGCGCAGCTGCAGCACGGCGGCGAGGGCGACGGCGTCGTAGCCCAGCGAGGCAACCCGCGGCGGGGTGTCACCGAACGCCGCCTTGTAGCGCTGGCGGAAGGTGTTCCACAGCGTCGGCGGTGGCGCCGGGAACCAGCCGCCCTGCAGGCTCGGCTCGCTGAGCAGCGCGGGATCCTCCCAGAGCGCCGTGCCGAGGAAGCGCGCCTCGCTCTGGTCCACGTCGTAGTAGGCCAGCAGGGGCGCCACGGAAAGCAGCTGCTGACCGCTGGCCGGCAGCAGGATGGCATCGAAGGGCAGCGGACCCACGGTCTCCACGCCGCGCATCCGCAGCAGCGCCTGCTGGGCCGCGGCATCGCTGCGCGCCTCCAGCGCGCGGCGCTGCTGCTGCGCCGCGGCGCGCCGCTGGCTGTAGTCGGAGAGCACCTGCACCTCGCTGGAGACATCGGTCGCACGGGGGTCGTAGAAGACCACGCGGCTGAGCTCGACGCCGTTGCGGAACACGGCCTCCTGCAGCGCGCGCACCACCAGGCTGCCGTAGTCGTTCTCCGGGGCCAGCACGGCAAAGCGGAAGAGGCCCTGCGACACGGCGTAGTCGACCACCCGGTCGACCTGGATGCGCGGGGTCACGCCCATGACGAAGGTGGCCGACCCGGCGATGGCGTTGTTGTTGGAGAAGGTGATCATCGGCACCGCGGCGGCGGCGGCGACCGGCTTCACCGCTTCGGCGGAAGTCGAGAACAGCGGCCCGAGAATCAGCTCGGCGCCTTCCGCCAGCGCCGTCTCCGCGGCGGCGGCCGCGCCCTCGGGCGTGCCGCGGGTGTCGCGGATGACCAGCGCAAAGCGCTCGCCCGCCAGATCGAAGAGCGCCAGCTGCGCGGCGTTGAGGATGGCCTGCCCGACGTCGGCGCGCGCGCCGCTCAGCGGCAGCAGCAGGGCGACCCGGGTCTGCTGCGGCACGACCGGCGCCGGCTCCTCGACCACGTCGGGGATCGGCTCCTCCAAAGGCTCGACCGGTTCTTCGGCCGCCGGGGTCTGCGGTACGCTCGGCGGTTGCGCGGCGGGCTCCGGCGTGGGTACGCTGGGCGCGGCACAAGCGGCCAGCGTCGCGGCCAG
>JBFGUI010000170.1:0-8367 GCA_041565695.1 Kiloniellaceae bacterium
CCGCCCCGGGCAACGCCGGGCAGAGCGCCCAGCAGCGGCTTTCCGGGCTCGATCCGGCCGAGCGGATCGGCCACAGCCAGGCGGAGGAGGACCTGCTGGACATCCCGGCTTTCCTGCGCCGTCAGGCCAATTGATGGGACCGCGCTGCGGTGGTTTGCCAAGGGCTCCATTGCAGCGCGGTAACATACTGTAACAAAGAGTGATTTGAGTGCTTGAGGGGGACTTCTTATAGTCCCCCTACTTGTTATTGGGTCTTTCGATTGGGGGTTCCTGACAAGATCGTCACCGGCGCCGGAGCAAGAATGTCGCAGCTCCAGGGCGGAAACAGACGTGGCGGCTAACAGGAATTCTTGAAGAATACTCGTGGCTTAAGTGGGTAGGTCAACCTCAGGATCGAGACGGATACCATGGTAGTAGACAGCGCTTCGGCCGGTCAGGTCGTTCGCCAGCAAACGCTTAAGAACCCCATCAACTGCTCCGGCGTCGCGCTGCATTCCGGCGCCAAGGTGAGCATGGTTCTGCATCCGGCGGAGGCGGACACCGGCATCGTGTTCCGGCGCACCGACGCGGCCGGTGGCAGCGAGGTCCAGGCGCTGTGGCGCAACGCCATCGAGACCCCGCTCTGCACCACCCTGGTCGACGGCAAGGGCAACCAGATCGCCACCATCGAGCACCTCATGGCGGCGCTGGCCGGCTGCGGCATCGACAATGCGGTCATCGAGCTCAACGGGCCCGAGGTGCCGATCATGGACGGCAGCGCGGCGCCCTTCGTGTTTCTCATCGAGTGCGCCGGCGTGGCGGTGCAGGACAGCCCGCGCCGCGCCCTGCGCATCCTGAGCGACGTCGCCGTCTCCGAGCCGCACCGCGCCGCCGCCCTGGCGCCGGGCAGCGGCTATACCGTCGGGTTCGAGATCGAGTTCCCCAACACTCTGATCGGTCGCCAGGAGTGGTTTACCGAGGTCAGCGAGAGCGCCTTCAAGCGTGACGTGGCCCGGGCCCGCACCTTCGGCCTGGCCCAGGACATCGAGAAAATGCGCGCCATGGGCCTGGCCCGCGGCGGCTCGCTGGAGAACGCCATCGTGGTCAACGGCCAGGAGATCGTGAACGACGACGGCCTGCGCTTCGAAAACGAGTTCGTGCGCCACAAGGTGCTGGATTCGATCGGCGATCTCTACATGGCCGGCGCGCCCATCATCGGCCACTTCCAGGGCGACCGGGCGGGCCATGCCCTGACCCTGCGCCTGCTGCACGCGCTCTTCGCCGACGAGGACGCCTGGGAGTGGACCGAGCTGACCGCCGCCCCGGCCGCTGCCGGCGCCCAGGGCCAGCCGGGCCGCGCCGTCGCCGCCCGCGCCTGACGGTCCCCATCCGCGATTCGCCGCCTCCCCATGGCGGCCCGAAGGCCCCGCGATCGCGGGGCCTTTTGCTTTTGCGCTCCTTCCCGGCCGAGCGGTCCCCCTGAGGCCCGGAAAGGGGGGTTGCCGCGCCCATGTGGCAGCTTGAGGCAGGACGCGCCACGACCTATAGTCAGCCCAGAGGACAGCCTCACGACAGGGATTCGGCCTGGCGCCGAGAGAATCGGGGCGCGCCCCCTTGCGGCGCCGGGGACCCCGGAGACGGACAGGATCATGAGCGAGCGCACTTTCAAACACTTCGGCCTGGGCCGGACCGCCGCCGTACTGCTGCTCGGCCTCACGCTGGCAGCCTGCAGCGCCGACCCGCCGCAGTACGTCGAAAAGCCGGTCGAAGAGCTCTACAACGGCGCCATGGATGCCATGCAGGCCGGCGACTACGAGGAAGCTGCGCGCCTCTTCGACGAGGTCGAGCGCCAGCATCCCTATTCCGAGTGGGCCTCCAAGGCTCAGCTGATGGCGGCCTACGCCTTCTATCAGGAGAACTCCTACGACGAGGCGATCAACGCGCTGGACCGCTTCATCGAGCTGCACCCGGGCAGCCCGGACGTCGCCTATGCCTATTATCTCAAGGCGATCAGCTACTACGAGCAGATCTCCGACGTGCGGCGCGACCAGAAGATGACCCAGGAGGCGCTGACCTCGCTGGAGGAGGTCGTGCGCCGCTTCCCCGACAGCAAGTACGCCCGCGACGCCAGCCTGAAGATCGACCTCGCCCTCGACCACCTGGCCGGCAAGCACATGGACATCGGCCGCTTCTACCAGAGCCGCAGCGAGTACCTGGCGGCGATCAACCGTTTCCGCACGGTGATCGAGCGCTACCAGACCACGACCCACGTGCCCGAGGCCCTGCATCGCCTGGTCGAATGCTATCTGGCCATGGGCATCATCGACGAAGCGCGCGCGACGGCGGCCGTGCTGGGCCACAACTTCCCGGGCAGCGAATGGTATATCGACAGCTATGCCCTGCTCACCGGCGAAAGGCTGGACCCGGATGCGGGTCCGGGCACTTCGACCTCGACCTCGTTCTAGACGGTCCGCCTCTCGGCCCAGGATGGGTGAATGCTGGTCAGCCTGTCGATCCGCAATGTCGTCATCATCGAGAAGCTTGACCTGACCTTCGATCACGGCCTCGGCGTGCTGACCGGGGAGACCGGCGCAGGCAAGTCGATCCTGCTCGACTCCCTGGGCTTTGCCCTCGGCAGCCGGGCCGACGCGCGCCTGCTGCGCCCCGGCGCCGAGCAGGCCAGCGTCACCGCCGGCTTCGACCTCAGCACCGATCATCCCGCCCACGCGCTGCTCGCCGAACAGGGCATCGAGGTCGAGGACCTGCTGCTGCTGCGCCGGGTGCTGACCCGGGACGGCCGCAGCCGCGCCTTCGTCAACGACCAGGCGGCCTCCGCCGCCCTGCTGCGCCAGCTCGCCGATTCTCTCGTCGAGATCCAGGGCCAGTTCGACCAGCGCGGCCTGATGGACCCGGCGACCCATCGCGACCTGCTCGACGCCTACGGGCGCCTGCAGCCGGAGGCGGACAAGCTGCGGCAGCACTGGCGCGCCTGGCAGGAGGCCCTGGCCGACCGCGAAGCCGCCGCGCGGCGCCTGGCCGAAGCCCAGCGCGACGAAGCCTTCCTGCGCCATGCGGTGGAAGAACTCGACGCCCTCGATCCACGCCCCGGCGAGGAGAGCGAGCTCGCCGAGAAGCGCAACCGCCTGATGCACCGGGAAAAACTGATCGAGGGCATCAATGCGGCGCTGGCGGAAATCGACGGCACCGCGGAGGGCGCCCTGGGCCGCGCCCTGCGCGCCCTGGAACGCATCGCCCCCACCGCCGGCGAGGCGGTGACCCCGGCGCTGGAGGCGGTGCAGCGCGCCATCCTGGAGAGCGAGGAGGCCCTGGCGCAGCTGAACTCCTTTGCCGGCGACATGGAGCTCGACGCCGACGGCCTGGAGGCGGTGGAAGAACGCTACTTCGCCCTGCAGGACATGGCGCGCAAGCACCACTGCGCCGTCGAGGCCCTGGCCGAGCTGCGCGCGGAGCTGGCTGCGCGGCTGGCCTCGGTCGACGGCGGCGAGGCCGAGCTGACCAAGCTCGCCAAGGCGGCCGCCGAAGCGCGGCGCCTCTACGTCGAGGCCGCCGAGGCCCTGTCCAAGAAGCGCGCCAAGGCCGCCGCCGCGCTCGACAAGGCGGTGATGGCCGAACTGCCGCCGCTGAAGCTGGAGCGCGCGGTCTTCCGCACCCGCCTGGAGCGCCTGGACGAGGACGGCTGGAGCGCGCAGGGACTCGACCGCATCGCCTTCGAGGTTGCGACCAATCCCGGCAGCGCGCCCGGGCCGCTGGGACGCATCGCCTCGGGCGGCGAGCTGGCGCGCTTCCTGCTCGCCATCAAGGTGGTGCTGGCCAGCGTGAACCCCGAACGCAGCCTGGTGTTCGACGAGGTCGACAGCGGCGTCGGCGGCGCCACCGCCCACGCGGTGGGCGAGCGCCTGGAACGCCTCGCCCGCGACCGCCAGGTCCTGGTCATCACCCACAGCCCGCAGGTGGCCGCCCGCGGCACCCACCACTGGCAGGTGGTCAAGCGCATGTCCGGCAAGCAGGTCGCAACCCAGGTCGACCAGTTGAAAGACGGCGACCGCCGCGAGGAGATCGCCCGCATGCTGTCCGGCGCCGAGATCACCGAGGAGGCGCGCGCCGCCGCCGAACGCCTCATCGGCCACGGCCGACCCGTCTGATCCGAGCAGAGAGCACCGCTGCGCCATGTCGGCCAAGTCCACCAAGAAAGCCGCAGAGCTGGACGTCGAAGCGCTGAACGAAGAGCAGGCCGCAGCGGAATTGGCGCGGCTCGCCAAGGCCATCGCGCATCACGACAAGCTCTACCACGAGCACGACGCGCCGCTGATCAGCGACGCGGAGTACGACGCGCTGCGGCGGCGCAACGAGGCCATCGAGACGCGCTTTCCCAAACTGGTTCGCCCCGACAGCCCTTCAAAGCGTGTCGGCGCGGCGCCGGCCGCCGGCTTCGGTAAGGTCAGGCACAGCGTGCCCATGCTTTCCCTCGGCAACGCCTTCGAAACCGAGGACGTCGAGGAGTTTCTCGCGCGCATCTCCCGCTTTCTCGGTCTCGGCAAGGAGGCCGCCGTCGATATCATGGCGGAGCCTAAAATCGACGGTGTATCCTGCTCCCTGCGCTACGAGCAGGGCAAGCTTGTGCAGGGCGCGACACGCGGCGACGGCACAACCGGCGAGGACATTACCGCCAACGTGCGCACCATCAGGGACCTGCCGAAGGAACTGAAGGGCAAGGGCTGGCCCGAAGTGCTGGAGGTGCGCGGCGAGGTCTACATGTCGCGCAAGGCCTTCATGGAGCTGAACGCGCGCCAGGAGAAAGCCGGCGACAAGGTCTTCGCCAATCCGCGCAACGCAGCCGCCGGCTCCCTGCGTCAGCTCAATCCGGAGATCACCGCGTCGCGCCCGCTACACTTCTTCGCCTACACCTGGGGCGAGGTGTCGGACGACGTCGCGAAAGTGCTTGGCGCGACCATGGCCGAGGTGCGCAAGAACCTGCATCGCTGGGGCTTCGAACTCGACGAGCCGGCCCGCCTCTGCCACGGGCTCGACGACCTGCTGGCCTACTACCAGCACATCATGGCCGCACGCCCCGAGCTGACCTTCGACATCGACGGCGTGGTCTACAAGGTCAACCGCCTGGACATGCAGAACCGCCTCGGCTTCGTCAGCCGCGCTCCGCGCTGGGCCATCGCCCACAAGTTCCCGGCCGAACAGGCGCAGACCATCCTGAAGGAGATCACCATCCAGGTCGGCCGCACCGGCGCGCTGACTCCCGTCGCCAACCTGGAGCCGATTTCCGTCGGCGGCGTTATCGTCGCCCGCGCCACCCTGCACAACGAGGACGAGATCGCTCGCAAGGACATCCGCGAAGGCGACCATGTCGTGATCCAGCGGGCCGGAGACGTGATCCCCCAGGTAGTCGAGGTGGTGAAGGACGCGCGGCCGAAGAAGAGCAAGCCCTATGTCTTTCCCGATCGCTGCCCGGTCTGCGGCAGCCTGGCGCTGCGCGAGGAGGGTGAGGCAGTGCGCCGCTGCACCGGCGGCCTGATCTGCAAGGCGCAGAGCTTCGAGCGCCTGCGCCACTTCGTGTCGCGCGATGCCTTCGACATCGAAGGCCTGGGCGGCAAGCACATCCAGGCCTTCCTCGACGACGGCCTGATCGCCACCCCCGGCGACATCTTTCGCCTCAACGAACAGGAAGCGGCGATCAGCGAGCGCGAAGGCTGGGGCCGGCAGTCGGCCGCCAACCTGGTGCGCGCCATCGAGGCGCGCCGCAGCATCGGGCTCGACCGCTTCATCTACGCCCTCGGCATCCGCCAGGTTGGTCAGGCGACGGCCAAGCTGCTGGCACGGAACTACAACACGCTCGACGCCTGGCGCGATGCCATGACGGCCGCCTTCAAGGAACGCAAGAAGGCGCCCGAGTCGCGCAAGCCCGAGGAGGTCGGCGAGCACTACGCCGAACTGTGCAACATCGAAGGCATCGGCATGAACGTCGCCGACGACCTGGTGTTCTTCTTCGGCGAGGCGCACAACCTGAAGATCCTGAAGGACCTGGAAGGCGAGCTGACCATCGAGAAGGCGGAGGCGCCCCGGACCAGCGGCTCGCCGGTCGCCGGCAAGACCGTGGTCTTCACCGGAACGCTGGAGACCATGACCCGCAGCGAGGCCAAGGCGCGCGCCGAGGCGCTCGGCGCCAAGGTGGCGGGCTCGGTCTCCAAGAAGACCGACTACGTGGTGGTCGGCGCCGAGGCCGGCTCCAAGGCGAAGAAGGCCGAGGAACTGGGCGTGCCCATGCTGAGCGAAAAAGAGTGGCGCGACCTGATCGGCGGGTAGAGCGTCTTGCGCCCAAACGGAATCACTGCAATCCGGCAATGAAAGGCTCCGGGCGCACTGCTCCGGAAAGACGAGCCCCCTCCCCGACTCGATGCCGGAGAGGGGGTCGCAGCAGCCCGCGGCTTGGGGACGAGCCTAGGCCGCGCTGAGACCGTGCTTGGCGAAGGGCAACGAGCGGATGCGCCGCCCCGTGGCCCTGTAGACCGCATTGGCCACCGCCGGACCGATCGGCGGCACGCCGGGCTCACCGACGCCGGTCGGCGGCTCGGCAGACGGCACGATGTGGACCTCGACCTCAGGCATCTCGTTGATGCGCAGCGGCAGGTAGTCGTGGAAGTTCGACTGCTCGACACGACCGTCGGCCAGCGTCACGGCGTTGTGCAGAACGGCGCCGAGGCCATAGCCGATGCCGCCTTCCATCTGCGCCTTCACCTGGTCCGGGTTCACCGCGAGTCCGCAGTCGACCGCGCAGACTACCTTCTCCACTTTGATGGTGCCGTTCTCAGCGACGGAGACCTCAGCCACCTCGGCGACATAGGTGTTGAAGGATTCGTGCACCGCGACGCCGCGCGCCCGGCCCGGCGCCAGCGGGGAGCCCCAGCCAGCCTTCTCCGCGGCGAGCTTCAGGACGCCGGCATGGCGCGGATGGCCGGCCAGCATTTCCAGACGGAACTCGACAGGGTCGCGGCCGGCGGCCTCCGCCAGTTCGTCGATGAAGACCTCCGCGGAATAAGCGGTATGGGTGCTGCCCACCGAGCGCCACCACAGCACCGGCACCTTCACGTCGGTGGTGTGCAGGTCAACGGTCACGTTGGGGATCGCATAGGGCAGAGTGTTGGCTCCCTCGACCGAGGTCTGGTCGATGCCGTTCTTGATCAGCGCCTCGGCAAAAGGCGTGCCGCGGAGGATCGACTGGCCGACGATGCGGTGCTGCCAGGCCACCAGCCTGCCCTCGGCATCGAGGCCGGCGCGCAGGCGATGGAAGTACATGGGCCGGTAGCGACCGCCCTGAATGTCGTCCTCGCGGGTCCAGATCAGCCGCACCGGCGCCCGTCCGCCGATCGCCTTGGCGATGCTCACCGCCTCGGACACCATGTCCGCCTGCGGCGTCGCACGGCGGCCGAAACTGCCGCCGGCCAGCTGTGTGTGCACGCGCACCTGCTGCGGCTCGAGGCCCAGGATATGCGCCGCCGCGCCCTGGTCGACGGTGGGGATCTGCGAGCCGGCCCAGATATCGCAGCCGGCCTCGCCGATCTGAACCACGCAGTCGAGCGGCTCCATCGGCGCGTGGGCGAGGAAGGGATACTCGTAGTCCGCCTCGAGCACCTGGGCCGCCGTCGCGAGGGCCGCTTCCGCATTGCCGTCCTGGCGCGCAATCGCGCCCGGCTGTTGGGCAAGCTGGCGGTATTCGGCCATGATCTGCTCGCTGCCGCGGGTCTCCCCCGTCGACCCGTCCCAGGTGACCTGCAGGGCGTCGCGGCCCGACTTGGCCGCCCAGAAACCGCGTCCCAGCACCGCCACGCCCTGCGGCACGGCCACCACGTCGGTCACCCCCTTGACCGCGCGCGCCGCGCCGTCGTCGAAGGAAACCAGTGTGGCCCCGAAAACCGGTGGCCGGGCGATCACCGCCGTCAACATGCCCGGCAGCGACTTGTCGATGGTGTACACGGCCTGACCCCGACTCTTGATGCGTGAATCGAGCCGCGGCACGGGGGTGCCGATCAGTGTGAAGTCCTGGGGTTGCTTCAGCGTCACCTCGACCGGCGCCTCCAGGGCGGCGGCGCGCTCGACCAGATCGCCAAAGGCCGCCTGCCGGCCGCTCGCCCTGTGCGTGACGACGCCGCGCTCGACCGTGATGTCGCCAGCCGGCACGCCCCAGAGGTCGGCCGCCGCCGTCACCAGCAGGGCCCGTGCCGTCGCACCGGCGCGCCGTAGCTGCTCATAGGAGTTGGCGATGCTGGAACTGCCGCCGGTGCCCTGCACCGCTCCCCAGTGCAGGTTGTTGTAGAGACTGGCATCGGCGGGCGCATGCTCGGCGCGGATCTGGCTCCA
>JBFGUI010000171.1:0-8319 GCA_041565695.1 Kiloniellaceae bacterium
CAGAGGTTACCGAGCTGCGCAATCCAGTCCGTCTTCCCGCAGAGCGCCCGCGGCCGGCAAGATATCCTCGATCCGATGCCGCATGCTGTCGGGAAAGAAAGCGGCGGCGCTACTCCTGGCGGCACCGGCCATGGAACGGAGCCTTGCGTTCGGTCCTTTAGCGGAACATCGACTCTGGCTGCCGGCTTCCGGACAGGATCAATGCCAGGCGACCTCAAACAGGCCGATCGGTTGAGTGAAGCCCTTCAGAGTCTGTGCCCCGAGATCCTGGAATGCCAATTCGCTTGCCGCAAGACTGCGCACCGTGTCGGAAACGACGATAGTGCCGGCCCCGGCCTTGTCGCAGATCCTGGCCGCCATGTTGACTGTTGTGCCAAAGAGATCGTTGCTGTCTTCGACCGGCTCCCCGGCGTGAATGCCGATGCGGACCTGGAGCGGTTCCCTGCTCGCCAGATTGAACGCCTCGAAAGCCGATTGGATGGCGCGGGCACAGCGCAAGGCTCCCTCGATTTCGTCGAAGGCGGCCATGATGCCGTCGCCGGTGTGCTTGACCTCGCGCCCTCCTTCCTCCTTGAGAGCGCGCCGGACCATGGCATCATGAGCCCGTACCATCTCCACCCAGCGCTGGTCTCCAAGGCGCTCGATCATGCCGGTGGAATCCACGATATCGGTGAACATCACGGCACGAAATGCCGCGTCCAGACCGGGCGCGGCTCCCGTGGGTTCCGGGGCCGGATCGTCCACCCGGCCGAGGAAGGCTTCGACTGCCGAGAGGTCGACTTCGATGACGTCGACAGCGACGTCGCCGTGCGCTTCGTCGTGCACCCGCATCGCCGTCTCCCGGTCGGGCGCATCGATGAGGCAGAAACCTGTACCGCGACGCTCGTCGAACCAGTAGGTCAGGAACCGGACCCCGTACTTGTCCTGAACCTCGAGGTCCTTGCGGTGAGCCTCGGCGATGTCTCCGGCTGTAAGGCCGCTGAGATCGTGCCTGTCCAGGTATATCGGCATGGGGCAGTTCCCTTTCTTTCTTTCGGATGTCCGCGACATCCGCTTCGGGAACCTTAGCAGAGATGGCGGCCTAACGCCCGTGTGCCGAAGGGCTGCCCACCTCGTGCAGCGGCCGCCCCCGCAGAAGCGGCCGCTTCTGGCGTGCTGCCCTCATGCAAAAGCGTCGGGCATGGAATCCTTGCGCTCTTTGATGAAGGCCTGCAGCGCCTCGTCGACGCCGGGGTCGATGGCCGGCGCCTCGTAGCGCGCCAGCGCCTTCTTCCACTTGCCATTGGCGCGCTGGAAAGCATCGAGCGCGCCTTCCGCCTCCCACTGCTCGAAGGAGTTGTTGTCGGCGATCGAGGAGCGGTAGAAGGCCGTCTCGAAGTTGGCGCGGGTATGCGCGCAGCCGAGGAAGTGGCTGCCGGGACCGACCTCGCGCAGGGCGTCCATGGCCTGGCCGTTCTCGCTGAGGTCGTAGCCGCCGGCAAAGGTCTGCATCATGCCGAGCTGGTCGACGTCGATCATGAACTTCTCGTAGGACGAGACCAGCCCGCCTTCCAGCCAGCCGGCGGCGTGGAGCACGAAGTTGACCCCGGCCAGGACCGTCGGCAGCAGGGTCTGCGAGCTCTCGTGCGCCGCCTGCGCGTCCGGCAGCTTGGCGGCGCAGAGCGAGCCGCCGGAACGGAAGGGAATGTTGAGGCGCCGCGCCAGGGCCGCCATGCCGTAGAGCACCAGCGCCGGTTCCGGCGTGCCGAAGGTCGGCGCGCCGGACTGCATGGACATGGAGGAGGCAAAGCTGCCGAGGATGGCCGGCGCGCCGGGGCGGATCAGCTGGGTCAAGGCGAGACCGGCGAGGGACTCGGCCAGGGTCTGGGTCATGACGCCGACCGGGGTCACCGGCGCCATGGCGCCGGCCAGGATGAAGGGCGTGACGATGCAGGCCTGGTTGTGCCGCGCGTAAACCTTGAGGGCGCCCAGCATGGTGGCGTCGAAGGTCATCGGCGAGTTGGCGTTGATCAGGTTGACCATCACCGTGTTGTTCTCGACGAAGTCGTCGCCGAACACCACCTTGGCCATGGCAACCGAGTCTTCCGCACGCTCCGGCGCCGTCACCGAGCCCATGAAGGGCAGGTCGGAATAGCGCAGGTGGGCATAGACCATGTCCAGGTGACGCTTATTCACCGGGATGTCAACCGGCTCGCAGACGGTGCCGCCGGAGTGGTGCATGGCCGGGGCCATGTAGGCCAGCTTCACGAAGTTCTGGAAGTCCTCGATCGTGGCATAGCGCCGCCCGCCTTCCAGGTCGCGCACGAAGGGCGGCCCGTAGACCGGCGCGAAGACCGTGGTGTTGCCGCCGATGACGACCGAGCGTTCCGGGTTGCGGGCGTGCTGGGTGAAGGAGGACGGGATGGTCTCGCAGAGCTTGCGGCAGAGGCCGCGCGGAAAGCGCACCCGCTCGCCGTCGACGTCGGCGCCGGCTTCCTTCCACAGCGCCAGGGCTTCGGGGTCCTCGCGGAACTCGATGCCGATCTCCTGCAGCACCGTCTCGGCGTTGTGCTCGATGAGGGCGAGGCCTTCCTCGCTCAGCGGCGAGAAGGGTGGGATCTGGCGCTCGACGTAGCGGTTCTTGGCCAGGCCACTGCTGCCGCGCAGGGCGCGCCGCGCCTCGGCGCCGCCCCCGCCCCGGCCGCGACGGCCGCGGCGCTCCTCGCCGTCGGCGGCGCCGGCGGAAGTGTTGGTTTCGGCTCCGGCTGTATTGGGCATGTCCTGTTTCCCGGCATGAAAAGCACCGCGGCAAGGGGCACAGCGATGCGATTCCGAATTATCCGCAGGAGGCGCCCGGAACCTCTGTCGCAGCGGCGACGGCGACCGGTGAATCTGCGGCGTTGCGCGACCCGCCGGCGCCCGCCCGTGACCCAGGATTCCCGCCGCTTTGCGCCGCGGACTGAGGCGCCGCCCCCGGGTGTCGGAGATGGAACAAATGCCGTCGCCGGGACTGGGAGCGCCGGGCACCGCTTCAGGGAAGAATAGGCGCCTTGCCGGGGCCGGCCCTGCCGCCCCGCGGGGGGAGTGTTTGACCCAGGTAACTCGAGGCCGGTCCCGAAGAGGACGCGAGGGCGGAGGCGGTATCAATGGCGCAGGTTCACAAGAGCGCGAAGGTCGTGATCATCGGACAGGGCGGCATCGTCGGGGCCTCCGTTGCCCATCACCTGATCGAGCGGGGCTGGGACAACATCATCGGGATCGACAAATCGGGCATCCCGACCGACATCGGCTCGACCGGTCATGCGTCCGACTTCTGCTTCAACACGATGCACGACCAGATCACGATTTTCACCACCCGCTACAGCATCGACTTCTTCGAGAAGCGCGGCCGCTACGCGCGCATCGGCGGCATCGAGGTCGCCCGCAAGGGCGACGACGAACGCATGCGCGAGCTCGAGCGCCGGGTCAGCTCCGGCCGCGCCTTCGGCAACCGGGTCGAACTGATCACGGCGAAGAAGGTGAAGGAGCTGATGCCGCTGGTGGAAGAGGACATGATCCAGGGCGCGCTGTGGGATCCGGACGCCGGACTGGTGATCCCGCGCTCCCAGGTCGTCGCCGGAGAGATGATCCGCGATGCCGAGGCAACCGGCAAGCTGCAGACCATGGCCAACACGCCCTGCACCGGTCTGGACATCGAAAACGACCGCATCAAGGGCGTCCACACCTCGCGCGGCTATATCGAGACGAAATATGTCGTGGTCTGCGCCGGCCTGTGGGGTCGCCTGATCGCGGAGATGGCGGGCGAGGACCTGCCGGTCATGCCGGTCGACCATCCGCTGACCTTCTTCGGACCGTTCAACGTCTTCGCGGGCACCGGCAAGGAGATCGGCTATCCGCTGCTGCGCGACCAGGGCAACTCCGCCTATCTGCGCGACACCGGCGATCCGAAGACGACCGAGGGCGGCCAGATCGAATGGGGCTATTACGAGGAGAAGGCGCCCCGCCTCTGCCATCCGCGCGACCTGCTGGAGAAGGAGGAAGCCCGCCTCTCCCCCTCCCAGCGCGACCTCGAGATGGAGCAGGTCCTCGAGCCCCTGGAGCGCGCGATGGAGCTGACCCCGATCCTCGGGGAGCTCGGCTACAACGAGAAGCATTCCTTCAACGGGCTGCTGCAGGTGACCGCCGACGGCGGGCCCTCCATCGGCGAGTCGCCCGACGTGCGCGGCCTGTGGTACGGCGTCTCCGTCTGGATCAAGGACGGCCCGGGCACCGGCAAGCTGATCGCGGACTGGATGACCGACGGCCGCACCGAGATCGACCATCACGCCATCGACTACGCCCGCTACTACCCGATCCAGAAGACCGAGCCCTTCATCTACGACCGCTGCTTCGAGACGGCCTTCAAGATCTACAATCCGCCGGTTCACAACCGCGAGCCCTACTCCAAGGGCCGCAACCTGCGCTGCAGTCCGTTTTATCTGCGGGAGAAGGAGCTGGGCGGCTATTTCATGGAGATCGCCGGCTGGGAACGGGCGCACGGCTACGCCGCCAACGAAGCGACGCTGCTGGAGAAGTATGCGGACCGCGTGCCCGAGCGCCGGAACGAGTGGGACAACCGCCACTTCTGGCGGGTTTCCAACGCCGAGCATCTGGAGCTCTCCGAGAACGTCGGCATGGTCAATCTGTGCCACTTCGCGATCTACGACGTCTCGGGCCGCGACGCGGAACGGCTGATGGAGTACGTGTCGTCCTCCAAGGTCGCCGGCGACACGCCGGTCGGCAAGGGCGTCTACACCAACTTCCTCGACGATACCGGCGGCGTGCTGGCGGACCTGACGATCCTGCGCCTGGCCGACGACCGCTTTCGCGTCATCGACGGCGCCGACGCCGGCCATCGCGACATGACCTACCTGCGCCGCATGACCCAGGACAAGGAGTGGTCGGTCTTCGTCGAGGACCGCACCGATAACTTCGGCTGCATCGGCGTCTGGGGGCCGAACGCCCGCGCGAACCTGAAGAAACTGGCCGATAACCCGGCCGGACTCGACCCGGAGAACTTTCCCTTCGCGGCCAGCAAGGACTTCACGCTGCGCGGCGTGCCGGTCAAGGGCTTCCGCATCTCCTACGTCGGCGAGCAGGGCTGGGAGCTTCACTTCCCGCTCAGCTACGGCCTGGCGCTGTGGGACATGTTTCGCGAGGCCGGCATCACGCCGGTCGGCGTCGAGACCTACGCCAACTCCCGCCGGCTGGAGAAGAGCCTGCGCCTGCAGAACGCCGACCTCTTGACCGAGTACAACCTGCTGGAGGCCGGCCTCGCCCGCCCGAAGGTCAAGGCCGCCGACTTCCGCGGCAAGGCCGCCAACCTGGAACAGCGCGAGCGGCCGCAGCAGCCGGCGATGCTCTGCACGCTGACGGTCACGGACAACACCGACAAGGACGGCGTGGCGCGCTTCCCGATCGGCAACTGCCCGATCGTCGACCCCAAGAGCGGCGAGGTGCTGATCGACTCGCTCGGCCGGCGCTCCTACACGACCAGCCTGGCCTACGGTCCGTCGATCGGCAAGAACATCGCGCTCGGCTACCTGCCGCAGACCTACTGCGAGGAGGGCCGCCAGCTCGAGATCGAGTACTTCAATCAGAAGTTCCCCGTCCAGGTCGAAGCCGTCGGCATGAAGGCACTCTACGACCCGGAGAACGCGCGGATGAGGTCGTAGATCGGGACCCGCAGGTGGCACTTACCTCCCACTTGCTCGACTGCGGCGGAGGCCTTAGTTTCCGGCCTCCGCCGCCCTTTTTTCCGGGTCACGACCCCTCGCGTAAGGATAAGCTCTCTCTATGGCCGACCGGCTGACCGACCTTCTCAAGACCCGCCCCTGGCTGCTGGCCGACGGGGCCACCGGCACCAACTTCTTCGCCATGGGACTGCAGCACGGCGACGCGCCGGAGATCTGGAACCTGGAGCGGCCGGACAACGTGGTGCGGCACTACCGCTCCTTCATCGACGCCGGCTCCGACATCGTGCTGACCAACACCTTCGGCGGCACCGCCAACCGGCTGAAGCTGCACAAGGCCGAGGACCGGGTCTTCGAGATCAACAAGGCCGCCGCCGAGCTGGCCGGCCGCGCGATCCTTGAAGCAAAGGGGGAGACCGGGCGCGACGACGTCATCGTCGCCGGCTCCATAGGGCCGACCGGCGACCTCTTCGAGCCGCTGGGTCCGCTGACGATTGAAGCAGGCGCCAGGGCCTTCGAGGAACAGGCGAAGGGCCTCGCCGCCGGCGGCGCCGACGTCGCCTGGATCGAGACCATGTCCTCGATCGACGAGATCAGGGCCGCGGTCCAGGGCGCCAGCGCCGCCGGGCTGCCCTACGTCGTCACCCTCTCCTTCGACACCAACGGGCGCACCATGATGGGCGTGACCCCGGCGCAGCTCGCCCGGCTCGCCCACGAGCTGGACCCAAAGCCCGTCGCCTTCGGCGGCAACTGCGGCACCGGCGCCTCGGAGCTGATGGCCGCGATCCTCAATCTTGAGCGCGCCCGGGACGCCGGCGACGTGCTGGTGGCCAAGAGCAACTGCGGCATCCCGCAGTACGTCGAGGGCGCCATCGAGTACAACGGCACGCCCGCGCTGATGGCCGACTACGCCCGCCTGGCGCGCGACGCCGGGGTGCGCATCATCGGCGGCTGCTGCGGCACCACGCCGGACCACATCCGCGCCATGCGCGCCGCCCTGGAAGCCCACGAGAAGGGCCCCGCCCCCGACATGGCGACGGTGGTCGCTAAGCTGGGCGAGATCTCCAAGGGCGCCGAGCAGCAGCAGGCGGGCCCGCTGGGCGAGCTGCCCGATGCGCCCGGCGCCGGCGGCCGGCGCGGCCGGCGCGAGGGACGCCGTCGGCGCGCCTGAACCTAGTCCTTGCGCGACCAGAGTTCCGCGTGGGCCGGGTCGTCCTTCAGCATGAAGGACTTGGTCTGCCCGATCACGCTGTGGAACTGCTCCAGCGCGATGGCGAGCAGCCGCTCGGAGACGCCGTAGTCGTAGACCAGGTAGCTCGAGAGCATCACCGCGACGCTGCCGGGCCGGTTCACGATATCGATCACCTCGGCATCGATGCTGAAGGCCGTCAGCTCGATGCTGTTCACGATGATCTCGGCGTTGCGCTGCGTCGTCGCCGGCACGACCGAGATGAGCTGCACCCCGCGGCAGATCTCTTTCTCTCTGTCGCAGGCATGCAGGGTCGCCTGCAGGGAGGCCCCCTGGCTGTGCATGCCGCCGAAGGAGGGGAAGGCCGGATCGGCGGTGTGCTCGCGCAGCTCCTGCACGCCGACGTCCGCCAGGGCCTGCCAGACCTCCTTGTAGCTGACCGAGGTGACCGCCCTGGCGCCGACGAAGGACTGGGGCTGGGCCGCCAGGGGCAGGCTGCCGCCGCAGAGCGCGAGCAGCAGCATCGCCATGGCAAGGTTCGAGCGCTTCATTGGGGCATCGCCTGGTTCCAGAACGCGGCGATTCCCGGATCCTGCGCTGTCAGGTGCTGCGTCATGGAATCTGCCAGGACCTCCGTGTGCCGCAGCTGGGCGGCGACGTTGGCGGCAGTGCGCCCGGGCAGCATCCAGATGTCGCGCCCCACCATGACGAAGGCGCCCTGCCGCCCCTGCATCAGGTTCACATGGGCGATGGCAACCGAGCTCTCGTAGGACTTGACCGCGGCCAGCGCCTGCGGGCGGGAGCCCAGCGGCCAGACGGCGCGCAGCCGCACGCCCTCGCAGCGCGCCTCCTTGCAGCCGGCGAAGGTCATCACCAGGGTGTGGCCGCCGGCCGAGCGCAGGATCCAGCGCAGCGCCTCCGGCCGGTCGATGACGATGAAGCCGACCTCGCGCAGCAGCTGGTCCATCTCCTCCAGCGAGATCGAGTAGAGCAGCTCGCCGGAGACCCGGTCCGGCGAAGCGGCCTGGGCCAGCGCCGGACGCGGCGGCTGGAACAGCGTCAGCAGGAGACACAAGGCAAGCAGGGGAAATCGCCAGGACAAGACAGGAAACCTCTACCCGTTCATCGACCCGCGAAAGCTAGCAGAGAAGCGCGGCAAGGTCTGTGGATTTCGGGAAAATCCGACCCGGGCCGCAGCGGCCCTTCCGGCGGCAGACCGGAATCCGCTAGTCTCACGGATCATGAGCCAGGCCCTTTCCAGCAAGACCGGCCTTCCCGTCATCGACATGGCACCGCTGTTCCGGCGCGACGATGCGGCGGGGCGGTCGCAGGTTGCGAAAGAGATCGAGGCGGCCTGCCGGGCCAGCGGATTCTTCTACGTGACCGGCCACGGCGTCGGCGACGCGGTCCTTCAGACCC
>JBFGUI010000172.1:0-8308 GCA_041565695.1 Kiloniellaceae bacterium
CAGCCAGAACCACGCCAGCGGCAGGGCGAAGACGACGCCGATCAGGCGGCCCCAGAGGCGGTGGATGTACTCCCACCAGAAGATCGTCTTGAAGGCCTCCAGGCTCATGCCGGCGTTGACCTCCTGGTACTCGGGGATCTGCCGGTAGAGCTCGAAGACCCGCTCCCACTCGGCCTGGCTGAGCGGCGGCAGGGCGCCGGTGATCGGCGCCCACTCCATGATCGAAAGACCCGACTCGGTCAGGCGCGTGATGGCGCCGATGACCGCCATGGCCAGCACCATGGCCGCACAGAGCAGCAGCCACAGGCCGACCGCGCGGGGCGGTCCCGCCCGGCTGTCGCTACCAAAGGCGCCGGGCACGGTGGAAGAGGGGGTGGCGGTCATGAAATCGGCTCGTCTGGCGGTCCTGCCCCCGGGTCTCGGGGGCCCGCCGACAAACTAATGATCCTGCCGGGGTCCGCCAAGTCCCCGGTTGGTGGGCCGCCCTGCGGCCGATCGGCTCAGTGCAGCGTCAGCAGGGCATCGGCGAAGCGGGTTTCGCCAGGCTTGATGATGGGAACGTTGGCCACCGTCACCGAGTGCAGCGGGCCGTCGAGGTTTTTCTCCCAGAAGGCCAGGAACCTGCGCAGCTCGGGATAGCGCGGTGCCAGGTCGTATTCCTGCCAGATATAGCTCTGCAGCAGCGCAGGATGATCGGGCAGGTGATAGAGAATCTCGGCCGTGGTCAGCCGGTAATCGTTAAGTTGGCGAACCAGATCGCTCATCGTCCCTCCTCTCTCTCCGTCCCCTGAGCTTTGTTCGGCTCTAGGACCCCGATAGGGACCAAGCTAGCCTACCTGTCGCCTGAATCTCAACAGGATAAGCTTAAGAAAACAATAACTTAGCAGCCTACGGCAAGGAGTGCTGCCAGGCCTTGCAGGCCAATGAGTCGGCTCGGGAGAGGAGGCTGCGGGGCTCAGAGCCGCGTGTAGCGGGCCCGCGCGCCGCGCTCGATGGCGGCGGCGGGCAGGCGGCCGACGGCCAGGCGGTGGCGCAGCATCTCGAGGAGACGCAGCTCCTCCTGGCTGGCCTTGCCGTCGGCGGCGGCCACGTCGAGGGCCACGGCGTAGGCGGTTTCCCGCAGCTTTTCCGGCAGCCCGGCCGCGATCTGGCTCAGCACCTTCTCCAGGCCGTTCTTGCCGGACAGCAGTTCGGCGCAGGCCTGGGCCTCCTTGGGAAGCTTCTCCAGGTCGTAGTCGGCGAAGACCGGCAGGTGGGAGACGATCTCGCCGATGGTCTTCATCTCGGCGTCGGTCATCTCGCGGTCGGCCGCGGAAACCAGGACCATGGTATGGACGAGGGCCGTGTGATGCTGCGCCATTGCGTCTCGCTTCCTGCTGTTCTGGTAGATCGGAACCGGCCGCGAACCGGCCGGGTCGGGAACCCGAAGGCGGCAGAGACTAAGCAGCCCGCGCCTTCCAGGTCAAGGTGGGGCCCGCGGGGCCGTCCTGCAAGACAGCGGAGGCCGGGGTTGCGCCCTTTGCGCTCGACAGGCAGGGGCCCGCGCGGCAGTGTCCGCGCCATGGGTCCCATTCTCAACGTTGTTTTCCCGATCTTCGCGATCATGGCCGCCGGCTACGCCGCCGGGCACTTCCGTCTGCTCGGCAAGGAAAGCAGCGAGGCGCTGAACCGCTTCGTCTACTTCATCGCGCTGCCGGCGCTGTTCTTCGTCTCCATGGCCCGCGTCTCGCTGGACGAGGTCTTCAATCTGCCCTTTCTCGGCGCCTACGGCGGCGGCGCGGCCGCCACCTTCGCCATCGCCGTTGCGGTGGCGCGGGTTGCTTTTCCGAACCGACTGGGCGCGCTGGGCCTGGCCGGGCTCTCGGCGATCTTCGCCAATACCGGCTACATGGGCATCCCGCTCTTGATGCTGGCCTTCGGCGAGGCCGGCATGCTGCCGGCGATCATCACGACGATCCTCAACGGCGCCGTTATCATGGCGCTGGGCATCGTGCTGCTGGAGCTCGACGTCCACCAGGGCAAGAGCGGCCTCGTGGTGGCGGTGAACGTGCTGCGCGGTATCGTCCGTTCGCCGCTGGTGCTTTCGGCGACGGCCGGCCTCGTGGTCTCCGCCCTCGGCCTGCCGCTGCCCCAGGCCATCGGTACCTTCTGCGACATCCTCGGTGCCTCGGCGGGTCCCTGCGCCCTCTTCGCCATCGGGCTCTTCATGGTCGGCAAGTCGCCCACCGCCGGCATCACCGAGGTCTCCTGGCTGGTCTTGCTGAAGCTGCTGCTGCAGCCCCTCATCACCTGGGCGCTGGCCTACCACGTCTTCACCATGGAGCCGGTCTGGGCCGCCGGCGCGCTGGTGCAGTCGGCCCTGCCGACAGGGGCGCTGGTCTTCGTCCTGGCCCAGCAGTACGGCATCTACGTGCAGCGCTCGACGGCGGTGATCATGGCCTCGACCGTGCTCTCGCTGTTCACGCTCTCGGCGCTGTTCGTCTGGCTCGGCATCGGGTGAGGCGGCGGTGGTCGGCGGCGAGACCTCCTGGCGGGTCCTGCGGCAGGACGACAACGGCAACCGCTTCGTCGTGGCCGAGGGCCTGAGCAGGACCGAGGCAGAGGCCCAAGTGGCCGCGCTCAACGCGCGCGGCCACAAGCAGACCTACTGGTGCGAGGCCGAGACCTCAGTGCAGTGAGTCCGGGTCGCCACGACACGGGACAGTGGCGGATTTCGTTGGGGGAAGGAAACGCCGGCGGGCGGGTGGGGGGCCGCCCGCCGGCAACCAGGGCCCGGCCTCAGAGGCGGGCCCTAGGCCTCGTCGCCTGCGGCTGGGGCACGCTTGCGGCCGGTGATCATGGCGCGCACCAGGTTCTCGTGGTGCTTCAGGCTCGCCAGGACCACGCCGGCGAGGTGCAGGCCGACGAGAAACAGCAGGAAATTGGCCAGGGCTTCGTGCAGCTCCTCGACCCAGTCCTCGCCCCAGAACATGTCCAGGGTGTACATCCAGCCGGTCAGGCAGAGCGCCGCGAGGCTGACGACCAGCAGCAGGATCATGGCGCCGCCCGCCGGATTGTGCCCCAGGTAGCGCCGCTCGCGGCCGCTCATGAGGTCCTTGAGATAGGCGGCGACGGTCCCGGGCCCGTGCAGGAACTGGGAGAACCGGGCATAGCGCGGCCCGATCAGACCCCAGACAAGGCGGAAGGCGATCAGGGCCGAGGCCGCGTAGCCGGCCCAGATGTGCAGGGCGTCCCATTCGTCGGCTGAGACCCAGGCCAGCGCGAAGCTGAGCACCAGGGACCAGTGGAACAGCCGGACCAGGGGATCCCACACCCGCACCGTGACGTTGGGTTGCGTCGCCGCCATGGCCTCAGCTCTCGGATTCGGACTTCACGACTGCGAAGGTCTTGGGGTCGAAGTAGATCTCCATGCGCTTGCCTTCGGCATCGGTGCCGTAGACCTCGTAGCAGCCGTCGTCGACCTTGAGCTTCCTGATCTTCCAGCCTTCGGCTTCGAGCTTCTGCTGCAGGGCTTCCTTGGGCTGCCATTCGGCCTGCGGCACGTTGAATTTGTCGCTGGCAAGAGCGGTTCCGGCCGCGGCAAGGCTGGCGATCAGGCCGGCGGAGACAATAAGGGCTTTCATCTGGGTATCTCGTTGGCTTGGGAAAGGATGGTCACGGCTGCTGTTATGGCGCAGCGCGCTGACGGCAAGCTGAAGGCCGGTGAAAGGTTTGTTCAGCTTGCGGTAAGCTGGCCATGGGACTTCACTTCCCTCAGGCTGCCCGCGGTTTCCGCCGGCAGAGAGGACTTGGCAGCGTATGCGCGTAATCTTGATCGAAGACGAACCGGTGCTGGGCCAGGCGGTGCAGGAGCACGTCGCCGGCGAGGGCCACGCCGTCGATCTTGTGACCCGCCTCGACGAAGCGGACGCCGCGCTGCGGGCGGTCGACTACGGCCTCGTGCTGCTCGACCTGCATCTGCCCGACGGGCGCGGGCTCGATTTGCTGAAGACCATGCGGCGGCGCGGCGACAGGCGGCCGGTGATCATTCTCACCGCCCGCGACCAGATCAGCGACCGGATCGAGGGCCTCAATGCCGGCGCCGACGACTACCTGGTGAAGCCCTTCGACCTGGACGAGCTGAGCGCCCGGGTCATGGCGGTTTCCCGGCGCTATGCCGGCAATCCCAATCCCCAGCTGACTCTGGGCGATCTCACAATCGACAAGGTCGGGCGGCGCGTCTGGCGCGGTAAGGAGGGGATCGACCTGACCAGGCGCGAATGGGCGATACTCGACCTGCTGATGCAGCGGGAAACCGCCGTGATCTCCAAGGACCAGATGGAAGAGGCGCTCTACGAGTTCGGCTCCGAGATCGAAAGCAACACGGTGGAAGTGCACATCAGCCGCCTGCGCAAGAAGCTCGGACGCGACGTCATCCACACGGTGCGCGGTGTCGGCTACCGCCTGGGCGCGGCCTAGCCGTGGCGGCACCGAACCCGACAGCGCCGCGCTGGAGCATCGCGCGCCGCCTCATCACCCGCTTGACCGCCGCCCTGGCGGTGCTCTGGCTCATCGCTACGGGCGTGGCGATGAGCGTGGTCAATCACGAGATCAACGAGGTCTTCGACAGCGCGCTGCAGGAGACGGCACAGCGCCTGCTGCCGCTCGTCGTCGCCGACTTCGAGCGCGACCATGACCAGGGCGAAGAGGAGAAAGACGACGACGATGAGGAAGAGGTCGAGGTTCGGGTCATCACCGAGAATCTCGAATTCGCGGAGCACGAGGAATACCTCGTCTATCAGGTGCGTGATTCCGCAGGGCACGTGCTGCTGCGTTCCCACGATGCGCCGGCGGAGGCCTTTCCGGCGGCGCTGAGGCGCGGGCATGCCGAGATCGACGGCTGGCGCTTTTTCACCGAGCCCTATGCGCCGGCCGATCTCTTTGTACAGGTCGGCGAGCCGCTGGCGCATCGGCGCGAGGCGCTCTACGAGACGCTCGGCGGCCTCGCGGCCCCGGTCGGCTTGCTGATCCCGCTCGCGGGTCTGGTGATCTTCTGGACCGTGCGCGCCAGTCTGACCCCGGTCGCGGCGGTGCGCAGCGCCCTCGACGCGCGCGGCGGCGCTGACCTCTCGCCGATCCCCTACGCAGACATGCCCGAGGAACTGGCACCGATTATCCAGGACGTGAACCGCCTGCTCGTGCGGCTGGAAAAGGTGCTGGAGGGCGAGCGCGCCTTTGCCGCCAACTCGGCCCACGAACTGCGCACGCCCGTTGCCGCGGCCCTGGCCCAGACCCAGCGCCTTGCCGCCGAGCTGCGCGGCGCGGCCCAGGCGGCCCGGGTCGAGCAGATCGCCGCCACGCTGCGCCGTCTGGGCGAGCTGGTGGAAAAGCTGCTGCAGCTGGCGCGGGCCGAGTCCGGCATCGCCCTCGGCGGCGCGCCGGTCGACGTCATGCCGGCCCTGCGGCTCGTCGTCGACGAGTACAGCCGGCGCGGCGATTTGGCCGGCCGTCTGCGCTTCGACGACGGCGGGCGGCAGGGGCTGGTCGCGCGCATCGACATCGACGCCTTCGGCATCGTGCTGCGCAATCTGATCGAGAACGCCCTGAACCACGGCCCGAAGGACGGGGCGGTGGACATCGCCGTCGATGCCGCCGGGGCGGTGCATGTGGTCAACGCGGGGCCGGTGGTACCGCCGGAGCGGCTGGCGATCCTGACCCGGCGCTTCGAGCGCGGCAACGGCGGCGCGCCGGGCGTCGGCCTCGGGCTCGCTATCGTCGAGACCATCCTGGCGCAGTCCGGCGGCAGCCTCGAGCTGCGCTCACCGGCGGACGGGCGGCGCGACGGCTTCGAGGCGGTGCTGCGACTTGACCTGGCTGAGCGGGCCTAGGTTCAGCCAGCGCCTGAGGGCCTTGCGGGCCCTGGTCGAGCCGTGCGCCTCCAGCCGGCCGCTGGCGAGGGCGCGGCTCAGCGGCAGGTCGCCGCGCACGATGTAGATCATGTCCGGCAGCGTGCCGGCGAGATAGAGGTCGACCTCGAAGCCGGGGTCTTCCAGGCAGAGCTCGCAGGCGCCGTCGCGGTTGATGAACCACCAGAGCCGCTTGCCCCTGGGCTGGTCGGTGAACTCGACCTGCACCAGGGCCTGCGCCTTGTCGAAGGCCGTCGCGTCGACCGAGCGCTCCAGCGACCAGATCAGGAGGCCCAGGTCGACCTCTCCCTCGACCAGCTGGCGGCGCGACCAGCGCTGACCCCAGGTGCCCAGCGCGATGACCAGGGGGATGAACTCCTGACCCGAAGGCGTCAGGTGATAGGTCCGGCCGCGTCCGTGTTCCTGCGCTCGGGTCTCGATCACGCCTTCGGCTTCGAGCTGTTTCAGGCGCTTCGACAGCAGGGTCGGCGACATCAGCGGCACGCCGCGCTGCAGCTCGGAAAAGCGCGTCGCGCCCGCCGCCAGGTCGCGCACGATGAGCGGCGTCCAGCGCTCGCAGAACAGTTCGGAGGCCTTGGCGACCGGGCAGAACTGGCCGTAGCTCTTCATCGTCGCCTTCCTTTCGATCAGCCAGCCTAGCACCCTGCCCGAGGCCCTTGAACTACACTTTCTGGACTATATTCGCGACGACCCGCGGCACCAGACTGCGCGCCTTCTACAAAACCATGTGGAGGCAGCGAGATGGAAGCGATGGACAGAGGGCAGCTCACCGGCAGCGCCGCCGAGGTCTACGAGGCCTTCTTCGTGCCGGCCCTGTTCGGCGCCTGGGCGCTCCGGGTCTGCGACGCGGCCGGGATCGGCGCGGATACCCGCGTCCTGGACGTGGCCTGCGGTACCGGCGTGGTGGCGCGGGAGGCGGCCGGGCGCGGTGCCGCGGTCACCGGCCTCGACTGCAATCCGGGCATGCTGGCGGTGGCCACGCGCCTGGCGCCCGCCGTCGACTGGCGCGAGGGCACGGCCGAGGCCCTGCCCTTCGACGACGCGACCTTCGATGCGGTGACCTGCCAGTTCGGTCTGATGTTCTTCGCGGACCGGGTGAAGGCGCTCGCCGAGATGGCGCGGGTGACCCGGCCCGGCGGGCGCCTCGTCGTCGCCACCTGGGGCGCGCTGGAAAGCACCCCGGGCTACGCGGCCATGGTCGCGCTGCTGCAGCGCCTCTTCGGCGAAGAGATCGCGGCAGCCCTGCGCGCGCCTTTCGTGCTGGGTGTGCCCGCCGAGCTGCGGGACCTCTTCGAGGCGGCCGGCCTTGCCGACGCGAAGATAGACACGCAGACCGGCATCGCCCAGTTCCCCTCCATCGAGGCCTGGGTGCGCACCGATATCAAGGGTTGGACCCTGGCCGAGGCCATCGACGACGCGCAGTACGCCGACCTGCAGGTGGCGGCGCAGAGGGAGCTGCAGCGTTTCGCCGCGGCGGACGGCTCGGTGCGCTTCGACGCGCCGGCGCACATCGTCACGGCAGTGAAAAGTTAGGCCCCCTCACCCAGCTGCGCCTAGGCTCGCTTCGCTCACCAAGGCTGCGCAACCCTCTCCCCGCCGGGGAGAGGGAGGGGCCCGCGAAGCGGGAGGGTGAGGGGGCTGGCCTTCTTCCCACTATCCACCGGAACTGTTTTGGCTTTTGCGTCGAGGCCTCCCGTGCTGTCAAATCGCTGCGTCAATAGCGCGGAGGCAGCGGGATGACTTTCGAAGGCAGGACGGCGGTCGTCGCCGGCGGCGGGGGCGGCATGGGGCTCCGCGTCACGCAGGATCTGCTGGCGGCGGGCGCAAGCGTCGCGGTGATGGACATCAAGCCGGCGCCGGAGGAACTGACGGCGGCCGGGGAGAGGGCGCGCTATCACCAGGGCGACGTTACCGACGAGGCCTTCGTCCGCGCGGTGATCGACGGCATCGCCGGGCAGACCGGTCGGCTCGACTACCTGGTCAACTGCACCGGCGTGCTGTGGTTCGACAAGGACAAGTCCTGCACCGAGATGGACATGGCGGTCTGGGACCGGGTGCTCGCCGTCAACCTCAAGTCCTTCGCGCTCACCGCGCGCTACGCGGTGCCGCAGATGAAAAAGACCGGCGGCGGCGCCATGGTGCACATCGCCTCGGTCGATGCGCTGCGCGGCGACGACAGGCCGCAGGATGCCTACGGCGTGGCCAAGGCCGGGGTGGTACGGCTGTCGAAGTCGCTGGCGATCCAGTTCGCGCGCGACAACATCCGCTCCAATTCGATCCTGCCCGGCCCGGTCGTCTCGCCCATGCAGGCGCGCTGGGAAGGCGACCCTGAGGCGCTGACCGCGGTGGGTGCCTACGTGCCGTTGGGGCGGCCTGGCGCGGTACAGGACATCGCCAACGCC
>JBFGUI010000173.1:0-8263 GCA_041565695.1 Kiloniellaceae bacterium
AGGATCAGTCGCGAGGCCGGGGACCCGGTCACGCCCCGGCAGACGCGGCTGAGGTGGGTCGGCGTCACGCCGAGCGCCGCGGCGTAGTCGCCGATCGACCGCGGGCTGCGGTAGTCGGCCTCGACCATGGCCTGGAAGCGCGCCAGCAGCGCAGCGCCGCCCTGCGCTCCATTCCCTTCGTCGGTCGTCTGGCCGGCCAGCGCCCGGGCAAACCAGGTGGCTAGCAGAGCCGCCAGGGAGGCCAGCGACTTGGCGCGGCCGACCTGGCGCCCTTCCCGGACGTGCTGCACTGCGAGTCGATCCCGGCCCGGGCCAGCCTGCACGACTGGACCATCGCGCCGCACCGCCACCACAACCTGCACCAGTTCTTCTGGATTGAGGCGGCCGGCGGCGAGGTGACCCTGGAAGGTCGGCGCTTTCCCGTGGCGCCGATGGCGGCCATCTCCCTGCCGGCGATGAGCGTGCACGGCTTCCGCTTCCGGCCCGGCACCGAGGGCTGGGTGGTGACCCTGCCGGTGGCGACCCTGGCGCGGCAGCTCGACGATGCGCCAAGCCTGCGCGCGGCCCTGACGCGCTCGGCCCTGATCCGGCCGCTGGATTCGCCCTTGTGGATCTTCGAGGCGGTGGCGGGGGAATTCGCCGGCAGCAGTCTCGGCCGCCCCCAGGCGCTGGCCTCCCTGGCCGCTCTGCTGGCCACCTGGTTCGCCCGGGCCCTGGCCGGCCAGGCGAGCGACGAGGAGGGGCCCGAAGCGCAGGGCGGCGCCGCGCTGCTGGCGCGCTTCCAGGCCATGGTCGAGGCCGACTACCGCAGCCCGCGGCCGATCGGCGACTACGCCGCGGCGCTCGGCGTGACGCCGACCCACCTCAGCCGCGTCTGCCGGGGCGTGACCGGGTCCCCGGCCTCGCGACTGATCCTCGAGCGGCGCCTGCTGGAGGCGCGCCGCGCGCTGGCCTACACCTCCATGCAGGTGGCGGAGATCGCCTACATGCTGGGCTACAGCGATCCGGCCTACTTCGCCCGGGTCTTCGCCAAGGCGACCGGCGAATCGCCGAGCGCTTTCCGGGCAAGGATGACAGGGCTGTAGCGTGGGTTGACGCTAGCTCTTGGAAGGATGCCGGCTTCAAAGCGGACAACGCAAGACGACATTCAAACGCTTGCATTTGACCCGATTCGGACATGCCACAAACGAAAACGGCGGCCCCGGAGGACCATCGCCAAGCGATTGCTTTACCATTTCTGGATCTGTGCAAGAACTTGTGAATATTGCAGTATGAAATATTCGTCTGGCCGGTATGCCAAATGCTGCCCATATTCAATGCCAAGGCGGCGACTGCCCACTTTCATATTGACAACGGCCGCTGATGAATGAGGCAGGGAGCACGCAGAATCCAAGGCGATTGTTTGTCTTGCCGCTTGTTCGGGAGATCTTACGTGAGCCGACTGGTCGCCGTTTCAAACCGTGTCGCCGATCTTCGCGATCCTGGACAGGCGGGCGGCCTCGCCGTCGGTCTTGGTGATGCGCTCAAGGCAAGGGGTGGGATCTGGTTCGGCTGGGACGGGAAAACCGTGGGGCAGGGGACCCATGTGGCACCGCATATCGAGAAATTCGACCGCGCCACGACTATCACCCTGCCCCTGACCAACAAGGATTACCGGCAATTCTATTCCGGCTTCGCCAATAGCGTCTTGTGGCCGCTCCTGCACTATCGTCTCGACCTCGTGGCGTTCGAGCCCGCCTTCCTTAGAGGCTACAAACGGGTGAATTCGAAGTTCGCCGATGCCTTGTTTCCGCACCTCAAGCCCAAAGACACGATCTGGATCCATGATTTTCACCTGATCCCGCTAGCCGCCGAACTCCGCCGGCGCGGCTGCACCCAGCGGATTGGCTTTTTCCTGCATACCCCGTTCCCGCCGCCGGAAGTATTCGCCGCCGCGCCAGAGAGCGAATGGCTGATCCGTTCACTGTTTTCCTACGACCTGCTCGGATTTCAGACGACCGTCGATCTTGCCAATTTCCGCAATTACAGCGAGCGCTATCAGGACGCAAAAACCGACCGGGACGGACGCATAGCGGCCTTCGAAAACGAAGTCGTCGCACGCTGTTTTCCGATTGGCATCGATGTCGAGGCATTCACGGCAATGGCGCGGACGCCAGATGCCGAACAGCAGATCCGCACGCTGCGCCAACGCACGCTGAAACGTCGGCAGATTATCGGCGTCGATCGACTGGACTATTCCAAGGGACTCCCCGAACGCATGCAGGCGTATCGAAGGCTGCTGGAGATGCATCCGGAGAACCAGAAATTCGTGACGCTTATGCAAATCGCACCGCCGACGCGGGAAGAGGTCGAGGCCTATTCGGACATCCGCACAGAGCTGGAAACGCTGTCGGGTTCGATAAACGGGCAATTTGCGGATTTCGACTGGACGCCCGTGCGGTACATTCATCGCGCGATTCCGCGCAATATACTGGCGGCGCTGTTCCGGGCCAGCCAGGTGGGCTTCGTCAGCCCGTTGCGGGACGGCATGAATCTTGTTGCGAAGGAATATATCGCCGCTCAGGACGACAAGGATCCCGGCGTTCTGGTGCTTTCGAAGTTCGCCGGCGCGGCGGAAGACCTGATGGAAGCCTTGATCGTAAACCCCTTCGATCTGGATGACATGGCCGAAAACCTACAACGGGCGTTGAAAATGTCGCTTGCAGAGCGCCGCCGCCGGCAAAGGGCGCTCATGAAACGGGTCCGTGCGCGTGATGCGCAACATTGGCAATTAAGCTTTCTGGAGGCCCTCGAAGGTCTTCCGCGCGGGAATGCCGCATAGCGTGCCAATCGTGTGTGGCGGCAAACCTGTCCAATGCGCCGGCCCCGTTGGCCAAAGGTGTATTTTGTTGCCTGATCATGTTGCCAGAATCCTGTTTATCAGATCGTCTTGCTTTTTGTTGAGCCCGTGGACATGTGGGTCAGAAGAGGGCCTACACGACCAAGGCTTCCAACTTCTGATTCAGTTGGAACTCCTACAAGAACGCCGGGAGAGCCGACTTCCGCCCTTGGCACGATTGAGACACGAAGAATTCTAAGCCTTAGTTTCTACAAGGAGAGACTAAGCGGACCTCCGCATAGGCGCCCAGCGCCGCCCCTAAGGCGCCAGCCCTGCTTCCCCCCGCTCGAGCAGCAGCGGGATCACCAGGTCTTCCTCGTCGTCCAGATGGCGCAGCATGGCGCTCACCAGGCTGTCGCTGACCGCGGCGTAGTTCTCCAGCGGTGCTTGCGCCGCTGCCTGCGGGTCGCGGGCCAGGGCCTGCAGCAGGGCGTTGGCTGCTTCCGCCGTGGCCACGAGGCGGGTGTGCAGGGTTTCGTGGTCGCGATTGAGCAGGTCGAAGCCGGGGGCGAGGCGCGGCTCGGCGCGGCGGAAGGCCGGGAAGTAGTGGTGCTCTTCGACCTGGTGGTGGCCGTGCAGTTCGCCGAGGAAGAGTTGCAGGCGGCGGGTGAAGGGCAGGGCGAAGTCCTCGACTGCACTGCGCTGCCGGCGGAAGGCTTCGGCATCGTCCTGCAGGGTCTTGCCCAGCCGGCGGAAGGCGGCGTGGCGGTCGAGCCAGAACTGCCCCATCATGCCGAGGCCCGCATGACCGGCCCAGCCGCTGCGCGGATGTCGCTGCAGCAGGAACAGCAGTTCCGCCGGCAGGCCCTGGCGGCGGTCCAGGTCGAAGCTCTGCTCGGCGGGCGTCTGCGGTTTCATGGCACCTCGATCGGCTCAGTAGAGCAGCCGGACCAAGCCCAGGGTGATCACCGGAAAGGCGATCAGGATCGCCACGCGGATCAGGTCGCTCAGCACGAAGGGCAGGGCGCCGCCGTAGGTCCGCGCCAGCGGCACGTCGGGCGCCATGGAATTGATCACGAAGAGGTTCATGCCGACCGGTGGGGTGATCAGGCCGACCTCCACGGTGATCAGCACGATGACCCCGAACCAGATCGCCATCTCCTCGGCCGGCAGGCCGAAGTCGAGGACCGAGACGATGGGGAAGAAGATCGGGATGGTCAGCAGGATCATGGAGAGGGAGTCCATGACGCAGCCGAACACCAGGTAGCAGACCAGGATGACCAGCAGCACCAGCCAGGGGCTGATCCCCAGGGTGGCCACGGTGTTGGCAGTTTCCTGCGGCAGCTGGGAAAAGGCGAGGAATCCGTTGTAGACCACGGCGCCGAGGACGATGAAGAAGATCATGCCGGTGGAGATTGCCGTGCCGGAGATGGCCTCGCCGAGGCCGCGCCAGTTGAGCCCGCCGTTGAAGAGCGCGACCAGGCCGGTGCCGGCGGCGCCCACGGCGGCGCCCTCGGTCGGGGTGAACAGCCCGGCATAGATGCCGCCGATCACCAGGGTGAAGATCACCAGCACCGGCCAGACGGCGACCAGGGCGGCGAAGCGCTCGCGGTAGCCGGCGCGCTCGCGCTGGCCGGCGGACTCCGGCTTCAAGCGCACGTAGATGGCGATGGTCAGCATGTAGCCGAGGGCGGCCAGCACGCCCGGCACCATGGCGGCCATGAACAGCTTGATGATGTTCTGCTCGGTCAGGATGGCGTAGATCACCAGCACCACCGAGGGCGGGATCAGGATGCCCAGCGTGCCGCCGGCGGCGAGGCAGCCGGTCGCCAGCGCCCCGGAATAGCCGTAGCGCCTGAGTTCCGGCAGGGCGACCTGTCCCATGGTGGCGGCGGTGGCCAGCGAGGAGCCGCAGATCGCCCCGAAGCCGGCGCAGGCGCCGACGGCGGCCATGGCGACGCCGCCGCGGCGGTGGCCGAGCCAGGTCTCCGCCGCCTTGAACAGCGCCTGGGACATGCCGCCGCGCGTCGCGAACTGGCCCATCAGCAGGAACAGCGGCACGATGGACAGCGAATAGCTGGAGAAGGTGTCGTAGGTCAGCGACTTCATCTGCGCCAGGATCGGCGTCCAGCTGCCGGTTACCAGCCAGGTGCCGAAGAAGCCGACCAGCAGCATGGCCAAGCCGATGGGGACGCGCAGGAAGATCAGCGTCAGCAGGATCGGGAAGGACCAGAGGCCCATTTCCAGCGAGCTCATCGCGACGTGATCTTTCGCGTGCGCTGGGTGTCGCGGGCCTCGTCCAGGCTGCGCAGCACGGTATAGGCGCAGACCAGCGCGAAGACGCCGGCGCCGAGCAGCGCCGCCGCATAGCTCCACCAGATCGGGAACTGCAGGATGAAGGTGGTCTCGCCGTAGGACCGCTTGTCGAGCATGCCGAGGTAGAGCCGCCAGGTCAGCACCCCGGCGGCGCCCGTCATCAGCAGGTTGGCGACGACGTCGATGGCCGCGTTGGGCCGCCGCCCGGCCCGCGACAGGAAGAGGTCGACGGTGACGTGGCCGCGGTGGAACTGGCAGATCGGCAGGAAGGCGAGCACGGCAAAGGCGGTGCCGGCCTCGACCAGCTCGAAGTCGCCGGGAATGGGGCCGAGGCCGGCGAAGATCAGCCCGCGGCCGATGATGCTGACCACGGTGAGCAGCAGCACGGCGATGAGCGCCGCGCCGCCGGCCATCGCCGTCCAGAAGGCGATGCGCTCGATCGCTCGATCAATCCTTGATCGCATGCTTGGCCGGTCCCCTGAAGCCTGACATCGCGTTGCGCCGTGCCGATCCGGCGCAGACGAAGGGAAAGGCTGGCGCCTTGGCCGGCCTCGCCCCGAGATCTTCCCGGGCGTCGTTTAACCCATCTCGCCGGAAATGGCCATTGGCCGCCGTATTTCTTGCTGTGCCGGCGGACGTCCTCCACCGGGCCGGCAGGATGCCACGAAGGCGCCGGTTTCCCAAGCGCCGCCCGGGCGTAGTATAAACGCCCGCGAGACTTCGGGCCCTGCGTTCCCGGCAGGACAGGCGAGTTTCCCCGCGGCACCCGGCTGATACTGGGCGCCGGCGGGCCCGACAGGAGGCTTTCGATGACCGACCGTCCCCCCTTCCGCGCCGATCACGTCGGCAGCTTTCTGCGCCCGCCGCGCCTGATCGAGGCGCGCGAGCACCATGCCGCCGGCAAGCTCGACGACGCGGGCCTGCGCGAGGTCGAGGACGCCTGCATCCGGGAACTGGTCGCCCGGCAGGAGGAGGTCGGCCTGCAGGGCATCACCGACGGCGAGTTCCGCCGCACCTTCTTCCACGTCGACTTCCTGGAGAAGCTGGAGGGGGTCAGCGTGACCTACGGCGAGTTCACCGCCGCCTTCCGCAAGGACGACGGCACCGAGGTCGGCTTCCGCCCGCCGACCATGCACGTCGACGCGCCGATCCGCCATGCGACCGCGATCCAGGGCGCCGACTACGACTTCCTGGCGGGCGTGGTCAGCAGGACGCCCAAGGTCTGCATCCCGGCGCCCTCCATGCTGCACTTCCGCGGCGGGCGCCAGGCCATCTCGCAGGAGGCCTATCCCGATCTCGAGGCCTTCTACGACGACCTCACCGCCGCCTACCGGGCGGAGGTCGACGATCTCGCGGCGCGCGGCTGCCGCTACCTGCAGATGGACGACACCAACCTCGCCTATCTCTGCGACCCGGCGATCCGCGAGCGCACCAAGGCGCGCGGCGACGACCCGGATACCCTGACGCACCTCTACTGCCGCCTGGTCAACGACGCCATCAAGCACCGGCCGGAGGACATGGTGGTCTGCGTCCATCTCTGCCGCGGCAACTTCAAGAGCGCCTGGGTCGCCCAGGGCGGCTACGAGCCGGTGGCCGAGATCCTGTTCAACGAGATGGCGATCGACGGCTTTTTCCTGGAGTACGACGACGAGCGCTCCGGCGACTTCGCCCCGCTGCGCTTCATGCCCAAGGGCAAGACCGTGGTCCTCGGGCTGATGAGCTCCAAGCGTCCCGAGGTCGAGACCAAGGACGAACTCAAGCAGCGCATCGAGGAGGCCGCGGCCTACGTGGCCCTCGACCAGTGCGCGCTCAGCCACCAGTGCGGCTTCTCCTCCACCGCCCACGGCAACGAGCTCTCCGAGGATGACCAGTGGAAGAAGCTGGCGCGTTGCGTCGAAGTCGCGAAGGAGGTGTGGGGCGGGTGAGCTGCAGCAGCATCATCCTTTCGTTCGCGCGGCGCCCGGTCTAAGAAAGAGCCATGCCCTCGGAACCCGCAGAGCCCGCCTTTCTGACCACCCGCGAAGTGGCCGAGCTGCTGCGCGTGAAGGAGCGCAAGGTCTACGACCTGGCGGCCTCCGGCGGCATTCCCTGCCGCCGCGTCACCGGCAAGCTGCTGTTTCCCCGCGCCGAGATCGAGGCCTGGCTGGCCGGCAGCGCCGCCGGCCGGGCCGCGCGGCCGCGCAGTGCGCCGGCCAACATCGCCGCCGGCAGCCACGATCCGCTGCTCGACTGGGCGATCCGCGAGTCCGGCTCGGGCCTCGCCACCTTCTTCGACGGCAGCCTCGACGGCCTCAGGCGCCTGCAGGCCGGCGAGGCGGCGCTGGCCGGCCTGCACGTCTTCGAACCCGAGCGCGGCGACTGGAACGTCGACCACGTGCGCGAGGCCCTCGGCAGCGCGCCGGTGGTGCTGGTCGAATGGGCGCGGCGCCAGCAGGGCCTGCTGCTCGCCCGCGCGCTCGACGGCAAGGTCGCCGCCGTCGCCGATCTCGCCGGGCGGCGCGTGGCGCGGCGCCAGGCCTCGGCCGGCGCCGGCCTGCTGCTCGACCACCTGCTGGCGGAAGCCGGGCTCGGCGCGGGCGAGGTCGCTTTCTGCAGCGAGACCGCGCGCACCGAGACCGAGGCCGCGGCCAGCGTCGCCTCCGGCCAGGCCGAGGCGGCGCCGGGGCTGGAAGCCATGGCGCGCCAGTTCGGCCTCGCCTTCCTGCCGACGGTGGTGGAGCGCTTCGACCTGGTGGTCGACCGCCACGCCTGGTTCGAGCCGCCCTTCCAGCGCCTGCTCGCCTTCTGCGGGTCGTCCACCTTCAGCGCCAAGGCGGCGGAGCTCGGCGGCTACGACCTCTCGGGCCACGGCCGCGTCGTGTGGAACGCGCCCTGACTCCATGACGCAGCAAGAATCTTCCTCGGCGGAGCGCTGGGACCAGCGCTATGCGGCGGCCAGGGAGCCGCCATTCGGCGAGGCGCCCAACCAGTACCTGCGCATGATCTGCGCGCGTTCCGACTTCGCGGCGCGGCGGGTGCTGTCGCTGGCCGACGGTGACGGGCGCAACGGCGCCTGGCTGGCGGGTGAGGGCTACGCGGTGACGGCGCTCGACGTTTCGGCGGTGGCGACCGCGCGGGCCGAGGCGCTGG
>JBFGUI010000174.1:0-8169 GCA_041565695.1 Kiloniellaceae bacterium
CCGGTCTTGCGCCCCTCGCCGAGCTGGACAGTCCGGCCGGACATGACGGCCCGGTGCTGCTGCTGCGCGCCGACGGCGTCATCGACGGGCCGCTACTGAAGGCGTTGCTGCAGGCACCGGGGGCGGTGTTGCTGTCCAACGGCGCGCCGGCGGGCCTGCCGCTCGCGGCGCATGCGCCGCCCGGCCTGGCGGCGGCGGCGGCCGCGGTGCTGCGCGCCGGCGCCGCGGATGACCTGCCGGAGGGGCTGAAGGCCGTGACCAGCGCCGAGCTCGGCACCTCTTACTGGGAGGCCTTGCGCAAGCGCGAGGAGCCCTATGCCCTGGTCGTGCGACCCGACAACCTGAAGGCCGTCGAGTGGCGCATGTTCATGGGCACCTACAAGGGGGCGACCGACCTGGTGACCAAGTGGCTCTGGCCGCGCCCGGCTTTTCACGTCACCAAGCGCTGCGCCCGCCTCGGCATCACCCCGAACCAGGTGACGGCCGCCAGCCTGCTGCTGGTCATCGCCGCCTTCTACTGGTTCTGGGAAGGCGACTGGCTGCCCGGCCTGCTGGCGGCCTGGGGCATGACCTTCCTCGATACCGTCGACGGCAAGCTGGCGCGCGTCACCCTGCAGTCGAGCAAATGGGGCAACGTCTTCGATCACGGTATCGACCTCATCCATCCGCCCTTCTGGTACTGGGCCTGGGCCGACGGCCTGCAGCAGGGGCCGCTGGCGGTCAGCGAAGAGAGCTTTTTCCTTATGCTCGCGGTGATCATCGCCGGCTACGTCCTGCAGCGGGTCATCGAGGGCATCGCCATCTGGCGCCTCGGCCTGGAGATTCACGTCTGGCGGCGCATCGACACCTGGTTCCGCCTGGTCACGGCGCGGCGCAACCCCAACCTGGTGCTGCTCACGGTCTTCACGCTGTTCGGGCGGCCCGACCTCGGGCTGGCGGCGGTGGCGGTGTGGACCGCGGTCTGCCTGGCGCTCCACGCGGCGCAGCTGCTGCAGGGCCTGGCGGCGGCGCGGCACGGCAAGCTGACCTCCTGGCTGGCGGGGCCGGCGTGAGCTTGCGGGCGGCCAGGCCGCGGATCGGCGTCATCAGCAATCCGGGCAGCCAGAAGAACAAGGCCGGCCTCGGCGAGCTGCGCGCGCTGCTCGACGGCGCGCCCGATGTCGACCACGTGGTGCTCGGCACGATCGCCGACCTGCCGGAAATCCTGCGCGGCTTTGCCGCCCGTGACGTCGGCGTCCTGGCGGTCGCCGGCGGCGACGGCACGGTGCAGGCGGTGCTGACCGAGCTCTACGGGCGGCGGCCCTTCGCGCAGCTGCCGCGGCTGGTGGTGGTGCCGCGCGGCATGACCAACATGATCGCCGCCGACGTCGGCCTCCGGCGGCGCGGGCTGAAGGGGCTGCACCGCCTGATCGCGGCCGATGCCGAGACCCTCGAGCGGGCCTGCGTCACGCGGCGCATCCTCAAGCTGGAAAACGCCCTCGACCGGCCGCCGCAGTACGGCATGTTCTTCGGCGGCGCCGGCATCACCCGCGCCATAGAGGCCTGCCGCCGCAAGGTGCATCCCTATAAACTGGAGGCCGAGACCGCGGCGGCGGTGACCCTGGCCGGGCTGCTCGGCAGCTGGCTGCTGCGCCGCGGCAGCGGTCGCTGCGGGGAGGACAGCATCTTCTACGGCGATCGCATTGCGCTGACGCTCGACGGGGGAGAGCGCGAGACCATGGAAAGCCTGCTCATCCTGGCGACCACCCTGGACCGGCTGATCCTCGGCAGCCGCCCGTTCTGGGGCCCGGACGGCGGCCATCTGCGCTTCACCAGCATCGCCTATCCGCCCCGGGGCATGCTGCGCTATGCCTGGCGCGTCCTCTACGGCGCCGCCGAGCGCCGGCTGCCGGCGGAGACCTATCGCAGCTGGAGCGCCAACCGCGTGGCGCTGGCCATGGACTGCCCATTCACCCTGGACGGCGAGATCTTCGAGCCGGCGCCTGGCAAGGAAGTGATCCTGACGGCGGCCGACGAGGCCCGCTTCGTGAGGATCTGATCCGATGGGCGGCGGCGAACTTGAAACCCTGCGCCAAGCGGAGATCTCCGAGCCGGTCGCGCCGCCGATCGCCGCCATCGCCGAGGCGGCGCGCGCGCGCCACGGCGCGGCGGTTGCCGCCGTGCTGTTCTACGGCTCTTGCCTGCGCCTCGACAGCGACGAGGGCAAGGTGGTCGACCTCTACCTGCTGGTCGACTCCTACAGCGCGGTCTACGGCAGGGGCTGCACCGCCTTCCTCAACTGGGTGCTGCCGCCCAACGTGTTCTACCTCGAGACACCTTTCGAGGGCCGCAAGGTGCGCGCCAAGTATGCCCTGATCTCGCTGCCCGACTTCGCTGACGGCGCCTCGGGGCGCTGGTTCCATCCCTACCTCTGGGCCCGCTTCGCGCAGCCCTGCCGTCTCGTCTACTGCCGCGACGAGGACACGCGGCGCGGCGTGGTCACGGCGCTGGCCGGCGCGGCGCGCAAGGTGGTGGCGGAGGGCCTGGCCCTCGTCGCGGGCGAGTTCACCAGCCGCGATCTGTGGGTCTCGGTGTTCCGCGAGACCTACCGGGCCGAGCTGCGCGCCGAGCCGCCGGCGCGGGCCGGGGAGGTTCACGATGCCGCAGCGGCGCACTACCGGCGCCTCGCCGAGGCCGCCCTGCCGGCCCTGGGCGCGACGCCGGCTGCCAGCGGCATGGCCTGGCAGGCACAGAAGGCGCGGCGCAGCGGGGCCCGCTGGCCGCTGCGGCGGGTCCAGGGCAAGCTGCTTTCGATGGCGCGCCTGGTCAAGGCGGCCTTCACCTTTCAGGACGGCGCGCAGTACCTGCTGTGGAAGATCGAGCGACACTCCGGCGTCGGCATCACGCTGACGCCCTGGCAGCGGCGCCATCCCATCCTGGCCTCGACGGTGCTGTTCTGGCGGCTCTACCGCAAGGGAGCCTTCAGGTAGGCTCTATTCCGCTGCGGACTGGGTTGCTTCCCATTCCTTGAAGGCCCGGCGCGCCTGGTCGAAGACCTCGCAGACCTTCTTCACCTGGGCCGGCGTGTGCGCCGCCGAGAGGCTGCAGCGCAGCAGGCAGGAGCCGTCGGGCGTGCCCGGCGGCAGCGCGAGGTTCACGTAGACGCCACCATCGATCAGGGCGTTCCACATGAAGACCGCAGCGGCCTCGTTGGGCAGCCGGACGGCGATGATCGGGCTGGTGTCGGCGCAGATCTCGAAGCCAAGGTCCTTCAGGCCGGAATAGAGCGCACGGGCGTTGTCCCACAGCTGCCGGCGCAGCTGCGGCTGGCTGCGGATCTTGTTGAGCGTCGCCTTGGCGGTGGCCACGCTGGACGGCGAGGAAGATGCGGTGAACATGTAAGGCCGGCTGGTGAAGCGCAGCTGCTCGAACTCGGGATTGTCCGACGCGCCGAAGCCGCCCACCGCGCCCAGCGACTTGCTGAAGGTGCCGACCACGTAGTCGACGTCCTTCTCGACGCCGAAGGCCTCGGCGATGCCGCGGCCGTTGTCGCCGAAGACGCCGAGGGAGTGGGCCTCGTCGACCAGCAGGTCGACGCCGTGGCGGCGCTTCACGTCGACGAACTCGTCGAGCGGCGCCTGGTCGCCCAGCATGGAGTAGATGCCCTCGACGATGATCAGCTTGCTGGTGCCGTCGTCCTTGAGGCGGGCGAGGCGCTTGTCGAGGTCGGCCGGCGAGTTGTGGCGGAAGCGGATCAGGGTCGCGCCGCTCAGCCGGCAGCCGTCGTAGATGCTGGCGTGGGAGTCGGAATCCAGCAGGATGGTGTCCCTGGGGCCGGCAAGTCCCGCGATGATGCCGAGGTTGGCCTGGTAGCCGGTCGGGAAGACCATGGCCGCGCGGCGGCCGAGGAAGTCAGCGATGTCCTGTTCCAGCGCGCGGTGGCTGGAGTAGGTGCCGTTGGCGATGCGCGAGCCCGTGGTGCCGGTGCCCTCGCGGCGCAGCGCCTCGACCGTAGATTCGATGCAGTCGTGATCGAAGGTCAGTCCCAGGTAGTTGTTGGTCCCGACCAGGATGATCTCGCGCCCGTCGACGATCGCCTCGGTGGCGGAGACGATGCGGTCCATGCAGATGTTGAAGGGGTCCCGGCCGGCGGCCAGCAGGCGGTCGTGGCGCGCGGCCACCTGATCGTACTTGTCGAACAGACTCATAGGGGTCAGCCCTTGCTCAATTGCGCATGCACCACGTCCACCAGGTCCTGAAGGCTGTTCACGTCCGGCAGCAGGCTGATGGGGACATCGATATCGAAGCGGTCCTCGATCTCCATGACCAAGTTCATGGCGGCGACGGAGTCCATGTAGAGGTCGGCCGAGAGGTCGGTGTTGGGGGTGATCTCGATGCCCTTCGGGTTGAAGGGCTTAAGCAGCGTGATCACTTCCTCCCGCACCTTGTCGCTCGTCCACTCCATGGCGTTCCGTTGTTTCCTCTCCGATCGGGCCGGTCCCCGCACTGCCGGTTTCTACCGCTGTCCCGGCGGGGCCCGTCCGCGCAGGAAGGGCGCCGACGGGTGCGCCTCTTGGGGCTCACAGCCAGCCAGCAGCCTTATACCATGCAAGGGTCCGGGCGAAACCCTCGTCGAGGCCTACCCGGGGGCGCCAGGAAAAGCAATCGTCCGGCGTATCGCGGCGGCAGACCCAGTCGGGATGAGCGATCTCGTTGACCTTGCCCTGTGACAGCAGAGGGGCGCGGCCGGTCAGGGCGGCGCCGGCGGTGCTCAGGCCCGCAGCCACCCGCTGCAGAGGGCGCGGCACAGCCAGGACGCGAATACGCCGGCCGAGTTGTCGCTCGGCAGCCGCCAGCACCTCGGGCCAGCCGTAGCCGGCCGCGGTGCCGTCGTCCAGCTCCAAGACCTGTCCCGGCGCCAGGTCCTGCTGCAGCAGCTCGACGGCGGCGGCGGCCAGGTCCTCGACGTAAATCATCGAGAAGCGTCCGCTGCCGGCCGGGCAGAGGGCGAGGCCGCGGGCGAACTGCCGAAAGAGGGGCAGGGTCGCCCGGTCGCCGGGGCCGTAGACCACCGGCGGCCGGAGGATCTGCCAGTCGAGGCCGGCGCCGAGAGCGCGCAGATGCTCCTCGGCCTGCCGCTTGCTGCGGGCATAGGGCGAGAGCTGCGGCTCGCGGGCGGCCAGCGAGGAGACCAGCACGATGCGCGGCGCGGCGCCGGCCTCGCGGACTGCCCGCAGCAGCCGTGCGGTAGCCTCGCTGTTGACCGCCATGAACTCCCGGGCGCTGCGGGCGGCGACCAGCCCGGCGCAGTGGATCACCGCGTCGGCGCCGGCGACCAGCCGGCCGAGCGCGTCCTCGCTGGCGAGATCGCCCTGCAGGGTGGTGATCGGTCCGGCCGCCGCCAGGTCGTCGAGCGCATCGGGGCGGCGGAGCAGGGCCCGCACCTGCCAGCCGCTCTCCAGCAGCCGGCGCACCAGGTGGCGGCCGACGAAGCCGGAGCCGCCGGTGACGGCAACGCTGCCGCGGGGCTGTTCAGGCGATGTCATGACTGCTTTCGGTCTGTCCGCTTGCGCCGGCGCGGCGCCGGCGCCGCACAATACCCCGGACAGGCCCGGGCGTCGCCTTGCCGCTGCGCGCTGCGCCTAGCTGCGCTGCTCGGAAAATGCCGGCGCCGTGTCGTCGTTCTGGCCGCGGCGCTCGGCCAGGGCCTGCACCCGTTCCTCTCTGGCGCTGTCGGCGCGGTTGAGATCGTGAATCTCTCCGGAGATGTAGTCTGCCTTGACCGCCGAGCGGCTGAGCTTGCCGGAAGAGGTGAACTTGAGGGTCTTGGGCGGCACCAGGACGACCCGGCAGTCGGCGCCGCAGGTCTTGCGCACCGTGGCGACGACCCGCTTGCGCAGGTTTTCCCGCGCGGCGGCGTCGTGCAGGCGGCACTGCAGCACGACGATCATGCGCTCATGGCCCTCCGGCTCGATCACCGAGAAGCAGGCCACGTCGCTGCCGCGCACGTCCTCCAGGGCCTCGACCGCCCACTCCACGTCCTGCGGCCAGATGTTGAGGCCGTTGAGGATCACCAGGTCCTTGCGGCGGCCGGTCACAACGAGGCGGCCGTCGATCATGTAGCCGAGGTCGCCGGTGTCGAGCCAGCCGTCCTCGGTGGTGACTGCGGCGGTGGCGGCGGGATCGTTGAAGTAGCCGTCCATCACACTGGGGCCGCGCACGACGACGCGCCCCACGTGGTGGTCGCCCAGGCGGTCGTTCTTCTCGCTGCGCACCTCGACCTCGTGGTCGGGCAGGGGCGCGCCGCAAATGACGAAGGAGCGGGCGGCCCGCCGCGCGCCGTTCATCTTGGGGCCGACCGGGGCGACGTTGCCGGTGTGGGTGTAGTGTTCCTGGTCGATGCGGTCGACCTCGACGCCTTTGCCGAGGGGGGCGAAAGCCACCGCCAGGGTCGACTCGGCGAGGCCGTAGCTGGGCAGGAAGGCGCGCGGCGAGAAGCCGGTGACCGCGAAGGTCTCGGCGAAGCGCTCCAAGGTCTCGGCCCGCACCATCTCGCCGCCGATGCCGGCGACCCGCCAGTCGGACAGGTCGATGGCCTTGGCCGAGCCGTTGAGGCCGCGCGCGGCGCAAAGCTCGTAGCCGAAAGTCGGGCTGAAGGAAATCGTGCCGCCGTACTGGGAGATCAGCTTCGGCCAGGTCAGCGGGCGCAGGGCGAAGGACTTGGTCGCCAGGTAGTCGATGGTGATCTGGCTCAGCATCGGGGTCAGACAGAAGCCGACCAGCCCCATGTCGTGGTAGAGCGGCAGCCAGGAGGTCGCCCGGTCGCCGGCACGCAGCGCCAGGCCATGCCGGCCGATGCCGCGGGCGTTGCTGATTATGGCGCGCTGCGACACGAAGACGCCACGCGGCAGGCTGGTGCTGCCGGAGGAATACTGGATGTAGCAGGCCTCGCCCGCGCCGAGCGGCCGCAGGTCGCCGCCCTCGGCGGGCAGGGCGTAGAAGTCTTCCGGCGTGCCGACCATCTTCAATTCGCCGGCCGCCTCCTTGAGGTAGTGCAGCATGTCCGCCGGCCCCACGGCCACCTCGGCCCCGGCCTTGCTGATCATGTTGCGCAGGCGCGACACGTAGGCCTCGTGGCCGCCGAGATGGATGGTCAGCGGCAGGGGGACCGGAATCAGGCCGGCGTACTGGCAGGCATAGAAGAAGATCAGGAAGTCGGGGGTGGTTTCGGCAACCAGGGCGACCCGGGTGCCGCGGGCCAGGCCGGCGCGGTCGAAGCGCTGCGCCAGCCCGACGGCCCGCGCGCGAATCTCGCCATAGGTCAGGGCGGCAGCCAGCTCGCCCCGGGGCGAAAAGAAATTGCAGCCGGTCTCGCCCTTGGCGGCGTAATCCAGCCCTTCTGCGAGTGTCTCGAATTCTGCGATGCGGAACGACAGGTTGGTGCTGGTAGATGCCGTAGCACTTGGCATTAATTGATCCCTAGCTTCCCTTTGTGATCTTCCTTTTGGGTATCCGGGTCGATACTTGAACTCTTCTGTAAAGCAATTCGTCGATACACTTGACCGGCGGTTCCGCCCTGCCTTTTTCACTGTCGCCCAAGCCTCGGCAACGCAGGCGTTTACTTCGCCAGAAATCTACATCAAGAGATCGTGGAACCCCTCGTCCGCCAGCATTCATTGCCGTATTCGTGCAGGCGCGTCAATCAGCGGAGACGTCTGAGGGAACGGTTGCCCCGTTGAGCGTGATCACTCCCCCCCTTTGCGACCACTTCAACCCTGTCCTTTCCCACATGGCTCAGATTTCGACCGACCGATTCGCGGACTACGCCGCGTCACTGTGATTTACGACAGAAGTCCGGTCGGATCAATGCACAGGTGGCATGGAAAGCTTACCGCGGCCTGACGCGGGCGTGGTCGAGGCGGCGTCTGACGCGGATGAATCACTGGGAGAGGGGCGCTGCCGCCGGGGTGCCCGACCATGCGTACGGCCAGCCGATAGCGCTGGTTCCCGGGGCATTTGCCATACCCTCGCACGGCCCGGCGCGCTGCGCCGCAGTCAAACGACGCGCTTTCCCCCGGCTTGAAGTAAAGTGGGCGTGTAATACTGCGTAACAAATTGTTATCGGGGCAGGCGACGGGCTGGCCGCCGCAGAGGTCCGGGGGCGGCTGCGGCCGAGAGGCTGCGCCGTCC
>JBFGUI010000175.1:0-8148 GCA_041565695.1 Kiloniellaceae bacterium
ACGCGGCCGCGCCGCGCCGCCGGCGCGGCGCTCTTGCCGCGGGACAGTTCAGCGTCTGCATCGCCGGAGGCGGGTGGCAGACCGAGCACCGCCTTCCAGGCATCGAGCGCCGTCTCGGGGAGGTAGCCCTCGACGGACTGCTGCGCGACGCCGCCCAGCCTCTCCCGCAGGGCGTCGTCTCCGGCCAGGCGCAGCAGCGCGGCCGACATGGCGGCAACGTCGCCGACCGGAACGATCAGCCCGTTCTCGCCATCGGTGACGAGCTCCAGGGGGCCGGGGGAAGCGTCGCTGACGATCGAAGGCAGGCCACAACTCATGGCCTCGAGCAGTGCGTTGGGCATGCCTTCGTAGCGTGACGGCAGGGCAAAGACCGCGGCACCGCGGTAGAAGGGGAAGGGGTCGCCGACATGGCCGCGCCACTCGATGCGCCCGGCCAAGCCAAGATTCTCCGCCAGATCTCGCAGCTGCGGCTCCGCTGGTCCGGCGCCGAGGATCACAATGCGCCAGTCCACAAGTTTTTCGCCGGCCTCGGCAAAGGCCCTGATCAGCACGTCGTAGCCTTTCTGGTGCACGATGCGGCCGACGGCGAGAATGGTCGGCGAGGCAAATACCTCGGAGTGTTCCGATGTGGGGAGCGTGAGGATGTTCGGGACGAAGCGGAGCCTGTCGTCGATGCCCCAGTTCGCCAGCGACTTCCGGGCGCCCCGGCTGTTTACCGTGACCACGTCGGCCGTGCGATAGAGCAGGCGGCTGAGCAGGTTCCAGTGCCGCCCCAGCGGCTGGCGTTGCGGATCATTGCGCTCGCAGACCACGATGCGCGGGGACTTCAGTCCGAGCGCGGCCAGCAGCACTTTCACGTTGGTCGGGCGGATGAAGGTCACCAGGACCGGGGCGCCGATTTCCCGGATCCGGCGGCGCAGTACGGGCAGCCAAAGCCCGAGGCTGTAGAGGCCGGCCAAATGGGCGAAGGTGCGCCGCGGCGGCGTGTAGATCAGCGGCTCAACCTCGACCGCCGGATCCAGCGCCAGAGCGTTGTTGCTGCGCTGCTTGGAGAGCAGGACCCGCACCCTGTAACCCCGGCGCACCAGACCGTTCGCCAGGTTGCAGACCACGCGCTGCGTGCCGCCGTGCCCAAGGTGGCTGATGACCAGCAGGACGTCGGGCAATGCCCTGTGTGCTTTCGGCGGGCCGGACGGGGAAGCCTCGGCGTCCTGAATATGAGAAGCGGGATTGACCAAGATCTTGCCTGCTTCGAGCGCCTACTTGTAGACCGCCATGGAGATGCCCGGCACCAGGTAGCGCAGCTTGCTGCGGCGCTGTGCCAGGGGCAGGTGGCGCAGTACCGCTTCGGTGGAGCGGAAGGCGGCGAGGGGCACGCGGATCAGCTGGTCGCGGCCGAACCAGTAGGCTTCGACCGAGCGGAAGCCGAGGTTCTTCAGCAGGTCCGCCAGCTCGCCATAGGTCCACTCCTTGAGGTGAAAGCCTTCCGCCTCTTCCGAGAAGTACCGCGAAACGTCGTGCGGTCCGGTGAGCCGGTGCGGCGTGCGGAAGGTGTAGACACCGCCCGGTTTCAGAACGCGGTGGACGATGCGGAAGTGGTGCTCGCTATCCTCGGGATGCAGGTGCTCGATCAGCTGGTCACTGAAGGCCGTATCGATGGAGTTCGACGGCAGGTCAAGGTCGTAGCCGTTGTAGACGACGAGTTCAAAGTTATCCGGCCGCGCGACGTCCGGGCCGATCTGGTCGGCGATATCGACGGCGACGACCCGGCGCGCGATCTTTGCCAGTTCGAAGGAGAAGCGGCAGTCGCCGGCGCCGAACTCCATGATGCTGCCCTCGGGGTGCACGAAGGGCGCGATCAGGCGCATCTTGCGGCGATTCATCGCTTCAGTCGCCCTGTCGTCGGCGCGGCGCGTCAGGCGGGGGTGGTCCGGCACCTGGGCAAAAAGCTCGTCGTACATGGTGCTGTAGAACTGCTTGCGGCCTTCCCGGTCGGCCCGCTTCAGCCGCCTGGCGATGGCCCGCTCCACCTCGAAATGGTGCAGCACGCTGTCGTAGCTGCGATTCTCGGGGATCGGCAGAAGTGTCCTGGGTCGGTGCGCGGAGGCATCCATTCTCTTTGTCATCGCGGCCCTGCTTTGCTTCCCTCTGTGAACGAGCGCTCGTCCGGGGCACCGTCCTGGGACCTGGTCTTGCGGCTGCCGTCCAGGCATTCGGCATAGATTTCTGTCATTTCCCGGACGTGGTGTTTAATCGAATAGTTCTCGACCGCTTCCTGTTTGGCCCGGGAAGCGAGCCGCGCCGCGAGGTCGCGGTCGCTCAGCAGCCGCCCGCTGGCCGCGGCGAAGGCTTCCGGGTCGTCCGCCCTGGCCAGCAGGCCGTTTTGGCCGTCGGTGATGACGTCGCGGTGTCCGCCGGAATCGGCCGCGACGACCGGCGTGCCGACGATCATGGCTTCGACCAGGGTGCGGCCCAGGCCCTCGCCGATTCCCGGGGCGATGATCAGATCGCAGCCCGCCATCCAGGGCTCCACCGGGGTCTGAAAGCCCATGAAGTACAGCTGCCCCTCGATGCCGAGTTCTCCCGCCATGGCCGAGAGCTCGGCGATGGCGTTGTTGCGCTCGGCGCCGAACAGCAGGAATGCGAAGGGCCCGCTGTGGGACTTCACGATCTCCGCGGCGGCACGGAGGAAGATAAAGGGCCGCTTCTGCTGCACCAGGTTGCCGAAAAAGCCGATGATCTGCGTTTCCTGCGGAAGCGCGAGCTGGCGCCGGATCTTCTCGCGCTCCGCGCCGCGGTCCACCGTTGCGTAGCCGGTCTCGAAGGGGTTTGCGATGATGCGGATCAGGCGCCCAAGCGATCTCGGCAGGGTGGAGGCGGTATAGCGTGAAATGCAGACCACCTTGTGGGACAGCAGGGCCAGCAGCAGCTTGATGGTGCTGCGCCCGAAGCTGCCGGTCCGTTGGTGCCAGACCAGCTTGGCCCCGGCCAGCCGGATGGCCAGCGTCCAGCCGAAGTGAATCCGCACGTCGTTGGCGTGGACGAGGTCGATGTCGTGGTGCCGGATGAAGCGGGCGATTGTCGCCGTCTTGCGGATCAGCGAGAGGATGTTGCGCAGCGACCAGTAGGGCGGCTTGAAGAACGCGGGAATATCGATCAGCTCGTAGGTCAGGCCCTGTTCCCGCACGTAGTCGGCGAGCGGCCCCGCCTCGTGCAGGACCACCACCGGCTCGACGCGGCCGCGGTCGAGCTGGCGCACCAGCATCAGGGTCGAGATGTGGCTGCCGCCGACGTTGTTGCCGATGAAGGGGTAGCAGACGCGCAGGGGACGTCTTCGCTCTGCTGCCGAGGCCGTGGCGGTACGCGGTGCCGGGTCGGTCATCAGCGGACGGCTTCCTCGCGGCGCTTCGTGACATACAGAATGTCGGAACCGCGCATGTCGATGCGCTCTGCGAGCTCATGGCCGGCCGCCTCGATGCTGGCCAGCAGCTCCGCCTCGGGGATCATGAGGGGGCGCTGACGCTCCTTGAGGAGGGCCTCATCGGCCGGGAAGAGGTCGCTCGGATGGTAGCTGATGCACCAGGAGCGGGCGCGGTAGCGCGGCAGCTGCGCGATGAGCGCCGACGGCTGCTGAATGAACTCGAGCACCCCGAGCAGCATGACAACGTCGTAGTCGCGGGCCGGCGGCATCTCGCCGGCATTGAAGTCGCAGACGATCGTGCGGTCATCGCGCGGGGCGAGATCGCAGGGCTGATAGCTGCAGCCGCGCGGCAAATGCGATTCCACGTGCATGTCGCCGCAGCCAAGGTCGAGGACGCTTTCTCTGCGGCGAACCTGTTTGGCGGCCACCCGCGCGCGGAAATGCCTCTTGGGGCTGAGGTTTCTGGGCGAAGACCAGAACGCACTGTTGCGAGGGCCGTCGTCAAACTGAGCCGATGTCGTGGCGGGAGCTGTGGACATGGCCTTCGGGGCGAGCCCGAGAGACGCCAGGAGCCAGCGCCCGAAAGACAGGCTTCGTCTGCAGAGGCTGAGAAGGGACTGAAATAACTTCTTGATCATGTCGTTAGGAACGATGGCTCCGGTCGGTGCGGGCGGGCTGCGGTGTTAGCGGTGGCCGAGCAGGGACCTGACCTGGCGGCGCAGCCCCTGGCCCAGCGGCGTGGCGACGCTGCGGGCCAGGTGCTGAGACAGGGTCGCGGCCGCCCGGTCCACGTCGAGGCCGCCCAGCGATCCGAGCCTTGCGCGGACCGTAGGGCGCCGGAAGATCGCCAGGGCATGGTCGACGAGGCCGTAGGTCAGCGCCAGCAGGGCGGCGCGCAGCAGTCGCTCGACTTCGCCGTCGCTGCTGTCCGGAAGGCTCTCCGGCTCCCGGAAGTACAGCACGTCGCCATGGACCAGCTGTCCTTCGGAATAGGGATAGGGGCCGTCGTCGAGGCGCGGTAGCTTGGCTTTCGACGCGCGCCGCCAGGGATGCAGCTCGAGAAAGCGCATCGGCGAGAAGCCATAACTTCTGAGCACCTGATCGATGTCGGCGAAGAGCGGCTGGTCCTTGTAGATCGGGATGAAGGAGACCTCGACGCGCAGCGCCACCAGGGAGTCCTCGAGCAACCTGCGGCTGCCCTGCAGGATCTCCAGCTCGGCGCCCTGGACATCGAGCTTGAAGAAAGCCGCGTCCGCGAAGTCGTACTCGGCGGCGGCCTGGTCCGCCGTCGTGGTGGGAACCTCGAGGCTGCCGTCCAGAATGTAGTAGTCTTCGCGGCCGAAGCGTCCGGCCAGCGCCGAGTCGGCGTCGAGCAGGGAGGAGCAGCCGCGCTTGCGGTAGATATTGAGGTGGCGCACCTCAGTGGACTTGCCGAGGGCGACCGGAATGCAGCGCAGCTCGCGCCAGGGGCCGCTCTCGCCCGAGGACTCGTTGAGGCGGGCGCACTCCTCCGTGTCCGGTTCGAAGCCGATGGCGCGCACGGCCGGCGCCAGGGGAAGCAGGTCGCGCGTGAAGCCGCCGCGGGCGCCGACGTCGAGGCAGGTCACCGGCAGGGCCACCATCAGCGGGCCGAAGCCGAAGTCCGCGAGTGTCTTTTGGCCGAAGGGTGTCGTCATGCGAGGTCGTCTCGTGTTTGGGGCGCGGGCCCGCCCGTGCCGAGGCGGGCGACTGTCGAGATGTGTTCAAGTCCGATCATGCCGCTGGGCCCTAGGTGAGGATGTTCATCCGGCGTTCCTGCGGCGTCGCCCCGTCGACCCGCGTCGCGGTGCCGTTCTCGATACGGTAGACGATGTCGGCCGCGTCCTTCAGGGCGTCCTGATGGGAGATGGCGAGGATCGTGAGCTCGCCGACCAGGGTCGTCAGGGTTTTGCAGATCTCGGCCTCGGTCTGCGGATCCAGCGCCGCGGTCGCCTCGTCGAGGATCAGCAGTGCCGGGCGCTTGGCCAGGGCGCGGGCGATCGCGATGCGCTGCCGCTGCCCGCCCGAAAGCCGGGTTCCCCGCTCCCCCACAACGGCGTGAATGTCGCCGGGCAGCTCGCTGACGAAGGACCATGCGCCGGCCCGGACCAGGGCCGTTCGGACCTCCTCTGCGGTGATATCGGGATCGCGCAGAGTGATGTTGTTCAGCACAGTGTCGTGCAGCAGCGGGGTGTCCTGCGGCACGTAGCCGATCATGCCGCGCCAGGCCTTCTGATCGATCTCTGAGAGCGGCTCGTCGTCGAGCAGCACGCGGCCGGAAGTTGGCTGAAGCAGGCCGATCGCCAAGTCTCCGATGGTTGTCTTGCCGCTGCCCGAGACGCCGACGAGGGCGACGAAGTGGCCCTGCGGCACCTCCAGGCGGACGTTGTTCAGAACCTGCTTTGCCTTGCTGTAGGCGAAGGAGACGTTCTCGAAGCGGATCGCCGAGGTGAGCCGGGGCGCCCTGCCCTGGGTGTTCTTCTCTGCTGCCACCGCGGCCGTGGAGAGGATCGACCGCACGAACCAGAAGGACGGCAGCGACCCCGCGATTGCCTGGAAGGCAGTCTGTAGGCTGGAGATCTTGCCGATTGTCCTAAGAAAGAGGAAGGCCATCACCAGCAGGTTCTCGATCTCGAGATTCCACTGGGTGAGGATCACGTAGAGTCCGCCGGCGAGCGCGGCGGTGGTGATCGGCTCCCGGTAATGCTGTAGCGATTCCCGCGCCAGGATCTGCATCTGTTGAGCCTTGTTCATGGCCACGATGTCGGTCTTCAGGATGTCACTGAGTTGCTTCTCCCGTGCCATGGCCTTGATCGGCTTCATCGACTGCAGGCCGTCCGCCAGTCCCGAGAGCAGCGACTTTGTCAGCCGGGTCTGCTGCTGCGCCGCCTTGCCGGTCATGGTGACGAAGCGGTTCAGCAGCAGGGCCGAGATGGATCCGACGACCACGGCGGCGATGCTGACTTCCAGCGAGATGATCACCGCAAGCGCGAAATAGACGGTGAGCTGGAACACGCCGGTCATCACCCGCGCCGTCTGCACGTAGGTACTGGCGGCGCGCGGCGGCTCGGTCGTGACACTGGCAGAGATCGACCCGAGGCGCTGTCGCACGAAGAACGACCAGCGCGCCCGCATCAGCTGCTCCAGCACGTGCAGGCGCAGCCGCATGGTCACCGTCGAAGCGGTGTAGCCGATCTGCTTCGCGGCGAGCACCAGCAGCAGGCTCTTGGCGGTGATCAGCACTACAATCACCAGCAGGAGCGTGCCAAGGCCCGTGCCCAGGCCGAGCGACTCCAGCGCATGGTTGACGTTGCGGACGATGAAGGACTGCTGGCTCTGCTCGCCGCCGACGATCGTATTGAGCACCGGCAGCAGCGCGGCAATGCCTATGCCTTCCAGCAGGCCGGCGAGGATCATTGAGGTCAGCATCAGCGCGCCGCGCCATGGCTCGGCACGGAAGAAATAGGTGAAGACCGTGGCGGCGCGGCGCAGCGGCCGGGGAATGAGGCCGCGGCGGCTACGCCGGCGGGCTGTAGTCGGTGCAGGCATCCTGGAATCGTCGCTGTTCATCGCGCCGTCATGCCCCCGCTGCTTCGCAGCGCGCCGGCCGCGGCGCCGGCGGTGCCGCCCGGCTCTCCGGCAAGCAGGTCTTCGAGCAGGTCGGCGTAGCGCTCGAGGGTCGGGCTGTCGGGACTCTCAACGAGCGTCTCCAGGCAGTGCCGGGCCTCTTCCTCGTTGTAGGTCGATCCACCCTGCGCCAGGAAGCGCTCGAGGCGTACCTCGAAGTCCTCGAAGCCGTTCACCGCCCAGGACCGCAGGTAGGGCTCGAAGTCGAAGTGCAGCCGGAACAGGTAGGCCAGATGCAGCACCGGCTTGCGCAGGCGGATAGCGTCGTAGATCACCGAAGAGCCCCAGAACACCACCAGGTCGGCCCAGTGGATCAGGCTGGCGCTCGGCAGCTCGGCCGGGGCGATCCGCACCCTTGGGCCGGCCTGGATCGCCGGCAGGCCGCTCACCTCGGTGCGCGGATGCGGTTTCAGCACCACCGCGAGGCGCGGATCGCCGCTCAGCGCGAGGGAAACGCGCTCAACCTCGGGCCAGTTCACGTAGGGGCCCTTCTTCGACAGGATGAACAGCACCCTGCGGCCGCCCGGGTTCCAGTCGAACCGCGGCGCGATCCCGTCGAGGACCCGGCCCCAGCTCTGCGAAAAGCGCGGCGAACCGAGAGTCACCAGCAGGCTGCGGTCCAGGCAGTCCTTGGCGAAGCGCTCGGCCGTCGGGGCGTTGGGCAGCGCCACACGGTCGTAGAGGGCGCCCCAGTCGAGCCGGTCACCGTCTGCCGAGCCGATGACGGCGTCACGCGGCAGGTCGCTCAGGTGCGGTATCGAATGAGGGAGCGCCAGGGTGGCCAGGCCGCGGCGCCGCGCGGCGGCGGTCGCTGCCTCGGCCAGCGGATTGATGGTGTGGTCGAAGACCACGATGCCCCGGTCGATCGTCTCGATTTCCGCAACCAGCGCCGCGATCGCCACCGCGCTTGCGCAGCGCTGCATCAAGGCCCGCTGCAGCCGCCCGAGCAAGGGCCGGAAGAGCCGGCTGACACGGTTCGACGGGACGCGCCGCTGGAGGCCGACGGCCAGGCCGAAGAGGCCGCGGAGCAGGGCGGCACTGAGCCGCCGGCGGCTGCCGATGGCCGGCAGGTCCAGCAGATG
>JBFGUI010000176.1:0-8119 GCA_041565695.1 Kiloniellaceae bacterium
GGCCCGCTTCATCCGCCAATCCATGGCGCAGCCGCTGCTGTCGCGCGAGCGCGAATACCGCCTCGCCCGCTCCTGGCGCGAAGACGGCGACGCGGATTCTCTGCAGGAGCTGATCCGCGCCTACACCCGCCTGGTGGTCTCCCTGGCCACCAAGTTCCGCAACTATGGCCTGCCGATGAGCGACCTCATCCAGGAAGGCACGCTGGGGCTGCTGCAGGCCGCCAGCCGTTTCGAGCCTGAGCGCAACGTGCGCTTCTCGACCTATGCTTCCTGGTGGATCCGCTCGGCCATGCAGGACTTCATCCTGCGCAACTGGTCGATCGTGCGCACCGGCACCACGGCCTCGCAGAAGACCCTGTTCTTCAACTTCCGTCGCCTGCGCGCGCGCATCGAGGAAGCCTCCGGCCGCCCCTTCGACGACGAAGGCCGCCAGGCCGTGGCCGACGAGCTCTCGGTGCCGCTGACGGATGTCAATCACATGGAGGGCCGACTCTCCGTTGCCGACCAGTCGCTCAACGTGCGTATCGGCGAGGACGGCGAGACCGAGTGGCAGGACCAGCTGACCGACGAGGGGGCCAGCCCCGAGGACCTGGTTATCTCCATGCGCGACAGCGTCACCCGCAACGAATGGATCCAGCAGGCGCTGCTCGAACTCAGCCAGCGCGAGCAGACCATCATCCGCGCCCGGCGCCTGAGCGACGACACCGCGACCCTGGAAGAACTGGGCCAGCGCCTCGGCGTCAGCAAGGAGCGGGTGCGCCAGCTGGAACAGCGCGCCCTGCAGAAGATGAAGAGCCTGCTGCTGGAGCGGGTGAGCCGGCCCACCGACCTCTTCGCCGAGATCTGATCAGCGGTCCCGGCCGAGCAGCCGGAAGACGCCGATCTCCCCGACGCGCCCGCGCATCTCGTGCGCGCCGAGATCCGCGACCCGCCAGCCGGGGCCAAGCAGAGCGCGCGTCTCCTCGGACAGCAGGACCACCGCCGCCGCATCGTCGGCGTCGATCTCCTTGCCGAAAGCCTCCAGCCGGTTGGCCAGGTTCACCGTATCGCCGATCAGGGTGTAGTTGACACGTCCCGGCGCGCCGATATTGCCGACGATGGCCGGGCCGGAATGGAGACCGAGGCGGATGCGCACTTCCGGCAGCCCGCGCTCCGCGCGCTTCCGATTGTCGCGCTCCAGCGCCGCAGCGATCGCCAGGGCGGCCTGGCAGGCACGCTCGGCATGGTCCGGCTGATCGTCCGGCGCGCCCCAGAAGGCCATCACTGAATCTCCGATGTACTTGTCGACCGTGCCGCCGGTCTGTTCGATCTCGGCCGCGAGCAGGGCGAAATGGTGGTTGAGGAAGTCCGCCGTCTCGCGCGGCGTGAGCTGCTGGCTCGCCGTGGTGAAGCCGACGATGTCGGTGAAGATCACCGTGACCTGGCGTTCCTCGGACTTGACCCCGTCCTCGCCCAGATGGATCAGCCGCAGCACCAGGCTGCGCGGCACGTAGGTCTCGAACCAGCGCAGGCCCGAGAGCATCGCGTTGAAGGCGCCGGCCGCGCTGTCGAGCTCGCGAAAGGCGCTGCCCTTGGCGCGCGGCACGCGACGGAAGTCAAAGCTGCTGACCGCGCGCGCGGCTTCGGCCAGATCACGCACCGGCCGCGCAATGCCGCGCCCCAGGATCACGGCGGTGAGCAGCGACAGCGCGAGGATCGCCAAACCGACCCAGCCTGCAAGGATCAGACGGTCGGTTTCCGAGGAGTCGACCTCACTGTCCCGGGCATAAACCCCCATGTAGAGCTGCCGGGGGCCATAGCCGCCGATCACCCGATAGAGATAGTAGACCTCGTCGTCGGGCAGCAGGCGCAGATGACCCAGGAGCGAACCACCCGAATTCTGAAGCAGTTCGAGAGGCAGCTTGTCCGGATTCCAGATTTCGGCCAACAACGGGTCGCCGACCTCGGCAAGGCCCGGCAAGGGATTTTCCGGCCCCAGACCTGACAGATCTTCGATCATCGAAGGATGCGCCAGGACCCGATCGCGGCCATAGAGTATGAAGGGGTGCAGCCCGGTCTGCAGAGCGTAGTCGTCAACAAAGGTCGACAGCGCGCGCACAGAGACGACGGAAGAGATGACCCCGAGATATCGCCCGTCGGAGATTACTGGTGTGGAGGTGGTGAGATGCGGCTGGTTCAGGCTCGGCACCCAGAAAACACCGCCCCAGGTCGTACGTGTCTGCGATTCGGTTTCCCTCACCCAGCGCCTGATGTCTGGATCGGGTTCCTCCTGGTTATCAATACGTATCACTTTCCCCGAGTCGCGCCCGACACGCAGCGACCATCCTTCGGCCGAGAAATAGCCGATGCCCTGGACCTGTGGCGTGGCGGCCAGAGCGCCCAGCATTGTGTCCGCAAGCCCATCGCGATCACCGGGATCGACCTCTCCCTCTTTGATCATCCTGGCGAGAAACTCCGATTGCTGGCGTGCGGCACCGAGGTGGATGTCGATCCGGTCGATGAGGCCGGCAACGGAGAACTCCGCCGTCTGGCGGATCAGAGAGACGGTATTCTTGCGTGCCGTGCCCAAGCTGACAAAGAGTACCGAGGAAACCGCCACCAGGACCAGCAGCCCGAAGCCGAAGATCAGCGCCACGGCGATGGTTGGCCGCCAGGCGCGCCGGCCGCTTGCGTCGTTGCCGTTTTCCTCAGGCGGTGTGCCGGCGGCCGGCGGGTGCATCATGAAGCACTACTCTGTGACGATCTTGACCCGCTGTCCGGGCTGCAGCGTCGTGGACTCGGTGAGGCCGTTGAGCACAAGAAATCGCTGCAGGTTCTCCGCGCCGAAGGGCATGCGCGCGGCGATTCGCGCGGGGCTGTCGCCGGGTGCGACTTCGTAGATCCTGAGCCGACGCGGCTTGAGCGCGGCCGCCTCGGCGTCCGAGAGCTTGCGGAAGCTGTAGGTGGTCTCGCGGAACGGCATGTTCAGCGCGGCCGTGCGGTCGCTGGCGGAGAGAAAGATGAAGCGGTAGATGGTGCGGGCGTCATAGCGGATCGCCACCAGCCGATAGTCCTTGCCGTTGCCGGAAACCGTGGCGGTGGCAGCCGGCAGGCCGTTGATGGTCAGGGACTCGACGCCGCTCAGGCGCACCTTGGCGCCCCACACGCCGGTCAGGTAGTCGTCCATGGCGCCGCTGTAGTCGGCGGGGCCGCGGTCAAACTGGATCACCGCCTTGCCTTCGCCGTCGCGGGCGATGACGCTGCGCGGCTGGTTGTAGAGGCGGAAACCCTGTGGCACCTCGAAAGCGAACTTGAGCCGCGGATGGGCGAAGGTGCGCCCGCGGATGTAGCCCTCGTCGGCCTTGTCGCCATAGATCATGCCGTCGATCTTGTCGAAGTACACGTCGCGCGCCACCAGCGGATCGGCGACCGGCGTGGCGCCGGCCTGTTCCAGCGCGCGTTCGATGCGATCGGTGGTGCGCGGGTGGGTCTGCATGATGTTGAAGGCATCGGCCTTTTCCGGCTGGCCGACGAGCTCGGCCTCCAGCCGCGCATGAGACTGGAGCTGCGACAGAAACCCCGCCATGGCGCCGGTGTCGTAGCCGGCGCGCGACAGGTAGCGCCCGCCCAGCATGTCGGATTCGAACTCCTGCTCGCGCGAGTAGCTGCGCAGCAGCAGGCCGCCGAGCACGCCGCCGGCCTGCGCCGCCTCGCCGCCCAGCAGCACGCCGAGGCCGACGCCGGCGACGTTGGCCGCCACCGTCTGGCCGTAGCGCTCGGCCGTATGGCGCGCCGTCACGTGGCCGATCTCGTGCCCCAGCACGCCGGCCAGCTCGGCCTCGCTGTTGGCCAGGGAGAGCAGGCCGCGCGTCACGTAGACATAGCCGCCGGGCAGGGCGAAGGCGTTGACGATGGGGGTGTCCAGGATGGTGAAGGTGAAATCCAGGTCCGGCCGCTCCGAAGTCTGGACCAGGAAGTCGCCGATGCTGGAGACGTAGCGGTTCAGCTCCGGGTCGTCGTAGGCGCCGCCGTATTGGGCCAGCACCTTGGGATGCTCCTGGCGCCCCAGGTCAGCCTCGCCCTCTTCGGTAAGGCCGCCGGTGAAGATCGTCCGTCCGGTGCCCGGCGCCGTGGCGCAGGCGGCCAGCAGCGGCAGCACCAGGGCCGCGGCCAGCGCGCCGCGGGCAGCGAACAGGAACAGGCGGAGGTCACGGAGGAATCTAAGCATCAGTCGTCCAGCAGTTCGATCTGTTCGGGGTGGGTTGCCTCGATCATCGGGCCGTTGCGCGACTTGAGCCAGCCGCGCACGCGCACGAAGCGGCCTTCGTAGCTCCTGGGGTCGAAACCCGCTTCCTTGAACAGCCGCTCGGCCCGTCGGTTCAGCATGATGGTGAAGTCGCTGCGCCAGTCGTCGCTGAAGTTCAGATAGGTATTGGGCCCGCCGCGGCCAACCGCGACGACGCGGCCCTCGACCAGCTCGAAGCCGCCGAGCCAGTCCGCCGCCGTCTCGGCCGAGCGAATCGCGTAGTAGGGGTCGGCCCAGATGCCGCGCCGGGCGGCGCGGGCCTCGCGCTCCAGGGCCAGCATTTCGGGGATCAGCGCCCGGTTGTCGGCGAAGCTGTAGACCCGCGCCAGGCCGGCCCTGAGGAGCTCGCTCTGGAGCCAGCGGCCCTCGCCATCGAAGACATGGGCCAGCAGCCGGCCGTGCCGGTCGCCGCGCCGGCCGCCGAAGCCGAGGCTCACGGTGCGGTTCAGGATCAGCCCTTCGAGGAAGGCCCTGGCCTCTGCGGCCAGGGGCCAGGCCTCGAAGCCGGGTCGGCCCAGCGGCAGCTTGGGCGCCTGGATGCCGACCAGGCGGACCTCCTGCCCGCCGGCCAGCGTCAGGGTGTCCCCGTCGGTCACGATCACCACCTCGCCGCCCGGCGCCGCCTCCAGCGGGCCGTAGAAAGCCGCCGGCATCTCGGCCGCGGCGAGGCGCGGCACGAGCAGCAGGAACAGCGTGGTCAGGGCGAGGCCGAGGCGCGTCATGACAGCGAGTGTAGCAATCCCGCCGCCGGCCCGCTAAGCCGGAAGAGAGTTGGCAGCGGCCGGTCCGCTAATATATGAACGGGGCGGGGCAACCGAGAGGAACCCATGGATCCAGCCCGCCCGAGCCTCGCGCAAGACCTTTTTCCGCCGATCGAGCCCCATGCCAACGGGCGCATCGACCTCGACGGCCGCCATACCATGTACTGGGAGGTCTCGGGCAATCCGCAGGGCCGCCCGGTGGTCTTTCTGCATGGCGGGCCGGGCGCCGGCGCCGGGCCGGACCACCGGCGCTTCTTCGATCCGCGCCACTACCGCATCGTGGTCTTCGACCAGCGCGGCGCCGGGCGCTCGACGCCGCTGGGCGAGCTCACCGACAACACCACCCAGCACCTGATCGCCGACATGGAGCGCCTGCGCGACCACCTGGGCATCATGCGCTGGCACGTGTTCGGCGGTTCCTGGGGCTCGACCCTGGCCCTGGCCTATGCCCAGGCGCACCCGGCGCGGGTCAGCGCCCTGGTGCTGCGCGGCATCTTCCTCGGCGGCAAGCAGGAGATCGACTGGTTCCTCTACGGCATGGGCCGCATCTTCCCGGAGAACTGGCGCAACTTCGTCGCCGCCATCCCGCCGTCCGAGCGCCGGGATCTGATGGCCGCCTACCAGAAGCGCCTCAACGACCCCAATCCCAAGGTGCACCTGCCGGCCGCGCGGGCCTGGTCGGTCTACGAGGGCAGCTGCTCGACCCTGCTGCCCTCGCCGCAGACCGTCGCCGCCTTCGGGGAGGAGCGCCACGCCCTCGGCCTGTCGCGCATCGAGGCGCACTACTTCAACCACGGCGTCTTCCTGGCGGAGGGCCAGCTGCTGAAGGGCGTGGAGAAGATCCGCAACATCCCGGCGACCATCATCCAGGGCCGCTACGACATGGTCTGCCCGATCCAGACCGCCGACGCCCTGCACCAGGTCTGGCCGGAGGCCGACTACATGGTGGTGCCCGACGCCGGCCACTCGGCCATGGAGCCCGGCGTGCGCCGCGCCCTGGTGGCGGCGACGGAGCGCTACAAGGCGGTGGAATAGGGGGCGGATCGGCCTCGCCCGACCGGCCTGTCCCGAAGCGCCCCGGCGTAACCCGAAATCGCGGCACGGGAGCGAACGCCCCGTGCCATGCTGCGGATTCCGGCTCTCTCCCGCCGGAGAGGCGGCAGCAGCCGGTCTCGAAAGGACCGGCTGCAGAAGGCACCCAACGACCAGTGGGGGACGCCATGACTACAACGTACAGAGTGCGCAGCGGCGATACGCTGGGCAGAATCGCCGATTTCCACCGGACCACGCTCGACGAGCTGCTGCGCCTCAATCCACAGATCGAGAACCCGGACCTCATCCACGTCGGGCAGGTCGTCAACGTGCCCGAGACGCCGGAGGAGGGCGAGTCGATCCACGCCGCGCTCGCGCCCGAGGGCGACGGCCCGCTGTGGTACCGCATCGCCCTCAGGGAGATGCACAGCGGTGTCGACGAGATCGGCGGCGCGCAGCACAACCCGCGGATCGTCGAATACCACGCCGCGACCACCCTGGCCGCCACCGACGACGAGACGCCCTGGTGCTCGTCCTTCGTCAACTGGTGCATGATGAAGGCGGGCGAGACCCGAACGCAGAGCGCGGCGGCCCGCTCTTGGATCAACTGGGGCACGCCGCTGGATGCACCGCGCCTGGGCTGTGTCACCATCTTCAGCCGGCCGCCCAACCCCTCCTCGGGCCACGTCGCCTTCTTCGTCGAGCCAGAGCCCAACCGCATCCGGGTCCTCGGCGGCAACCAGTCCAACCAGGTCAACATTGCCTCCTACGGCGCGGACCGCCTGATCGGGTATCGCTGGCCGGCTGGGCAGTAAGCCGCAGCGCATTGCCTAAATCGCCGGATTGGCCTATTTGTGGGCGGAATTCCGCCCTTCGGCGGCGGAAACCGAGGCTTCCGGGGCCCCGTAGCTCAGTTGGATAGAGCGACAGATTCCTAATCTGTAGGTCGCAGGTTCGAATCCTGCCGGGGTCACCACCTCCAGCCAACGGAACCGGCGGTCCCATGAACGCGCTGCGCGTGATCCATCCCTACAAGCACGAAGGCATGTGGGTTTTCGACGACGCCGACGCCGGCTTGGTGAAGGAGCCCTTCGTTGCCGGGGCGGACACGGTGATCGAGCAGATGGTCGCAGCGATACCGGATGCCGAAAAGGGCTTTACCCTGGTCTTCTCTGACAAACCCTTCCCCGGCCACCAGGCCGCCTTCGAGTGGCGCCGCGAAGAATACGAGGGCAACTGGTACTACAGCCCCGACCTCGACATGGAGGGCTGGCTTTGCCCGGCCCTTTTCAAGTATTTCGCGGCTGCCCCGCCCCGGCTCTACGCCCAGTTCAAACCCAAGAGCAGCTAGGCGGGAGTTCGCTCTTGGCGCTCGACCCGCAAGCCGTCGAAGCCGCCGTCGCGGCCATCGAACAGGCCTTCGCCGGGCTGACGGCGCCGGGTGACGACGCCCTGCTGCACCCGCAGTGCATGGACGACGGCGACATCGCCGCGTTCTACGGTGCGCCGGACTGGCGGGAGTTGCCGGACGAACTGCTGATCCGCAGCTATGCGGCGCCCGCCTTCTTCAGTGCCGCAGCCTTCCGCTACTACCTGCCGGCCTTCATGCTATGGTCGCTGCGACACGCCGAGAGCCCGGAATACCTGGCCGAGGCGACGCTGCGCGCCTTCGACCCCGGCGCGCCGACCGAGCCCCTGCACGACTTCCAGGTCTCCAAGTTCGCGCTTTTCGACGCCAACCAGCGCCGCGCCGTGGTGCGCTTCCTGGAGGTCCTCAGCCGCGACGACAACCTCGGCCCCCTGGCCGAAGCGGCCTTGCGCGGCTACTGGGCGTGACGGCCGGAAAGCGGGCAAAAGAACTGGGGCCGTGTAGGCGTCAAGCGCGCTAGACTGCAGCGAACGCGGAGGGCAGCAGCCATGCAGACCGAGGTTAGCTTCAGATCTGAGAGCTTCCGCCCCTACCTGCCGGAGGACTGCCAGGTCAATCCCGGCCGCTACGGCGCCGAGCTGGCCGCCTGGCTGTCCCGCGAGCTGGCGGCAC
>JBFGUI010000177.1:0-8111 GCA_041565695.1 Kiloniellaceae bacterium
GCGCCATCGCCGACCGGGCCCGGGACGCCCTGCCGGCCCTGGTCACGACGGCGGTCAGGCCCGATGGCCGCACGGCCGTGAGCCGGGTCCTCGCCGCCCTCGCCCGCCGGCCGGGCGACATCCCGGGAACCATCAGGCTGGCCCGCCGCGCCGAGCTTGCGCTCGCGCGGCTGCGCATGCTGGAAGCCGTGAAAGCGCCGCTACTCGGCCGCTTCTGAGGGGGAGGCGCCGGGCTTTTCCGCCTTCTGCTTCCCCGACTCCTTGAGGGCCTCGGCGACGAAGTCCTCGAAGGCGTAGACCGCCGGACGCTGCCTGGAAAGGTCGATCTCCGGGGCCATCTCGCCTTCGGTGGCAACCCCCTTCAGCGCCACCTTGAGGGCCTTCAGCGGATGGGCCACGGTATCGGCCACGGCAGTGCCCTCATAGCCGCAGTGGACCATGCAATTGGCGCACTTCTCGTAGTTGCCGGTGCCGTAGTCGCCCCACTCGGTCTCTTCCATCAGCTCCCTGAAGCTTGCGGCATAGCCTTCGTTCAGCAGATAGCAGGGCCGCTGCCAGCCGAAGACGTTGCGCGTCGGGTTGCTCCACGGCGTGCACGCGTAGGCCTGGTTGCCGGCCAGGAAATCGAGGAACAGGCTGGACTGGGAGAAGCGCCATTTGCGCCCCTTGCCGCGGCGGAAGACGTCGCGGAACAGCTCCTTGGTCTGACGGCGGGAGAGGAAGTGCTCCTGGTCCGGCGCGCGCTCGTAGGCGTAGCCGGGGGAAATGGTGACACCCTCCACGCCCAGGTCGCGGGCGAAATCGAGGTATTCGGCGACCTCGTCCGGCCTGGCGTTGTTGAACAGGGTACAGTTCACGTTGACCCGGAAACCGCGGTCGCGGGCCAGCTCGATGGCCTTGACCGCGCGCTTGAACACGCCCTTCTGGTCGACCGCGCGGTCGTGCTCCTCCTCCAGGCCGTCGAGGTGGATGGAGAAGGTCAGGTACTTGCTGGGCTTGAAGAGGTCGATCTTCTTCTCCAGCAAGAGCGCATTGGTGCAGAGGTAGACGAAGCGCTTACGCTTCACCAGCTCCTCGACGATCCGCGGCATGTCCTTGTGGATCAGCGGCTCGCCGCCGGGAATGGAGATGACCGGGGCGCCGCTTTCCTCGGCGGCCTCGATGCACTCCTCCACCGACAGGCGGCGGTTCAGGATCTCGTCGGGATAGTCAATCTTGCCGCAGCCCGGACAGGCCAGGTTGCAGCGGAACAGCGGCTCCAGCATCAGCACCAGCGGATAGCGGTCGTTGCCCTTGAGGCGCTGCTTCATGATGTAGGCGCCGACGCGCAGCTGCTGAATAAGGGGAACCGCCAAAACGCTGCTCCTGAGTCCGGATGGGAAGAATCGCTAGGGAATACTGCTTTTCGGCCGCCCAGTCTAACGCTTTTGCGGCGCAACACCACCCCAGAGACTGTGGGGATTTTGAGCACTGTTAGGGAATTCCGGCGGAGTCGAGCCCGAACCGCCCCGGCTAGTTCAGGTAGCCCTGCCGCTCGAACCAGCCGACGGCGTCCTCCAGGGCCTCGCAGGCCGGGCGCGGGCCGTAGCCCAGGGCTTGGCGCGCTTTGGCGCTGGTGAAGTACATCGGCTTGGCCGCCATCTTGAGCCCGTCGACGGTCAGCAGCGGTTCGGGACCGCCGGCCAGGCGCGCCCAGCCCTCCACCGCATAGGCCAGGGGAAAGAGCGGGCGGCGCGGCAGGCGCAGGCGCGGCGCGGGCGCCCCGCGCAGAGCGGCCACCTGGGCCAGGATCTCGCCGAGGCGGAGGTTTTCGCCGCCCAGGACGTAGCGCTCGCCCAGGACACCCTTCTCATAGGCCTGCAGATGGCCTTCGGCCACGTCGTTGACGTGAACCACGTTGAGGCCGGTCTCGACGAAGGCGGGGATCCTGCCGCGTGCGGCGGCCACCACCATGCGGCCGGTCGGCGTCGGCTTGACGTCGCCGGGGCCGATGGGTGTCGAGGGGTTGACGATCACCACCGGCAGCCCCTTTTCGCGCTGCAGGCGGCGCACCTCGGCCTCGGCCAAGTACTTGGAGCGCTTGTAAACCCCCACCATGTCGTCGAGGCGCACCGGCGTCTCCTCATCGGCTGGCGCGCTGTCCGCCGCCTTGCCGAGCACTGCGACGGAGGAGGTATAGACGACCCGCTGCACCCCGTGGCGCAGCGCCAGCTCCATCAGCCGCCGGGTACCCTGCACATTGGTCTGCAGCATGGCCGCGGGCCGGCGCACCCAGATGCGGTAGTCGGCAGCAATGTGGAACAGTGCATGACAGCCCCGCAGAGCCGCGTCGAGCGATTCGCCGTCGGCCAGGTCGCCTTCGACCGGATCGACCGCCAGCCCTTCCAAATTGCGCCGGTCGCTGCCACGGCGCACCAGGCAACGGGGCTGTTCGCCGCGCGCGTTCAGCGCGCGCACGACCGCGGCGCCGACAAATCCCGTACCACCGGTGACGAGGATGCTCATGCCTCGCAGCTTGCGCCCGCCGGATCGCCGCGGCAAGAGCAAGAAAATTCCTTGCACCCCGCGCAGATGGCCGTACATCTGGAAGAACCCGACAGCCAGAGACCTGAAATGACGCGTATCGCCCTTGCCATCTTCCTGCTCGGCCTGCTGCTCGTCGCGCCGGCCGGACGCGCGGCCGAGACGCCGACGGCAACGGTGGCGCGGCTCAACGATACATTGCTGGAGGTGATGCAGCAGGCCGAGGCGCTGGGCTACCAGGGCCGCTACGACAAGCTGGCGCCTGTGCTGAGCGAGAGCTTCGATTTTCCGGGCATGGCGAAGGTCACCATCGGCAGCCAGTGGAACGTTATCAGCAGCGCTCAGCAGCAGGCCTTCACCGAAGCCTTCACCGACTACAGCATCGGCGTCTTCGCCCATCGCTTCAACGGCTACGAGGGCGAGCGCTTCGAGATTCTCGGCGAACAGCCGGGGCGGCGCGGCACCGTGCTGGTGCAGAACCAGATCGTGAAGAGCGACGGCGAAGCGATCGCGATCAACTACCTGACGCAGCCGCAGGACGACGGCGGCTGGCGTATCGTCGACACCATCCTCGGCGGTGTTTCCTCCGAACTGGCCGGCCGGCGCAAAGAGTACAGCGGCATTATCGCCAAGACCGGCATCGTCTCCCTGATCCAGGCGCTGAAGGACAAGACCGCCGCCTTCGCGGCGGAGTGAGTAAGCGGACAATGCAGCACAAGACCATCACGACTCTCGCCATCATCACCGGCGATCACAAGGCGAGCGACCCGACCAAGAAGGGTGCCGCCTACGGGCCGGAGGACCTGAAGGCGCACGAGGCCATGGTAGCGGCGCTGGAGAGCCTCGGGCGTTTCGACATCACCATCTACAACGACCACGCCAATCTCTTCGAACGGCTGACCGCTGAGCGGCCCGACCTGGTGGTCAACTTCTGCGACACCGGCGTCAACAACCGGCCAACCCGTGAGCTGAACCTGCCCGCCTGGCTCGAACTGCACGATATTCCCTATACCGGCGCCACGCCGCAAGCCATGGTGCTCTGCTTCGACAAGCAGATCGTGCGCCTCGTGGCCGAGGCGCTGCGCATCGAGGTGCCCGGCGAGCATTACCTGCCGGCCGACGCCCGGGGGCTAGCCGGACGCGAGGCGCTGCCCGACCTCTATCCGGCCCTGCTGAAGCCCAACGCCGCCGACGGCAGCGTCGGCATCACCAAGGACGCGGTGGTGCACAACGAGACGGAGGCGCGCGCCTACCTGGCCTTCCTCGACCGCGAGCTGCCGGGCCGCGACATCCTCTGGCAGGAATACCTGCCCGGCCCGGAATACGGCATGGGCCTGATCGGCAACCCGGACGGGACACCAAACGGGGGCCTGACCGCCCTGCCGCCGCTCGAAGTCGATTTCTCCGGCCTGCCGAAGGGTGCCAACCCGATTCTCTCCTTCGAATCAAAGGCCGACCCGGACTCGCCCTACTGGACGGAAATCAGGTTCCGCCAGGCGAACATTCAGCCGGCCACCCTGCAGCGCATGGAATCCTGGGCCAAGCTGCTGTTCCGCCGCTTCGGCCTGCAGGACTACGGGCGCTTCGACTTCCGCTGTGCCGTCGACGGCCGGCCCAAGCTGATGGAGTGCAACCCCAACCCGGCCTGGGCCAACGACGGCAAGCTCGCCTTCATGGCCGGCTTCGCCAAGATTCCTTATGCGAAGATGCTGGAAATGGTGATCGACGCGGCGATCAAGCGGGTCGGCGGTTAGCTTCCTCGCGCAGCCGCGCATCCCACCTACAGCAGCTTTCTCGGGATCGATACCGTCCAGCGGCGATGGGCGAAGGGCGCATCGTTCTCGAAGGCCTCGAGGTCGCCGGTGAACTGGAAGGCCTCGGCCGTGGCGGTCAGACGCGTGCGGCAGTCGATGCGCACCGACCAACCGTCGCGACGCAGCACCGCGCTCTGCGCCATCTCGGTCTGTGCGGACAGCGGATCGTCCTCGAGAATGCGGTAGCGCTTCATCTGGGTATAGCCGAGATCCAGATCGATCTCCTCGATGCGGGCCAGGGCGGCGCCGGGGAACTCGCCGGTCTCCAAAGTGTAGATCATCTCGTTGGTGGTGAGATCGATCTCGATGGCGCGGGTCATGTTCATGTGCAGCAGCTTGCGGTGCCGGGTGCCCGGCGCGGCCCGCGGCGGCGCGAAGGCCGGCAGTTCGGCATCCCCGGCGCGCGGCAGGCGCACCGGCAGGTCGAGGCTGCCGGTTCCCGTGCGCACCGTCAGGGTCACGGCCTCCGGCGCCGGCCAGATCATCGGCCAGTAGCTGGTCGAGAGGCCGAGGCGCAGACGGTGACCGGCGGGAATCACCTGCCCCAGGTCGTCGAGCTGCAGGCGCACGCGATACCACCGGCCCGGCTCCAGCGCTTCCGGTTTCTCATGGCTGTCGCGGTGGCACAGGTTGAGGATACCGTATGAGATGCGCGACGACTTGCCGTCCGGATGCACGTCGCAGAGCCGCGCCACCAGAAAGGCGACCGGCTTGTCGGCCTTGACATCGAGCTCCAGCACCGGCGCACCGAGCAACTCCAGCGGCGCGTCCAGGGCATCGCTGTCGAACACCAGGGAGCCCCCGTCGTCGGCGCGCTGGTCGCGCGGCGCCTCGCCGTCCGCCCCGAAGCCGCACCACTCGCCGCCGCGCACGCCGAGGGTCTGCGGCGAGGAGAAGGCAACCTCGTGCTGCACCGGCGGCAGGCCGTCCGACAGCCATCCCCAGTCGAGATGCAGGCGGCGCTGTTCGATGCGCGGCGAGGGCCAGGCCTCCTCAGCCACCCAGCGGCCGGGCCGCGTCTCGTACTGCGGCTGCGGGGCGAGGCTGTCCTGCATCCAGGCGCGCAGCAGCGGTTCGTCCATGATCCCGGTATCGCGGCCCTTCAGCCAGTGGTCCCACCAGCGCAGCGCCTCCTGCAGGTAGCCGATCTCCGGGCCTGGGGTGGCGTCGTGCGGGAAGTTGTGCGCCCAGGGGCCGATCAGACCCTTGCGCGGCACCTTGAGGTGCTCGAGCAGGCGCGGCACGGCGTTGGTGTAGCCGTCGGCCCAACCGCCGATGGCATAGACCGGGCAGCGGATGGCGCCGTAGTTCTCGTTCACCGAGCCGTGCTTCCAGTAGTCGTCGCGCCAGGGATGACGCATCCACACTGCGGGATAGGCCTCGTCCTTCTCGATGCGCTCGCGCCAGGCATCCCGCCAACTTTCGCCGACGATCTTGGGATCCGGCGGCAGGGCGTTGTAGAGGGTCAGGATCGAGCCCCACTGCATATTCTCGTTGAGCAGGCAACCGCCCTTGTAGTGGGCGTCGTCGGCGTAGCGGTCGTCGGCGGCGCAGAGCGTGATGATGGCTTTCAGCGCCGGCGGGTTGAGGGCCGCAACCTGCAGGGCGTTGAAGCCGCCCCAGGAGATGCCGGTCATGCCGACGGCGCCGTCGCACCACGGTTGCGCGGCGCACCAGGCGACTATGGCGACCGCGTCCTGCAATTCCTGCGGCGTGTATTCATCGCTGAGTATCCCGTCGGAATCGCCACTGCCGCGCACGTCGACGCGCAGCGAGGCGTAGCCGTGCAGCGCATAGAAGCGGTGCATCGGCTCGTCGCGGGCGCGCATGAAGTCGCGCTTGCGGTAGGGAATGAACTCGAGGATCGCCGGCACCGGCGTCTGGCGGGCGCTTCTCGGCAGCCACAGCCGCGCGGCGAGGCGCGCGCCGTCGGGCATGGGGATCCAGGCGTTCTCGATTTCCTCGATGCCGCTGAGATCCGAGAGGTCCCTCCCCTCAGTCATCGTCCCCCGCGGGCTGGGCGGCGGCCCTGCGCCGGCGTCCCCGGACCAGCTGCTGGGTCGACCAGAAGCTGAGGGCCAGCTTCTCGCGGGCACGGCGCCCGACCTCGAGGTCCCAGCAGTTGACGATGGCAAGGCGGAAGCCACCCGGCGGCATGGCGTGCTGGGCCGGCGGCCGGTCCTCGTGGAAGGTGATCTGCACGGAAGTGACCTCGGGCGTGGCGCGCACCTCCTCCACCAGTTCCCTGGGGGGATGGCGGTACTGCAGGCCGTGGCCGCCGAACAGCACCACGCTGTAGCCCTCGCGGCGCCTGCTGTCGTCGAAGTCCCAGACCCCGTCCTTGTAGAGCTTCACCAGCGCCTCGACCCAGGGCTTGCCGCCGTAGAGATCGGGCCACTGGTCGGCGAAGCGCAGGTGGACCTCGATGATCCTGGCGCCGATGGTTTCGAAGTTCACCATGCCGGTGTAACCGGTGAGATTGCGGCGCAGCCACGCGCCGCAGTAGTCCTCGACTTCCGGCCTCGAGCCGCCCTCGACAACCCAGTGGTCGAACATGCCGCCTTCCAGCGGCAGGCCGTAGGTATGGCGCCACCACTTGGCCTCGCCCTTTACGACCGCCACGTCGGTCGAGATATGCTCACCCTCCAGGACCGGCGTCCAGATGTGGCCGGGCCGCTGGTTGGCCCGGTATTCGCCGGGCGTGCGCAGCAGGCGGCTGCCGGTACCCATGCCGCGCATGTTGAAGATCGGCTTGGAGAAAACGGGAAACTCGGGCGGCGTAAGGCCGTGCGGCCCGCAGACGAAGCCCTGGCTCTCCGCCACCATCAGCTTGTTGTAGACCCACTTGTAGTCCGGATACCAGGACCAGGCATCACCGTCCTCGGTGGGGACGCGCACGTCGTCCGGGCAGTCCACACCCTCGAAGTATTGCAGGCGCCAGGGATCGGCTTCACAGATCGGCATGATGAAAACTATGCAATGGATGGAAGAGGACTTATAGCATCTTGGCCGCCCGATTGGCAGTGGCGGCGCTTAGGCTCTATATAAAGGCAGTGCGCGCCGTAAAGAAGAGAGAGGAATCGAGGTCATGCCGGGACCGCTAGAAGGCTACAGGATCGTCGACCTGACCACCATGGTCTCCGGACCGCTGGGCAGCATGATCCTGGCCGACCAGGGGGCCGACGTGGTCAAGGTGGAAGTGCCCCGGGGCGGCGACCATACCCGCCAGGTGGCGACAAGGCGGGGCGGATATTCCGCCTCCTTCCTCAACAACAATCGCAACAAGCGGTCGATCGCCCTCGACCTGAAGACGCCCGCGGGCCTCGAGGCGGTCAAGCGCCTGGTGCGCGATGCCGACGTCTTCCTGCAGAACTTCCGCCCCGGGGTCACCGACCGCCTGGGACTCGGCTACGACGCGCTCCGCGTGATCAACCCGCGCCTGGTCTACGTATCCATCGCCGGCTTCGGCTTCGAGGGCCCCTTCGCCGACAAGCCGGTCTTCGATCCGCTGATCCAGTCCCTCAGCGGCCTCACCACGGTGCAGGCCGGCTCCGACGAGGAGCGCCCGCGCCTGGTGCGGACCATCCTGCCGGACAAGCTGACCGGCTTCGCCATGGCCCAGGCGGTCTGCGCCGCCCTCCTGGCGCGCGGCCGGACCGGCGCGGGACAGCACGTACGCCTGTCCATGCTGGATTCCGTGCTCGCCTTTCTGTGGAGCTCGGACATGGGCGGCCACACCTTCGTCGGCGACGAGATGGAAAGGGAAATGGCGCA
>JBFGUI010000178.1:0-8101 GCA_041565695.1 Kiloniellaceae bacterium
AGAAAATGGCTAAGTATTGTTGCATTTGGCCGTAGATTTAACGCTCGTTTCCTTGATGTTTGCTTCAACCTCGAGTTCAACGCTTTTGCATTTCTCAACAAAGTAAATTGAAATCCCGGTAGCGCTCACGATCCCAGCAAGAGCCAGCCAGGCGATGATGGGTATTGGGTCGTCAGTAACGACGACAGAAGCAATGGAGCTGTCTTCGCTTACGAGCAGCGAGTAGATCGTCTTCGTCAGTTCAGGTCCCTGAAGTTCAGGTGAGAACGACTGCTTTCCGACTATCGAAAAGCTGTCGTCGTTGGTGTCGAGGTCTTCAGGCGAAAAGACGGCGTCTGAGCTTTCTTGTCCTATGTTCACGACCAATGGCACCGATTTGCCGCTACGAGCATCGACTACATGCCCGTTGAAGGAATAGAAGCCATCAGAATTGGGCTCGGCTTGAGCTGACGCACTCAAGGTCGTAAGCACAATTGCGTTTTCTTGTACGCGGGTGGTTTCTACGGTTCCGAACTGGCTGTTGGCCGATAGCGATAAGGGCGAAAGAGCGACAGCTAAGATGGAGAGAGCAATCACTGCCTTTTTCATCTGTTTCCCCCCGGGCAATTGAGACGAACCAGGCGCTGCAGTTTTGCAGGTACTCACGGGAAAGTCGCAAGTCCGCCTTGGTGGTAGCTGCAAATCCAGTTGCTATCGATCCAAATGCTTCAGGTGTGAAGTTTCAAAGTGCAAACCTCCCAGGGATCAGCGGGCAAGCGAGCCGGCAGTTGACGTGGAAGATCAGCGGGATTTGCGCAAGACCTGACCCCATTGATCTGGACTCTGCCGCGCGTGCTGCTCGCGCGGGGAGAGCCACGGCGGACCGCCGCCGCAGGAATTCTGCGAATTCGGTCGAACCGCAGCGGTCCAATCCGCCGCCCCGCGCGTAGAGAAACGCGTACGTCCTCGATCATGAAGGGAGCCGGCCGCATGTCGCCCGCAATGCATGCTTTGAAGACCGAGATGAACCAGGCCACGCCCGGTGGGGTTCTGCCGCGCCCGAGCCGCGCCGAGGCCGAGGCGGCCGTGCGCACCCTGCTGCGCTGGGCCGGCGACGACCCGCAGCGCGAGGGCCTCGGCGACACCCCGGCGCGCGTGGTCCGCGCCTACGAGGAGTTCTTCGCCGGCTACGGCCAGGACCCGGTCGACATCCTGCAGCGCACCTTCGAGGAGACCGACGGCTACGACGAGATGGTGCTGCTGCGCGACATCCGCTTCGAGAGCCACTGCGAGCACCACCTGGCGCCGATCATCGGCAAGGCGCACGTCGCCTACATGCCCAGGCAGCGGGTGGTCGGCATCTCCAAGCTGGCGCGGGTCGTGGAGGTCTACGCCAAGCGCCTGCAGATCCAGGAAAAGATGACGGCGCAGATCGCCAATGCCATCGACGCCGTGCTGCAGCCGCATGGCGTCGCGGTGGTCATCGAAGCCGCCCACCAGTGCATGACAACGCGCGGCGTGCACAAGCCGGGCGTCGATATGGTGACCAGCCGCATGCTGGGCGTGTTCCGCGACGACCCGGCGACCCGCCGCGAGTTCCTCGGCATGATCGGCAAGTGAGCGCCAGGGCCGCAGTCGGGCCGATTGAAGCTGGCCGCGCCTTTGCTAAGCTGCTTTCGAATCGTCCCTTCGCCCTGCTGCCCGCCGTCGTTCATTCGAATCCATGACAAAGTCTCCCGAAGATCCCGCTCCGCCGCCGGCCCAGCCGCGGGCCGCTTTGGTCACCGGCGCGGCCCGGCGCATCGGCGCCGCCCTGGCGCGCGATCTGGCCGGCGCCGGCTGGGCGGTCGCTGTGCACTACAACGGCTCGGCGGCGGAAGCCGAGACGCTCTGCGCCGAGATCGCCGCAGCCGGCGGCCGCGCCGTGGCGCTGCAGGCCGACCTGCGGGACGAGACCGCGCTGGCCGGCCTGGTCTCCCGGGCGGCGGCGGAACTGGGGCCGCTCGGCCTTCTGGTCAACAACGCCTCGATCTTCGAGTTCGACGATCTCACCACCTGCGAGCGCGCCAGCTGGGACGCCCACCTCGACACCAACCTGCGCGCGCCGCTGGTGCTGACGCAGCGTTTCGCTGCGGCCCTGCCGGAAAAGGCGAGAGGCCTGGTGGTCAACCTCATCGACACCCGGGTGTGGAACCTCTCGCCGGGCTACCTCAGCTACACCGTCTCCAAGGCCGGGCTGTGGACCTTGACCCGCACGCTTGCCCAGGCGCTGGCGCCGCGCATCCGCGTCAACGCCATCGGCCCCGGGCCGACGCTGCCGTCCAAGGGCCAGAGCGAGGCCGATTTCGCAGCGCGGCGCGCCGCCCTGCCCCTGGGCGACGGGGCGGGCCTGGAGGAGATCTGCGCCGCGCTGCGCTTCTTCATCGCCGCGCCCTCGGTCACCGGCCAGATGATCGGTCTCGACGGCGGCGACCACCTCGCGCGCAACCAGCCGGAAGGCGGCACGACGCGCCCCGAAGGTGGCTGAAGCCGGCCGGCGGGCGGTGCCGCCGGGGATGCCTGCGGCGGTTCGGGCGTAGTACGAAAAACAGACCGAAACAGCCCCAGGGCCAGGGAGCGATCTCCGGGCGGCCGGCCGAGCCACGGACTCGGAGGAGGCTGTCATGCGCAAAGACCACAAGACCGACCGCCGCCCGGGGCGGCGGCTCCTGCTGCTGGCGGCGGGCGCCTTTCTGGCAGGCGGACTGTCGCTCACTGCGCCGGCGGCCGAAGCCGGCAGGGCCGTCAGCGCGGCGCCGGCGGCGGAACTGGTGCCCGCGCACGCCCGTCCGCATCGGCTGCATCACTGGCAGCCGCCGCGTCATGGCGGCTGGCGGCATCATCACCGGCATCACCGGCATCACCCTGGGCCGCGCTGGTCCGGACGGCATCATCCCGGGCACTGGCGGAGTGCGCCGCGCCACCGGGCCTGCCACCCGGTGCAGCTCTTCGGCTATCACCACGGACAGCGGGCGTTGCTGGGCGGCATCCTGTGCTACGACCGGCACGGCCGCGCTTTCGTGCTGCGCGGCACCCGGCGGGTGCTGCGCTACCTCTACGACTGACGGCCTGCCGCGATCCGGAAACCTGCAACCCCGGATTGCAGGTATTGCGATTAGGCGTTCAACTCTCTGCGGCTTGCGCTTATGCTGAGCGCTCGGTCGGTCCCCAGCGCCGGGAGCAATACCTTTGGATCGGGCAAGCAAACAAGGCTCGGGCAGTCTCTTCCTCGACGCCCAACATCAGCTGCGCCAGCCGCTCAATGCCATCAGCCTCCTGATCGGCGAGCTGCGCGACGCCGCCGACGGACGCGACCGGGCGGCCATCATCGAGGATTTGCGCTATGCCCTGCAGCTGTCCAATGCCTGGCTCGATTCGCTGACCGATCTCGAGAAAGCCGAGCGGGGCCTGCTGCAACTTCAGGTGCAGAACGTCCCGCTGCACCAGGTCTTCGCAAGGCTGCGCGAGGACTTCGCCGGCCACTTCGCCCAGTGCGGACTCGGCTTCCGCGTGGTGGACAGCCACGCGGTGGTGCGCGCCGATCCGGGTATGCTGCGTCGCCTCATCGCATTGCTGCTCGACAACGCGGCCAAGTTCACCCGGCAGGGCAGGGTGCTGCTCGGTTGCCGGCGGGCCGGCGACCGCCTGCGCATCGAGGTGTGGGACAGCGGCCTGGGCGTTGCCGAGGCGGAACAGGCAAGGCTTTTCGACCCCTTTTATCGGCTCGAGAACGAGGTCCGTCCGCGCGAGCGCGGTCTCGGCCTCGGCCTGACCTATGCCCGGCGGCTGGCGGCGATCGCCGGCGACGAGCTGAGCGTGGCCTCGGCCCTGGGCAAGGGGTCCTGCTTTACGCTGACCCTGCGCCGCGCCGCGCCGGGAACGCCGCCGGGTCAGCGTAAACAGGGCGGCTTGGCCATGGCGGCAGCGGCCCCCGCGCCCGCCGGCAGTGCCGCGACCGCGCCCGCGGGGCCGCCGGATCGCCTGCCGGCCGACCCCCTGGCCGGTACGACGGTTCTGCTGCTGGCTGGCGCAGAGGCCGAGACGCTGCGCGGCAGTCTCGAAGCCTGGAGCGCCAGAGTCACCGTGGTGCATGCGGCCGACCTGGGGGAGGGCCTGCGCGCCGGGCCCGCTCTGCTGCTCGCCGACCAGGCGATGCTCGAAGCCAGCGGTGCCGCGGACCTGCTGCGGCAAGAGGCCGACCCGCCGGCGCTCATTCTGGTCGTCGACCGGCTCTTCGCGGGCGAAGTCGCTGCGGCTTTGCCGGCCGCGCGCGTGCACTACCTGGAGCGGCCGGTCCGACCGGCACGCCTGCGCTCCCTCTGTCACTATGCGTTGACGCGCCGCTGAGCCCCGCCAGCGGCGCGTGCCGGAACGCCTAAGCGGGAAGCCCCGGGGTCAGAGGTTGGCCGCCTCGGACTCCTCCATGGCGCGGACCTGCGCGGCGGCGCTGATGGCGGCCTGGGTGCGGCTGTCGAGATTGAGCCGCTTGACGATCGCCGAAACGTGGACCCGCACCGTATGCTCGGAAAGGCCCAGGGTTTCGGCGACCTGGGCATTGGACATGCCCTGCCCCAGGTGCTTGTAGACCTGGAGTTGGCGCTTGGTCAGGGCACTGGCCACGTCTTCCAGCGACTTCTCGCTGCCGAAGGCATAGACCGGTGGCTTCTTCCCGGTGTCGCGCTGCTCCAGCAGGCGGCGCGGGAAGGCGACGCCGCCGGCCAGCACGGTCTGCAGTGCCGACTCGATCTCGTCGCTCTGCGCCGACTTCGGGATGTAGCCCATGGCGCCGGCTTCGATGCAACGCAGGATCTCTTCCCGGTCCTCGATGGCCGACATCACCACGACGGGGACCTGCGGCAGCGTTTCGCGCATGGCGCGAAGTCCTTCGAAGCGCTTCATCCCCGGCATAAGGAGATCGAGGATGATCAGATCGAGATCCGGATTGCTGGAGGCGATCTCCAGCGCCTGGCGGAAATCCGCTGCCTCGAGCAGCTCGCTTCCCCGTTCCAAGCGGTCAATCAGGTGTCTGGCGGCGCTGCGTGTAATCCAGTGGTCGTCGGCGTAGAGGACTTTCATGTTTTAGCGAACCTGAAATTCGTTGTGTTATCCCAGCCTGCTTCTGCGGCCGGTGTCCAGCGGTCAGGATGTCAGTATACGCTCCCCCAAGCGTTGATGCGTACTTTCCCAAGCTACGGGAAATCTCCCCGGCCCGTCGAAATAAGCAAACCAACTGACGCCCCAGCACTGTTGGTATCTGGTATAATCAGAATTTTTGCTGCCACTTCAACTGCAAAACGAACAGCACAGCGCCCGCAGAAAGAACTCGTGCGCGCTATCGCGCCGAATCGCAAAGTTGCTGCGGCGACATTTATTGGCTTGATATCAAGGCGCTGAGGCAGACAGTTCCTGTGCCGGCGGGCGCTTCGTAGCGCGTCGCGCGAGCGCTTGAATTGTTTATGCGCGCTCTAAGATCGCGCCTAGAAACGAATCGACATTAACCGGTTTGCGTAGGAGCTTGAATCCGGCCCGGGCGACCGCCTCGGTCACCTCCTGGGAGAGGTCGCCGGTAATGATCAGCCCCAGGACAGGACCGTTGCTGGCGGTGCACACCGTCTGGGCCGCGGTCAGGCCGCGCTCCTCCCGGCCCAGCCAGTAGTCGGCGATCACACAACTTGGGGTTAATTTCAGAGAGGAGATTTCCTGCAATACCTCGTGGCTGCCGGCGCCGGTCACCACCGTCGCTCCGAAGCGGCGCAGCATGCGCTCGGTGGCGCGGCGGATCAGTTCGTCATCTTCCAGCAGGACGATGACCTGGCCGGCGAGGCTCGCCGTGCGCGACGGCAGGCTGGATGTCTGGCGCTCTTCCATTCCGTTATGGAAAGACCCCGGGCGTCGGCTGTCAACTCCCGGTGCTCCGCGCCGCCGCGCAGGTCTTCCGGGGTCGAGCCTCGACCTGGACGGCCCCCGGCGGGTATAGGGGCTGTCTTACGTCGAGCGGAGTCGGTGCGATGATCGTGATCTACGGCCTGAAGAACTGCGACAGCTGCCGCAAGGCGGTGAAGCTGCTGGAAGCCGGCGGGCATGCCTTCCGCTTTCATGACCTGCGCGCCGACGGACTGCCGCAGGACCGCCTTGCCGCCTGGCTGACCGCGGTCGGCTGGGAGGTCTTGCTCAACCGGCGCAGCACGACCTGGCGGAGCCTGCCGGAGGGCGAGAAGCGCGCGCTCGATCCGGCCCGGGCATCGCGTCTGCTGGCGCAGCACCCGACACTTATCAAGCGTCCGGTCATCGAGGCCGGCGACAGGATCCTGGTCGGCTTCGCGGCGGACCAGCAGGCCGCCCTCAAGACTCTCAAGCGCTGATCGCCCGGCCGACAGGCCAGTTCGCGCCGAGGAAGCGGCGCAAATCCGCAAGCAGGGCCGGTTTCGGCGATGCATAAGCGGGGCGCTCGTGCACGCTTTCGGTTTGTAGGTTTTTCGTGATGCTGGCAGCCATCAGGTCCGCTTGGGCCCTTTTCGTCGGTCTTGGCATGCTGATGCTGGGCAACGGCCTGCAGAATTCGCTGCTTGGTATCCGGGCCGGCCAGGAAGCCTTTGCGACCGAGGCGACGGGCCTGATCATGGCCTGCTACTACGTCGGCCTGCTCGCCGGTGCGGTGGTCACGCCCAAGGTGGTCGGCAACGTCGGCCATGTGCGTACCTTCGCCGCCCTGGCTTCGACCGCCTCGACGGCGGCGCTGGTGCATGCGGTCTTCGTCGACCCCTGGGCGTGGGGTGCCATGCGCATGGTGACCGGCTTCTGCTATGCCGGCCTCTATGTCGTTGCCGAATCCTGGCTCAACGATCGCGCCACCAACGAAACGCGCGGAACGCTGCTGTCGGTCTACATGGTGGTGGTCCTGGGCGGCCTGGCAGCCAGCCAGTTCCTGCTGAACCTCGCCGACATCGGCAGTTTCGTGCTGTTTGTCGTGGCCTCGGTCCTGGTCTCCATGGCACTGGTCCCGATTTCCGTCTCGGTCGTGCCGACGCCCGACTTCACGGCGCCCGAGCCGCTGGGCCTGCGCGCGCTCTATCGCACTTCGCCGCTGGGCACGATCGGCGCCCTGGGCACCGGCATGGCCAACGGCGCGCTCTTCTCCATGGCCGCGGTCTATGCCGATATCATCGGCCTTTCCGTGTCGCAGATCGCCGTCTTCGTCAGCGCCAACATCCTTGGCGGCATGGCCTTCCAGTGGCCGATCGGCCGGCTGTCCGACAAGCTCGACCGGCGCCGCGTGCTGACGGCGGTGACCTTCGCGGCGAGCCTTGCCGCCCTGGCCGCCGCCATGGCGGCACGCGGAGAAGCGATTGCGCTCTATGCGATGATGTTCCTGCTCGGCGGCATGAGCTTCCCGATGTATTCGCTCTGCATCGCGCATACCAACGACTACCTGACTCCGAAGCAGATGGTGTCGGCGAGCGGCTCGCTGATGATGGTGGGCGGCGCCGGGGCGATCTTCGGACCGATCATCGTCTCGCTTCTGATGCGCAAGATGGGCAGCGACGGCTTCTTCGTCTGCGTTGCGGCGGTGCACTTCGCCATCGGCCTCTTCGCGCTCTATCGCATGGCGCGCCGGGCGCCGCTGCCGCTGGCTGAGCAGAGCGCCAGCGTGCCGGTCGCCTCCACCGTCAGCGCCCCGACCGCCAAGCTGCCCGTCGCCGCCATCCGCGACCAGATGGATCGCGACCTGGCGGCCATGGCCGGGCCTCTGCGGCGTCACTAGACGGCGGTGTCGGCCGCTCTTGCGCCGCACACCCAGAGCCCCGAAAAGGCGCCAGCCGGCGGGCAATCCCGCCGGCCGGTAACGCCCGCCAAGCCGCCGGTCCCCGCCGGGTTGTAAGCCATTCTTTACCCTGAAGTGCGAACCTCCGGAGCTTTCGCAACCGCGAGATCGCACTTGCGAAGGGGGTGGCTTTCCTCTAGTGTGCGAACAAATAAAATTACGCAACACCATCTTAAACCGTAATATAATTTCAATGGCGGAGAGTTTCGTTCGGATGCAGGAAAAGCACGGTTACTTTATCGAGGATCTGTCGGTCGGCAT
>JBFGUI010000179.1:0-8075 GCA_041565695.1 Kiloniellaceae bacterium
AGGGCAAGCGGCTTTGCCACGCTTATCCTTTGCCTGGCCTTCTGGCGCGGTCAGATCAGTCTATTGACCTTCGCCACTGCTGCGACCGTGACAGTGCTCGGCCTCTTGGTTTCCGGGACCAGGGGGCCTTTGTTGGCGCTGGTCGTTGCACTGGCCTGCGCGCTGCCGCTCTGTGTGATGACTTCGGAGTCGAGGCGCCGAGTTTGGGGCACAGTGATCGCTTGCCTTGCTGGCTTTGCGGGCATCATCGTCTTGTTGGCCATAGAACGCCCCCGCATCGGGCAAAGGTTTGTGCGGTTGATCGAAGGTGAGTGGGGGCACACGGAGATATCGCGCTGGGCTTTGTGGCGGCAGTCACTGGAGCTTGTTCGTGAGTCTCCGCTGGGAGTCGGCTGGGGCCGGCTCAACAACTGGGTTCAGGTCTACAATGACGACATCTTGCTGCGCCACTCGCACAATATCTTTCTGGAGATCGCGTCGGAGGCAGGCTGGCTCGCAGGGCTGTTCTTCTTGTTGTTGATCTTTCTGACCTTGGCGGTGCTGCGCAGGAATTTCTTGCGCGAGATCGGCGGCACCAGCAGGAGTGCGGCGAGGGGGACCGTGTTTATCTTGATCGCGCTGGTCTACTGGCTGCTCTGCGCTTTCTTCAGCGGAGACGTCAACGACAATCGGCCACTTTGGGCCGTGGTCGGCATGGCTCTGGCCTTAAGGCCCGGGCACATGCTGCGGCTGAATCCATTTCGGCGCGGCGATGCATCCGGTGGATAATGCGGTGCCTTCGCCCGGGATTTCCGTTTTGCACGTCAGCTCGGCACACAGGGTGTCTGACGGTCGCATCTCCGCAAAGGAAGCCGTGTCACTGCACGAAGCTGGATACCAGGTCACCGTGCTCGGCCTGGACCGGGCAGAAGGCGCAGACCTGCCTGCAGGCCCAGAGTTCATAGAGTTCGGCGCCCCTGGCTCGCGCCTGCGCCGCTTCGTCATCCGCCTTGCCTGGCTGATCGGATATTGCGTCAAGCATCGCTATGATATCTACCATCTGCACGATCCCGACCTTATCCTGCTTGGTTTCGTGTTGAAACTTCTGCGCCGCCACATCGTCTATGATGCTCATGAGTCCTATCCGCGGGTTGTTCTCGATCGGGAATGGATCCCTCGACTTCTCCGGCCGCCGCTTTCGTACCTCTGGCGCAAGATCGAGATGGCATTCGTACGGCTGGCCGATCTCACCGTCACGGCCCACGACACCGTAACTCGGGAGCTCGGCGGGAGTTCGGTGGTAACGGTGCATAACTATCCGATCGTCAGAAATTTCGTCGGGCTCAAGTTCGTCCTGGCAAGCGAGCGGCCTTTTCATGTGATTTATCATGGTGACCTGACCGAGCAGCGTGGCCTGCTGACCATGGTGGATGCGATCAACAAGGTCGACCTTGCGGTGGAACCGGTGCTGCGGCTCGCGGGCTCCATCTCGCCGGACTTGGAACACAAGATTGCGGATCGGTCCTTTACGAAGCGGACCGATTTTCTCGGCTGGTTGGATTCCAAGAGGTTGGCCGAAGAACTAAGCCTTGCCCGCGTTGGCTTATTTGTGCTTCACCCGACCAACAACTACCGGGTGATCACTCCAAACAAGCTGTATGAGTACATGGCGGCCGGAATACCCGTTGTCGCCTCCGACTTCAGCCATTGGCGGGATGTTGTTCGCTCAGCGGATTGCGGCATTCTGGTGGATCCACTTGACAGCGATGCAATCGCCGCGGCCATCAGTTATCTGCTGACCCACCCGGACGAAGCGGCGGAGATGGGAGAGCGGGCACGAAAAATGGTCCGTGAACGTTACAATTGGAAGTCGGAGGCCGTCGTGCTTGTCACCGCATATCAGCGGGTCTTTGGAACGCCGGCCGCGCTGTCCGAGCGACAAAGCGCCTGACGCCGGGCGGCGAATGCCGGCCCCTGCTAGGCCTTCGCCTCGTTCAGCACCTCGCGGATCGCGGCGATGGCGGCGTCGATGTCGTCGCGGGTCACGTCCAGGTGGGTGACGGCACGGATGCGCGTGCCGGCGCCGCCCAGGTCGACGCCCTTGTCCTTCAGCGCGGCGCAGAAGGTCTCGGCGGTCAGCTCGCTGCCGGCGATGTCGAAGAACACGATGTTGGTTTCCACCGCGTCGACATCAACCCAGATGCCCGGCAGATTGCGCAGCGACTCGGCGAAGTGCCGTGCATTGGCGTGGTCCTCGGCGAGGCGTTCGACGTTGTGCTCCAGGGCAAAGATGCCGGCCGCCGCGATGATGCCAGCCTGACGCATGGCGCCGCCGTGGCGCTGCTTGAGACGCCAGGCCTCCTCGATGAATTCGCGCGAGCCGGCCAGCACGGCACCGACCGGACAGCCGAGGCCCTTGGAGAGGTCGATCCACAGACTGTCGAAGGGCGCGGCGAAGTCCTTTGCCGGCACGCCGGCGGCGACCACGGCGTTGAGCAGGCGCGCGCCGTCCATGTGGTAGGCCAGGGCGTGCTGCCGCGCCAGCTTGCCCAGCGCCAGGATGTCGCCCAGCGGCCAGATCGCTCCGCCGCCCTGGTTGGCGGTCTGCTCCACGGCGATCATGCGGGTCTGCGGGTGGTAACGGTCCTTGGGGCGGATCGCGGCGCGCGCCGCCTCCACCGAGAACCGTCCGCCCGGGCCCTCGAGGCCCTGAACCTGCACGCCTGAGAAGGCCGCCGTGCCGCCCCCCTCGAAGTTCAGGATGTGGGCCGAGCGATGGGCGATGATTTCCTCGCCCGGGCGGCAGTGGATATGGATCGACAGCTGGTTGCACATGGTGCCCGAGGGCAGGAAGACCGCGGCCTCCTTGCCCAGCAGCTCGGCGGTCATCTCGCAGAGCCGGTTGACGCTGGGGTCTTCGCCGCGCTGCTCGTCGCCCACCTCGGCCTCGGCCATGGCGAGACGCATGGCCTTCGACGGCCGGGTCTGGGTGTCGCTGTAGAGGTTGATGAGGCGTCCGGCCACGGCCTTAGCCCTCGCGACTGCCAGTCAGCGCACGCTGGCGCAGCAGATGATCGGCCAGGACGATGGCCATCATGGCCTCGCCCACCGGCACCGCGCGGATGCCGACGCAGGGATCGTGGCGGCCCTTGGTGACGATCTCGGTTTCCCGGCCGTGGCGGTCGACGGTCTTGCGCGGGGTCAGGATGGAAGAGGTCGGCTTCACCGCGAAGCGCACCACAACGTCCTGGCCCGAGGAGATGCCGCCGAGGATGCCGCCGGCCTTGTTGGAGGTGAAGACCACGCGGTTGCCCTCCAGGCGCATCTCGTCGGCGTTCTCCTCGCCGCTCAGCGCCGCGGCCTCGATGCCGGCGCCGATCTCCACCGCCTTGACCGCGTTGATCGACATCATCGCCTTGGCGAGGTCGGCGTCGAGCTTGTCGTAGACCGGCTCGCCGAGACCCGCCGGCACGCCGGAGGCCACCACCTCGATCACCGCGCCGGTCGAGGAGCCGGCCTTGCGCACGCCGTCGAGGAAGCTTTCCCATTCGTTCGCCGCCTCGGCGTCGGGGCACCAGAAGGGGTTCCGCTCGACCTGGTCCCAGTCCCACCTGGCGCGGTCGATGCGGTGCGGGCCCATCTGCACCAGGGCGCCGCGTATGGTCACCGACTGTGGCAGGACGTGGTCCAGCACCTTGCGCGCGATGCCGCCGGCGGCGACCCGCATGGCGGTCTCACGCGCCGAGGAGCGCCCGCCGCCGCGGTAGTCGCGGATGCCGTACTTCTTCCAGTAGGTATAGTCGGCATGGCCGGGGCGGAACTTGTCGGCGATGTCGCCGTAGTCCTTGGAGCGCTGGTCCTGGTTCTCGATGACCAGCGAGACCGGCGTGCCGGTGGTTTGGCCCTCGAAGATGCCGGACAGGATTCTCACCGCGTCGGGCTCGCGGCGCTGGGTGGTAAAGCGGGACTGGCCTGGCCTGCGCCGGTCGAGCCAGTGCTGCAGTTCCCCGGCTTCAAGCGGGATCAGCGGCGGCACGCCGTCGACCACGCAACCGATGGCCGGTCCGTGGCTCTCGCCCCAGGTCGTGAAGCGAAAGATCTCTCCGAAACTGTTGCCTGCCATCGGCCGCTTGCCGTCCAGTCGGCTGAGAGGGACAGCCTCAGGATTGAGGCGTGAAGTTCTTCAGAAGCTCCGCCAGCGCCGGGGCCGCTTCCACCGCCATCATGCCGACCACGTGGTAGCCGGAGTCCACGTGATGCACCTCGCCGGTGACACCGGTCGAGAGACCGGACAGCAGGTAGAGGCCGGCGCCGCCGACCTGGTGGATGCTGACGTTCTGGCGCAGCGGCGAGTTCAGCTCGTTCCACTTCAGGATATGGCGGAAGTCGCCGATGCCGGAGGCCGCCAGAGTCTTGATCGGCCCGGCGGAGATGGCATTGACGCGGATCTGCTGGTCGCCGAGGTCGGCGGCGAGATAGCGCACGCTGGCCTCCAGCGCCGCCTTGGCGACGCCCATGACGTTGTAGTGCGGCATCACCCGCTCGGCGCCGTAGTAGGTCAGAGTCAGGATGCTGCCGCCGTCCTTCATCAGCGGCACCGCCCGCTGGCTGACCGCGGTCAGCGAGTAGCAGGAGATGTCGAGCGACCGCAGGAAGTTGTCGCGGCTGGTTTGAAGGTACTTGCCTTTGAGCTCTTCCTTGTCCGAATAGGCGATGGCGTGGACCAGGAAGTCGAGCTGGCCCCAGGTTTTCTCGACCTGGGCGAAGACCGCGTCGATCGAGGCGTCGTCGGTGACGTCGCAGGGCAGGACCAGGCTGGAGCCGACCGACTGGGCCAGCGGCCGGACGCGCTTCTCGAGGGCCTCCCCCTGGTAGGTGAAGCCCAGCTCGGCGCCCTGCTCGTGGGTGGCCTTGGCGATGCCCCAGGCAATGGACCGGTCATTGGCGACGCCCATGACAAGGCCGCGCTTGCCGGCCATTAGCGGTTGGGGCTCGGTCATTCCAGTTCCTCGATTTCGGTCAGGTATCAAAGGCGTCTCGAGACGTGCGGCATCCTACACCAAAGGCCTCAGGGGTCAACGCCGCGACCCCGCAATAATCCCACATTTCCGCCGATTCTTGCTGTAGAATAGCCCTCTTTCGGGGGGTCGACGGCGCGCACGAGGAAACGCCATGAAGAATCCGGATCTGCCGGGATTTTTGCGCAATCTGATGCAGTTCGCCGCCTACTGCGGGCGCCGCTTCCTGGGCGACCAGTGCCTGCGCATCGCCACCCAGTTGAGCTACGCCTCGCTGCTGGCCATCGTGCCGATCCTGGCGATCTGCTTCGGCCTGCTCTCGGCCTTTCCGGCCTTCGAGCGCCTGCGCCTCCAGGTCCAGGTCTTCCTGTTCAACAACCTGGTGCCCAACGCGGGTGTCGAGATCAGCGACCAGCTGGCGACCTTCGTGGCCAATGCCCGCTCGATGACCGGCGTGGGCACGGCGGCCCTGGTGCTGACCGCGGTGCTGCTGTTGTCGACCATCAACGGCGCCTTCAACGCGATCTGGCGGGTGACCGAGCCGCGCCCCTTCATGGTGCGGATCATGGCCTACTGGATGGTGCTGACCATCGGGCCGCTCTTCCTCGGCGCCTCGCTGTCGCTGTCCAGCTACGGCTTCGTGACCACGGTCCTGGAGCACGGCGAGCGCACTTTCGGGCTGACCCGGCTGCTGCCCTTCGTGCTGACCGCCGGCGGCTTCACCCTGCTCTACATCGTCATCCCGGCCCGCGCCGTGGCGGTCCACCACGCGCTGGCCGGCGGCGTCGTGGCTGCCGCGCTCTTCGAGGGGCTCAAGGCCGGCTTCGGCTTCTACCTGAGGCAGTTCCCCGCCTACGAGGCGATCTACGGGGCGCTGGCGGCGGTGCCCATCTTCCTGGTCTGGATGTACCTTTCCTGGGCCGTCGTTCTGTTCGGAGCGGAGATCGCCGCGGCGGCGCGCGAGTGGCGCCTGGTGGAGCGCCTGACGCACGGCAGCCGCGGCGCCGGAGCCCGCCTCGCCCTGGCACTGGCGCTGCTCTACCGGCTGCGCAACGCGGCGCGCAACGGCACCGTGCTGAAGGAATCGGCCCTGACCCGGGCGCTGCCGGCGGACCTCGACCAGCTCTCCCAGGTGCTCGATCTGCTGCAGGCCGCCGGCTTTGTCGACCGCAGCCGGGGCCGCTGGTTCCTCGCCCGCGACCTTACGGCCGCCAGCCTGGACGACCTCATGGCGGCGCTGCACCTGACCCTCGACCCGGGCGAGGGCTGGCCCGACGGGGTCGAGGCCATCGTCACCGCCGCCGGGAGGGTCGGCGGCGACGTCAAAGGCAAGAGCCTGGCTTCGCTGATCGACCAGGCGACGGCAAGCCAGCCGCCGGACGGCGTCGCCCAGCTCCACCCTGCGCCGCAGGACGAACGCTAGAGTTCTAGTCCGCGTCGGTGCGGTCTTCGCTGAGGTAATCGCGCAGCTGGGCCTGTGCGGATTCGGGCAGTTCGTGGATGGCGTCGTTCAGCTCCGCCAGGGCGCGGCGCAGGCTGTAGACCTGGTCGAGCAGGCGCAGCACCACAGGGATCGCATCCTCGTTGACACCCAGGTCGTTGCGCAGCTCGGCGATGAGCCGCACCCGGGCGACGTCGGTTTCGTCGAAGAAGAAGTGGCCGTCCTCCTCGACCGGCAACACCCAGTTCTGTTCGATCCAGGCGTGCAGCTCGCTGGCGCCGATATCGACCGTGACCAGCACCTCGTCGAACTTCACCAGCATGGCCGTCCCGCTCCCCTCGATGCCTGCCCGCGTCGCCCCTTGGCGGGATCTCCGGCGCTATTCGGTGATGCCCGCCTTGCGGCGCGGATCGTAGTCGTGCGAGCGGCTCCAGTTTTCGATGAAGTCGCGCAGTTCCTTGTCCGGACGCTCCGGCAGCATGACCTTCAGCTTGACATACTGGTCGCCGATCTCGTCGCTGTCGCGCGCCTTGATGCCCTTGCCCTTCAGCCGCAGGGTCGAGCCGCTGTTCGATCCCGGCGGGATCTTCATCGAGACGCTGCCGTGCACCGTGGGCACGGTGACCGTGGCGCCGAGCACGGCTTCCTGCAGAGTCACCGGCAGTTCCACGTGCACGTTGATGCCTTTGCGCTCGAAGAAGGAGTGCGGCTGGATGTGCACCTCGACCAGCGCGTCGCCCGCCGGTCCGCCGCCGACGCCGGGCATGCCCTGGCCCTTGAGGCGCAGGGCCTGGCGGTCCTCGGTGCCGGCCGGGATGTTCACGTCCAGGGTCTTGCCGTCGGCCAGCTTGATGCGTTTCTTGGCCCCGTTGGCGGCCTCGAGGAAGGAAATCGGCACGGTGTAGGAGACGTTCGCGCCGGGCCGGCGCACCCGCCGGCTCCGCGCGCCGAAAAGGTCCGCGAAGATGTCGTCGGCGCTGATGTCCTCGCCGAAGTTGAAGGGGTTGTACTTGGCGCCGCGCTTGGAGCCCGCATGGTTGCGGTAGAAGCCGCCCTTGAACGACGTCTCCTGGCCGGAGGCGTCGATCTCGCCGCGGTCGAAGCGCTTGCGCTTCTCCGGATCGCCCAGAATGCTGTAGGCTTGGGAGATCTCCTTGAACTTCTGCTCGACCTCCTTGTTGCCCGGATTGATGTCCGGGTGCAACTCCTTCGCCAGCTTGCGGTAGGCGCGCTTGACGTCCTCTTGCGAAGCCGAGCGGTCGACGTTCAGCAGCTTATACGGATCCTGCATAGGCTCTACGGTTGCGACCCAAGAATCGAGGAAGGGGGTATCCGGTCAAAGAATACCCGCTCCCTCCGGCAGGCCCAAGAGGGCTCTGCCAAGCCCGCAAAGTGTTCTAGCTCTTGATTTCCCAGGCACCGTCCGGTTGGCGGCAGGCCACGCCATAGGCCTGCTCTTCCTTGCCGCCGATGATCACGGTCTGCTGGAACTCGCGGCAATAGGCCCCGGTGGAGGAGGTGCCCTCGCGGGTCGGAGTCACGGTGCCCTGGTTGCCGGTATTGGGGTTGCTCCAGGTGATGGTCTCGCCGACCGGCGCGACGGTCGCCTTCTGATAGGCGGCCTCGGCCTTCTGGCG
>JBFGUI010000180.1:0-8048 GCA_041565695.1 Kiloniellaceae bacterium
GCCTGGGCGCCGCCGGCCAGCGCCTCGCCGTAGAGCCGCTGGCCCAGCGCCGCCTTGGCCCCCGCGCCCACCAGCACGTTGCGGCGCCGCCAGGCGAGGCGCTGGCCGTACTCGAACCAGCGCAGCTCCTCCCAGGGGCTGACCGAGATGTGGCTGTCGGAGCCGATGCCCCAGCGCCCGCCGTGGGCGAGGTAGTTCTCCGCCGGGAACAGGCCGTCGCCGAGGTTGGCTTCCGTCGTCGGGCAGAGCCCCGCCACCGCGCCGCAGGCCGCCACCGCCGCGGTCTCCACCGCGTTCATGTGGGTGGCGTGCACCAGGCACCAGCGCTTATCCGGCGGCGCGGTCTCCATCAGGTGCTCGACCGGGCGCTGGCGGCACCAGGCCTCGCAGTCCTCCACCTCCTTCATCTGCTCGGCGATGTGCAGGTGGATCGGCGCCGTGGCATCGAGCGCATCGAGCCCCTGCAGCACCTCGCGCAGGGTCTCCGGCGTCACCGCGCGCAGGGAATGCGGCGCGATGCCGATGCGCACCTGCGGGTTATCCTCATGTGATGCTTTAAGAGTCTCAACGATGCGCAGCAAGCTACCGGGATCGTTGAGAAAACGCCGCTGTCCTGCGCCCGCCTCGCGGCCGCCGAAGCCGCCGTACCCGTAGAGCACCGGCAGCTGGGTGATGCCGATGCCGGTGGCTTGCGCGGCGGCGATCGTGCGGCGCGACATCTCCGCCATGTCGTCGTAGGGCTCACCGCCCGGCCCATGATGCAGATAGTGAAACTCGCCGACCGCCGTGTAGCCGGCCTTGAGCATCTCGACGTAGAGCTGGGCGGCGATGGCCTCCAGCTGTTGCGGCGTGATGGCGGCGACGAAGCGGTACATGACCTCGCGCCAGGTCCAGAAGGAGGCCTCCTGGCCGCCGCCCGCCCCGGCGTGCTCGGCGAGGCCGGCCATGGCGCGCTGGAAGGCGTGGCTGTGCAGGTTGGGCATGCCGGGCAGCACCGGGCCGGCGAGCCGCGCGGCCGAGCCCGGCGCGGCGCCGCGCGTGACGCCGGCGAAGTGGCCTGCCGCGTCGACCTCCAGCAGCACGTCCGCGGCCCAGCCCTCGGGCAGAAAGGCCAGCGGGGCGAAAAGCTTATGGTTCGTCATCGAAGCCTGCTATGAAATGAGCGGGGTCGCAGGGACTTGCCAGGCACCTCCCTGCGAGGGTAAGGCAGGAAAGTTGTATAGACAATTTCCTTGCCGCAGTGGGTAGCGCAAAGCGGGTAGGTCATTTGCGATGTGGGACGATCTCTGGACAGGGGCGCACCTGGCCACGATGACGGCTGGCACGGCGGCGGAAGCCGCGCCCTACGGCGCCGTGGCCGATGGCGCGATCGCGGTCGCGGACGGCCGCATCGCCTGGCTCGGCCCCGCCGCCGGACTGCCCGGCGCGCCCGAGCGCCTCGCCCGGCGGGTGCACGACGCGGCCGGCGCCTGGATCACCCCCGGCCTGATCGACTGCCACACTCACCTGGTCTACGGCGGCGACCGGGCGCGCGAGTTCGAGCTGCGCCTGACCGGCGCCTCCTACGAGGAGATCGCCAAGGCCGGCGGCGGCATCCGCTTCACCGTCGAGCAGACCCGCGCCGCCGGCGAGGCGGAGCTCTACCAGCGCGCCCTGCCGCGCCTCAAGGACCTCATGGCCGAGGGCGTCACCACCGTCGAGATCAAGTCGGGCTACGGGCTGACCCTGGAAGACGAGCTGAAGTGCCTCAGGGTCGCCCGGCGTCTCGGCGAGACCAACCCGGTGACGGTGAAGACCAGCTTCCTCGGCGCCCACGCGGTGCCGCCCGAGTTCGAGCGCCGGCCGGAGGACTACATCGACGCGGTGGTCGCCATGATGCCGCAGGTCGCCGAGTCCGGCCTGGCCGACGCGGTCGACGCCTTCTGCGAGCGCATCGCCTTCTATCCCGAGCAGGTCGCCCGCGTCTTCGAGGCGGCGCGGAACTGCGGCCTGCCGGTGAAGCTGCATGCCGACCAGCTGTCCGATTCCAAGGGCGCGGCGCTGGTCGCGCGCTTTGCCGGCCTCTCCGCCGACCACCTGGAATACACCAGCGAGGAGGGCGTGCGCGCCATGGCGCTGAAGGGCACCGTGGCGGTGCTGCTGCCCGGCGCCTTCTACGTGCTGCACGAGACCAAGCTGCCGCCGGTCGCGGCGCTGCGCGAGGCCGGCGTGCCCATCGCCCTGGCCACCGACTGCAATCCCGGCTCGGCGCCGATCACCTCGCTGCTGCTGATCCTCAACATGGGCTGCACCCTGTTCCGCCTGACCCCGGAGGAGGCGCTGGCCGGCGTCACCCGCAACGGCGCCCGCGCCCTCGGCCTGGCCGAGACCCATGGCACCCTGGAACTCGGCAAGGCCGCCGACCTCGCGCTCTGGGACATCGCCCACCCGGCGGAACTCGCCTACCACATCGGCCGCAACCCCTGCCGCCAGGTGGTCAAGGCCGGCAAGGTGGTGCGGGGTGGGTAGCACCGCGTCCCCCTCACCCAGCTCCGCCTAGGTTCGCTCCGCTCACCAAGTCTTCGCATCCCTCTCCCCCGCGGGGAGAGGGTTGAGCAGCCTTGGCGAGCCCGAAGGGTGAGCCTAGGCGGAGCTGGGTGAGGGGGAGCGCCCTACCCCTGCAGTTCCATCTCGGCCCAGGCCAGCATGGTCTGGACCAGGCCCGACAGCACCGGCCTCACCTGCTCGGCCAGGTCGTCGCGAAAGGCGAAGGGCGGGTCCTCGTCCATGTAGGTGATCTCGGAGAGCTCGAGCTGCACCGCGTGCACGCCGTCCGCCGGACTCCCATGGCTGCGGGTGATGTAGCCGCCCTTGAAGCGGCCGTTGACCGCGTGGGTATAACCGAGGTGTTCCGCGTCGCGCGCCACCGCCGCCAGGATATCCATCAGGCTCGCCGCCGCCGCGGCGCCGTCGGCGGAGCCGAGGTTCAAGTCCGGCAGGCGCCCCTCGAAGAAGCGCGGCACCTGGCTGCGGATCGAGTGCGCGTCCCACAGCAAGGCGATGCCGTGCTTTTCCCTGATCCTTGCCAGCTCATCCTTCAGGCGGTCGTGGTAGGGCTGCCAGTAAGTGGCGCGGCGTTCCTCGACCTCGGCGTCGTCGGGGCGCTGGCCGTCGCGGTAGATCTCTTCCATGGCGAAGGTCTGCAAGGGGCAGAGCTCGGTGTTGCTGGCCCCGGCGTAGAGCGCGCGGTTGTCCGGCGCGCGGTTCAGGTCGATGACGTAGCGCGAGTGGGTCGCTTCGAGCACGGAGACGTCCATCGCTTCAAGGAAATCGTAGAGCCGCGGGATGTGCCAGTCGGTGTCCGGCACGGTCTTGGCCACCGAGGTCATGCGCGCGGCCAGCGCCGGCGGGATGTAGGTGCCGGGATGCGGCATGGAGACCAGCAGCGGCAGGCTGCCCTCTTTGAAGCGGAAAAGGTCCATCGCACTCCCTCGTCTGACCGGCATCTTCGGCGCCCCCTGGCCAGGGGAGCCGCCCTTCTGTATATCTTGTATATACAAGTTCCCCCGGCCGATCCAACCGGCCGCCTTCGCGCGCCGCGCCGCAGCCGCACCCATCCGACGAGGAGAGACTGCCCTTCCCATGCCCCGATCGATCAGCACCAACGGCCCCGGCGAGCCGCCGCTCTACCAGCAGGTCAAGGACTACATCGTCGGGCGCATCGTCGCCGGCGACTGGCCGGAGCAGGCGCGGGTGCCCTCGGAGAACGCGCTGACCGCCGAGCTGAAGGTGAGCCGCATGACGGTGCACCGGGCGCTGCGCGAGCTGACCACGGAAGGCTGGCTGGAGCGGGTGCAGGGCGCCGGCACCTTCGTCGCCCAGACCAAGCCGCAGTCCGACGTGCTGGCGATCCGCAACATCGCCGAGGAGATCGCGGCCCGCGGCCACCATCACTCCGCCGGCGTCATCTTCCTGCGCCGCGAGCGGGCCCGCGCCCTGGAGGCCAAGCTGCTGGGGCTGGAGCGCGGCGCCCCCCTCTTCCACTCCCTCATCGTGCACATGGAAGACGGCCAGCCGGTGCAGCTCGAGGACCGCTACGTCAACCCGGCGGCCGCGCCCGGCTATCTGGAACAGGACTTCACCGCGATCACGCCCTATGCCTACCTGACCCAGCAGGCGCCGATCACCGAGGCTGAGCACGTGGTCCTGGCGGTCATGCCGAACGACGAGGAGCGCCAGCTGCTCGACATGAAGCCCGGCACGCCCTGCCTGCTGCTGCGCCGCCAGACCTGGTCCGGCGAGCTGCCGGTGACCTGGGCCCTGCTGCTGCACCCCGGCGACCGCTACCGCCTGGGCGGGCGGTTCACGAGTTAGTCGGCTGCTGAAGAAGGCCTTGAAGATCATCGAGAGGTCGAAGGCCTCGACCTCCGGCTTCACGCCGTGCTCGAGCATCTGCGAAGCCAGGGAGTCGATGAACTCCGGGCTGTTGTCGTAGACCCGGGTCGGGAAGTTGCAGGAGCCCGTCGCCAGCGAGGCCATGTCGGGCTTCAGCGCGATCATGCCGCCGCGCTCGGCCCCCTTGCCGGAGCGGCCGCCGGTGGAGAACTGCACGATCATGCCCGGGCAGTGCTTGCGCAGGCCCTCCAGCAGGCGGGCGAACTTCTCCGGGTCCGAGGTGGTGGAGCCGTCGTCGTTGCGCACGTGGCAGTGCGCCAGGGTCGCGCCGGCCTGATCGACATTTGGCTCGACGACGGCCGCAGCGCGCTGGCCCTGCGGCGTGTCATCTCCCGCGACGCAACCATCCAGATGAGCCTGGTCCAGCAGGCGGCGACCCCGCTGCGGCTGGAAGACGAGCTGCACCTCCGGCTGGTAAGCACCGCCCGGGTGCGCGACAAGATCCGGTTTTCCGGCGCGCGGGATTTTCGCGCCGTCTGGAAAGCTTTCAGCGGCGGAAGCTGGCAACCGATCATGGACCGCACGTGCCAGCGGAACTGAGCCCCGCCGCCCCGCACTTCGACTCTACCGCGCCTGCTACGCCCTGCTGGTGCTGGTCGCGCTGAAACTGCTGTGGCACGGCCTGCAGGGCCTGCTGAGCGCAGGCTGATGGGGCAGACAGCGATCTCTGATCACCTGGTTTACCTTTCGTTAAGAATTCAGGCTTAGTTAAGAATTCAGTTAAGAACTCTTGCCATTATGTTTATATCACCTGTCCGGCAGCAGAGGTTGCGCCTGGCAAGGTGATTGGCCTGCAAGTGAGTGAGAAAATATGCCTACTGGCGCAGCAAGATGGACTTGTGCGTTTCTCATAGCCGTCGTGACCTTGAAGGTGATCTGGCTGGGCCTCCAACCCAGCGCCGAGGCCCGAGACGATCTGGCTGTCCCGACTCAGGAAGTGATCCTGGAAATATCCGGCAAGATCACACGAGGGAACCACTCAGACGGCGCCAGGTTCGACCGGGCGATGCTCGACGCCCTCGGCACGACGACACTGCAGACGACAACGCCCTGGACAGACGGAGTCCAGGAGTTCAAGGGCGTGCCGGTGCGGGATGTCCTCGACCTTGTCGGCGCAGAAGGTGAAGTCGTCCGCGCTGTCGCGCACAACGATTACGTCATCGACATCCCGATTGCCGATTTCACGAAATACCCGGTCCTTCTGGCTCTCGAAATGAACGGCGTGCAGCTCGAACTGCGAGATAAGGGGCCGATCTGGATCATCTATCCGATTGATCACTTCAGCAGCCTGCGGGATCGCCTGACCGAGCGAAAGATGGTGTGGCAGCTGAAAGAGCTCCAGGTACGGTGATGGCCCGGAATACCTGGAAACGCCATGCGCCTCTCATTTGCGTCATAGTCCTGTTCTTTGGCTTCCAAATTTTCGCGCTCCACCAACTCATGGTCCGAAACGAGCGGCACAAGGCGCATATCAGCAATGTGTTGTGGATCTCGGCTCAACTTGAGACGGAGTATCTTCGCTTCATGGGCGCCTTGGACCGCTTTGCTCTCGGTGATGGGAGCGTCGGCGCCCGCGAGATGAAGCATCGCTTCGACATCCTGGTCAGCCGCCTGCCGCTGTTCCTGAGCGGCGAGAAAGGCCAGCTGTTCAGCCATGTCGCAGGAGCTCAAAACACCATTCTGGCCATCAATACGATGATCGAAGATATCGAGCCCCGCCTTTCGACCTTGTTGCCCGGCGACACCGTCGAATACAGATCGATTCGCGACCAACTCGATACAAACAGGATCGCGGTCCACAAAATGGTGCTCGACACCTTCCTGGCTGACGAGGCGATCACGGAACTTATCCTCGAAGAGGATGACTTTATCCACTGGATCCTGGTGGCATGCCTGCTGGGCGGTGTGGCCAGCGGCGCCTCACTGGTCATACTCCTTGTGCGCCAGGTCGGCAGAGCCCAACTAGCGGAGGCCGACGCAAGGCATGAGCGCAACCGGGCGATTGAGGCCGACAAGGTGAAGAGTGAGTTTCTCGCCAACATGAGCCATGAGCTGCGCACGCCCCTCAATGCCATTATTGGCTTTGCGGAAGTCATGCAGCTGGAGCTTCTGGGAAAGCTCGGCAATGATCGATACCGCAGCTATGTGGAAGACATTCGTAGATGTGCGACCACCTTGGTCGACCTGATCCAGGACATACTCGATCTTTCAAAGGTTGAAGCCGGCAAGTACGAACTGCAGAAAGAGAGTGTCGATCTCTCGGACCTCGCGCGTTCGTCGCTGCGCATGGTTCAGCACCAAGCAGACACCAATGGCATCGCGCTTTCGTTTGAGGCCCCGGCCAATCTGCCACGACTGCACTGCGATCCAAAAGCGGTGCAGCAGATCATGCTCAATTTGCTTTCCAACGCGATCAAGTTTACCCAATCGGGCGGTCGGGTCTCGATGCAGATGCGGCCGAGTGAAAATGTGTCGATGGTCATCGCAGTCGCCGATGACGGTATTGGAATGTCGAAGTCTGAAATCGAGGTTGCACTGGCTCCCTTCGGTCAGGTCGCCAACGTGATGACAAAGAGACATCCTGGCACAGGGCTCGGCCTTCCCCTTGCCAAGTCGCTTGCAGAATTGCATGGCGGCAGAATGGAGATTGAGAGCGAGGCCAATGTCGGCACCCGGGTCACAATAACGCTTCCGCTTCGCCGCGCGAGCAATGCGCACCTGGCTGCCTAGCAGCATAGCTCTGGCTCTGCCAGCGGTTAGATCTCCGCTGCAATTCGGCAAGGGCCCGAAAAAGGGAGCGCCGGCCGCGATCGCAGCGGGCCGGAGGCACCCCGGAGTCCGAATCAGTGTATTGGTCCGGTCAGCCGGCCTCTCGCCCGAAAGTCAGTCGGTATTTTCTCAGACCGCCTCTCCAGCGAGTTCCCCGCAAGCTCAAGCCGCAGCCTACGCCGCCTGCGGCAGCCCCAGCATCCGGCGCGCTTCGGCGACCGTCGCCGGGCGGCGGTCGTACGTGGCGCAGCGCTCGATCGCCAGCTTCACCAGGGCGGCGTTGGACGGTGCCAGGTTGTCGCGGTCGAGGCGGATGTTGTCCTCCAGGCCGGTGCGCACGTTGCCGCCCAGTTCCGCCGACCACTCGACCAGGGTGATCTGGTCCTTGCCGATGCCGGCGCCGGTCCAGGTCGCCTTGGGCGCCAGGCGCTTCAGGGTCTGGACGTAGAACTCGAAGGTCGGGCGGTCGACCGGCATGGCGTTCTTCACGCCCATGACGAACTGCACGTGCAGCGGCCCCTTGATGAGCCCGGCCTTTTCCATCTCTACGGCCTTGAAGATCATCGAGAGGTCGAAGGCCTCGACCTCCGGCTTCACGCCGTGTTCGCGCATCTGCGCGGCCAGGGAGTCGATGAGATCCGGGCTGTTGTCGTAGACCCGGGTCGGGAAGTTGCAGGAGCCGGTGGCGAGCGAGGCCATGTCGGGCTTCAGCGCGATCATGCCGCCGCGCTCGGCCCCCTTGCCGGAACGGCCGCCGGTGGAGAACTGCACGATCATGCCCGGGCAGTGCTTGCGCAGGCCCTCCAGCAGGCGGGCGAACTTCTCCGGGTCCGAGGTGGTGGAGC
>JBFGUI010000181.1:0-8017 GCA_041565695.1 Kiloniellaceae bacterium
ACCCTGAAGCACAAGCGCCTGATGTCCCTCGACCTCGGCGCCATGGTCGCCGGCGCCAAGTTCCGCGGCGAGTTCGAGGAGCGCCTCAAGGCCGTGCTGCAGGAGATCGCCGATGCTGGTGGCGAGATCATCGTCTTCATCGACGAGCTGCACACCCTGGTCGGCGCGGGCAAGGCGGAAGGCTCGATGGACGCCTCCAACATGCTGAAGCCGGCCCTGGCGCGCGGCGACCTGCACTGCGTCGGCGCCACGACCCTGGACGAGTACCGCAAGCACATCGAGAAGGACGCGGCCCTCGCCCGGCGGTTCCAGCCGGTCTTCGTGCCGGAGCCGAGCGTCGAAGAGACCGTCTCCATCCTGCGCGGCCTCAAGGAGAAGTACGAACTGCACCACGGCGTGCGCATCACCGATGCAGCCATCGTCGCGGCGGCGACGCTGTCCAACCGCTACATTTCCGACCGCTTCCTGCCTGACAAGGCCATCGACCTGGTCGACGAGTCGGCCAGCCGGCTGCGCATGGTGGTGGACTCCAAGCCGGAGGAGATCGACGAGCTCGACCGCCGGCTGGTGCAGATGAAGATCGAGCAGAACGCGCTGCAGAAGGAGAGCGACAAGGCCTCCAAGGAGCGGCTCGAGAAGCTCACCAAGGATATCGTCGAGCTCGAGGCCAAGTCTGCCGAGCTCACCGCCCAGTGGCAGGCCGAGAAGGACAAGCTGGCCGGCGCCCAGAAGCTGAAGGAGCAGCTCGACCAGGCGCGCAATGACCTTGAGATCGCCCAGCGCGAGGGCGACCTCAACAAGGCCAGCGAGCTGAAGTACGGCGTGATTCCGGGGCTCGAAAAGCAGCTTACCGAAGCCGAGGCGGCGCAGGAGCACCGCATGCTCAACGAGGAAGTCACCGAGAACGACATCGCCGCCGTGGTGTCGCGCTGGACCGGCATTCCCGTCGACAAGATGCTGGAGGGCGAGCGCGAGAAGCTGCTCTCCATGGAGACGGCGCTGAGCAGGAGCGTGATCGGCCAGGAGGACGCGATCGTCTCGATCTCCAACGCCGTGCGCCGCGCCCGCGCCGGCCTGCAGGATCCCAATCGCCCGATCGGCTCCTTCCTGTTCCTCGGCCCGACCGGCGTCGGCAAGACCGAGCTGACCAAGGCGCTGGCCCGCTTCCTGTTCGACGACGAGACAGCGATGGTCCGCCTCGACATGTCGGAGTACATGGAAAAGCACGCGGTGGCGCGCATGATCGGTGCCCCGCCGGGCTACGTCGGCTACGAGGAGGGCGGCGCGCTGACCGAGGCGGTGCGGCGCCGGCCCTATCAGGTGGTGCTGTTCGACGAGGTCGAAAAGGCGCATCCCGACGTCTTCAACATCCTGCTGCAGGTGCTCGACGACGGCCGCCTGACCGACGGCCAGGGCCGCACCATCGACTTCCGCAATACCCTCATCATCCTGACCTCCAACCTGGGCTCGGAGATTCTCTCCAACCAGCCGGCGGGCGAGGACAGCGATGCGGTGCGCGGTCAGGTCATGGAAGTGGTGCGCCAGGCCTTCCGGCCCGAGTTCCTCAACCGCCTGGACGAGATCCTGCTGTTCCATCGCCTGACCCGCGAGCAGATGACCGGCATCGTCGATATCCAGCTCGGTCGCCTCCATGCCATGCTGGCCGACCGCAAGATCAGCCTGGAGCTCGACGAGCAGGCCAAGGCCTGGCTCGCCGACAAGGGCTACGATCCGGTCTACGGGGCGCGCCCGTTGAAGCGCGTCATCCAGCGCGAGCTGCAGAACCCCTTGGCCAGCCTGATCCTGGAAGGCAAGATCGGCGACGGCGACAAGGTGAGCGTCACGGCCGGGCCGGACGGCCTGTCGATCAACGGCGAGATGGTGGCGGCGGCCTGAGCCGCCGCCCCGCCGCAGGGGCGCCGGCAGCGCGCCGCCGCAAGGAGAGGCTCATGTTCTATGACACGCGGCTCGGGGACCACGGCCTGCCGCACAATCCCTTCAAGGCTTGCGTCGTGCCGCGGCCAATCGGCTGGATCACCACGGTGAACGAGGCCGGGGCGGTGAACCTGGCGCCCTACAGCTTCTTCAACGGCGTCGCGGGCGATCCGCCGGTGGTGATGTTCGCCCCCGGTGGGCGCAAGGCCGACGGGCCGCCGGACGGCGCTAAGGATTCCCTGGCCAATGCCGAGCGCACCCGGGAGTTCGTCTGCAACGTGGTGACCTGGGACCTGCGCGATGCCATGAACGTGACCTCGGCCCCGGCGCCGGCCGGAGTCAGCGAAGCGGAAGCGGCCGGACTGGAACTGGTGCCTTCCAGGTTGGTCAAGCCGCCGCGCGTCAAGGCCTCGCCGATCCACATGGAGTGTCGCTATCTGCAGACCGTCGATCTGCCCTCCAATGCGCCGAACGCCCGCAATGCCGTGGTCTTCGGCGAGGTGATCGGCATCCACATCGACGAGTCCGTTATGACCGACGGACTGATCGACATGGCCAAGCTGCGTCCCATCGCCCGGCTCGGCTATATGGACTACTGCCGCGTCGACGAGGTCTTCTCGATCAACCGCCCGGACTGGCCGGTCAAGAAGGCCAGCGACGCCGCCGAGTAGGGACTGCCGGTCTTCGCCTGAACGCGGCCGAACGACTTAGTTCTAGGCGGCCTCCGTCAGGAAACCCTGTGCCTGCAGAAACTGGGTTACCTCTCGGTGCAATTCCTCGCTTGCGTGGAACTGCACGTGGGTGCCGTCCTGCCTCGCATGGACGACCCGCCCGGCGAGCTCCCCGGCGATTCCGTCGATGGAGATCTTGATCTCGTCGCCTCTGGCCAGGCCCAGGTTTTGGCTGATCAACATGCCGCCCAGAGAGATATCGGCGACCTGGCAGTCGTGAGTCTCGCCCTTGGCAACAACGGCGGCACGCCAATTGCTTTTGAAGCGCGGGTTCTTGCGCCGGTTGCCGACCGCCGATTCGCGCAGGTTGCGCAGGATCTCGCTGATCCGCCTGTCGAGCGCCTCGATCTGCTCGGAGGTCTGCTGGGCGTTGTCGAGCACCTCACCGGAGATGTCGCTGACCTGCCCGGTCTCGCGGGCAAGGTTTTCGACCTCAGAGGCCGCCTCGGTGGTGCTCTGAACCGTGTCCTGGACGCTTAGGCTGATCTCCTGGGTAGCCGAGGACTGCTGCTCCATCGAGTCCGAGATGCTCTTGGCGATGGTGTTGACCTCGGTGATGGTCTCAGCGATGGCGCCGATGGCCTTCACCGCATCCTGGGTCTCGGTACGGATCGAGCCCACCTGAGCGCCGATCTCCTGGGTCGCCTTGGCGGTCTGCGTTGCCAGGCTCTTGACTTCGTTAGCCACCACGGCGAAACCCTTACCGGCTTCACCGGCGCGTGCCGCTTCAATGGTGGCGTTGAGGGCCAGCAGGTTGGTCTGCTCGGCGATATCGTTGATCAGGGCAATGACGTTACCGATCTCTTCCGCTGCCTCGGCCAGCTTGCTGACGGTTTTGTCCGTGCGCTCGGCGTCTTTCACGGCCTTGCTGGTGATGTTGTTGGACTGCTCCATCTGCCGGCCGATTTCGCTGATCGAGGAGCTCAGTTCCTCGGCGGCAGAGGCGACGGTCTGAATGCGGTCGCTGGTGAGGTTGGAGCTGGCGGCCACGCTCTTCGTCCGCTTGCCGAGGCTTTCGACAATGCTGTTCATTCCGGAGGAGGCGCCCTTCAGACTCTCGGCTTTGCTGGTTATCTCGTTCACCACCGCCTTGATTTCCTGGTCCAGGGAATCGGCAATGGCCAGCATCTCCGACTTCAGCTTTGCATCCTGCTCTTCCTTGCGGCGTTCCTCGCTGGCGCGCATCTGCTCCATTTCCAAGGCGTTGTCTTTGAACACCTCGATGGCGCGCGACATCTCGCCGATCTCGTCGCTGCGCGCGCTGTCCACGATCTCGGCGCTGTTGTCGCCGCCGGCCAGCAGCTTCATGGCCCCGGTGATCCGTCCGATCGGCGCGGTGATGCTGCGGGCGATCAGATAGCCGAGCAGGCAGCTCGAGACCAGAAGCACAAGAACGACGCCATAGATGACCAGCTGCCCGGTTTCACGGGCTTCACGCAGCAGTGCTTTGGCCTCGACCTGCCCGGTCTTCGCCGCTTCGAAGATCGCGTCGAAGTGAGGCTGCATCTCGGCGAAAATCACACTGAGCTGCTTGATCTCGGCATCGGTCTCAAGGCGGAGCTTGGCCCAGGCCCGGAAACCGGCGACATAGGCGTCAAGCAGCCCCGTGACGTCCTGTTTGTACTGCGATGGCAGAGGCGCGCGAACGAGCAGTTCTTCGAACTCGGCGCGGCGCTCTTCAATGCGTCCGATGTACTTCTCTGCGCCGCGCAGCATGAAGTCCTTCTCGTGGCGGCGCATCATCAACATCTTGACGGTCAAGCCGTCGAGCCCGGCCTCTTTCAGCTTTTCCTCGACGGCATGAACCGCGGCTCGAAGCTCGCCTTCAAGCCCGCTCTTCTCGTCGAGGCCGAGCCGCTGCATCATCTGCACGACTTTTTCGAACTGGGCCTGATGCGTCAGGATGCCGTCGCGCAGCGGCCCGATCGAGGAGTCTATCATGCCCGAGTGCGCGTGCGCCGCGAGCTTTTCGATGGCTTCTAAGACCTTGCCCGTGTCCTTACCGTACTTTTCCGTGTATTGCAGGTCGCGGCGCAAGAGAAAGTCTTTCTCGCGGCGGCGCATCTGTAGGGCGCCGGTCTCGACTGCTGCGGTGAGGTCGCTCACCTCCATGAGGGCTTCCTCTGCTTTGAAAGCTTTTCCGATCAGGTTATCGCTGACGAAGTAGGTCCCGGCCAAGGCGAGCAGGCCGGCGGCAGACAGGCCGGCAAGGATGCTGATGCGGGTGCGGATCTTGAGGTTTTCCAGAATGCTCACGCGAATCCTCCGATATTAGCCGAGCGCCGCCCCAGTACGATCCAACACGGTCGAGATCCCAGGCCCACGGCAAAACGCCCCAAGAGGTGACGTTCTATCCATAGATGAAGCGACCGCATTCTGACCAAGAAGTTGTATTTTTTTTGTTAATGAATACCGGAAGTATATGTTTGTGGTGATATGATGGGTCGAGCCGCGGCCGCTGTGTGTTCCGGGGAGGTCCTTGGTTGTCCAGGAAAGCGACTGCCGAGAAGCATCACCGATTGCGGCGGCAATGAGATCAGCGGAGCTGCTCGACCACCAGCCCGAGGGCCAGCGCCGCCATGACGCAGCCGACGAAGGCGTCGAGCAGGCGCCAGGCCCGCGGCGAAGCGAAGAAGGGCGCGAGGCGGCGCGCGCCGTAGCCGAGGCCGTAGAACCACAGGCCCGAGGCCAGCATGGCACCGAGCGCAAAGGCCAGGCGTTCGCCACCGGCGTACTGGGCGGCGAGGCCGCCAAGCAAGATCACGGTGTCCAGATAGACGTGCGGATTGAGCAGGCTGAGTGCCAGGGCGGTTGCCAGGGCGACCTTGAGGCCCTTGCCCACCTCGGTCCCTTCCGAGGCCTTCAGGCTGCCGGGATGCAGCGCCGCGGCGAAGGCCCGCAGGCTGTAGGCGGCAAGGAACAGGGCGCCGCCCCAGGCGGCGATGCCGGGCAGCCGGGGAACGGCCTGCAGCAGGCTCGCGAAGCCGCCCGCGCCCACGGCGATCAACAGGCAGTCGATGACAAAGCAGAGGTTGGCGACGGCGAAGACGTGCTGGCGCCGCAGGCCCTGGCGCAGCACGTAGGCGTTCTGCGCGCCGATGGCGATGATCAGGCCGGCGCCAAGACCGAAGCCCTCGGCGGCGGCAGTGGTGGTCGCGAACATGCCGGGGACTCTCGGCGTCCAAATCCGTGGAAGGCAAGAAAAAGGCGCGCCCCACCGGATCGTGGCGGAAACGCGCCTCTGTTTTCTGTCGACCGGATCCTGAAGCGGCAGGCCCGATCAGGAAGGTCCGGCGGGCGACTTGCCGTTCAGCAGTCGCTGCCCATGCTCGAGCCCTGCTCGACCACCTGGCTTTCCTCCTCGCAGGCGCGCTGCACCATCAGCACACCGCCCTGGGCGAGAGCCAGCTGGCGCTCGACCACGCTGCGGTGCTCGGCGAAATCGGCCATCTCCGATTCCTTCAGCTTGTCGCCGCGCGGCAGGGTCACCTTCAGCGGGTTGACCTGCTTGCCGTTGAGGATGACCTCATAGTGCAGGTGCGGGCCGGTGGAGCGGCCGGTGGTGCCGACATAGCCGATGATCTGGCCCTGCTTCACCCGGGCACCCTTTTTGATGCCCCTGGCGAAGGCCTTCATGTGGGCATAGGCGGTCTGATAGGTCGAGCCGTGGCGGATGCGCACGTACTTGCCGTAGGCGCCCTTGCGGCCGGCGTAGTCGATCACGCCGTTGCCTGCGGCATAGATCGGCGTGCCGCGCGGCGCGGCGAAGTCGGTGCCGCGGTGCATCTTCGAATAGCCCAGGATCGGATGCTTGCGCATGCCGAAGTGGGAGGACAGGCGCGCGCCGTCGATCGGCGTGCGCATCAGCGAGCGGCGTACCGACTTGCCTTCGGGGGTGTAGAAGTCGGCGCTGCCGTCGGCGCGCTCATAATAGTAGAGCTCGGTGCGGCTGCCCGAGAGGGTCATGGCGGCGAACAGCAGGTCGCCGGTGCGCACCAGGGCGCCTTCCTCGTCGACGAAGATCTCGTAGAGGAACTCGAAGGAGTCGCCCTTCTGGATCTCGCGCTGGAAGTCGACGTCATAGCTGAAGGCGCGAATCGCCTCAACCAGCACCGGGTTCGGTACGCGCTTTTCCGTCGCGGCGACCGACAGGCTGCTGGAGATCGAGCCCTCGGCATAGGCCAGCTGGCGGGCGACGGGGCGGTCGATCGACTCGGCGAAGAATGCGTCCTCATCGCTGGAGCGGCTGACCTCGATGTCGCGCTCGCGGTTGGGCTGGAAACGGATCGACAGCAGGGCACCCTGCTCGCCGGCCTCGTCGGCGAAGGCCACCGTGATCTTCTGGCCGGGCATCAGCCGGCGCGGGCTGTAGACCGGTTCCATGGCGGTTACCGCCTGGTGCGCCTGCACCCGCTCGGCGCCGACGCCGGTCAGCAGGCTCATCAGCGTGTCGCCGCGGGCGACGGTGATCTCGTGCTCGATGGTGGCGAGTTCCGGCTCCGCCTCTTCGACGGTCTGCGGCTCGGCCAGCACCGCCTCGGGCGCGTCGGCCGGGGTCAGGGCGGCCGGGGTCAGGGCCGCCTGCTGCCGGCTGCGCGGGTTGAGGCTGGGATGGGCCGAGGTTTCCACCGGGGCGGCTGGCGCGGCCGGGGTCCGGATCCCGGTCTGGCTGGCCGCTGGGCTCTGCACCGCGTTGAGCGGCTCGACCTGGCCGGCCGGTGCCGTTCCGGCCTGCGCCGTTTCGGCGTTGGACCAGGAGGCGGCGACGATACCACCGATCAGGGGAATGGCTAAAATGGCGGGATAGCTGACCTTTTTGGCGAATCGCACAAGCGACTCGGACTCGATTTTACGATTCGTCACGACCAACAATAGCTCCGCGGCTTAACGGTTTGGATGGCTGCCCCCCAAAGGCAGGACGCTTTGACGGTAAATTGCTTACCATCAAATCGTTAACTAACATTTGAAAATGGATGGTCATACAAGGGGTTGTCAACCTTAAAGGCTATTAATGGGGGGGGCTTCGCCCCCCTGTGGCGTCATTTGTCACAGGCAGTGCAAAAAACTTTTCACAAAGGGTTTGACAGGTCGCGGGGGGCGGCCCTATAACCCGCCTCCGCGGCAGCAAACGGCCCGAGCCGAACGCTGCCGCTTCGCTGTTTGACATTGTTGAATTGGAAGGGATACGCGGGCGGCGGGTCTGGCAGTTTTGTTGGACGGGTTCGGGTGCTTTTTGGGCATTTGGGGCCTTTAGGTCGATCGCGTATTTAGACGGATCTGTCTGTTCTGTTTTCGGGCATCTGGCTTTTGGCTGGGTGTTTTGGGGGTGGGACGGATGAGATTTCGCGCGT
>JBFGUI010000182.1:0-8006 GCA_041565695.1 Kiloniellaceae bacterium
ACCTCGGCCCGCAGGGCGGGCAGCCGGAGCCTGCCGAGGCGCTGCCGCGCAGCCCGGCGACGCCGCCGCGCCCGCCGATGAGCGCCGCCGCGGCCGCCGCAGCCGGCGCCAAGTCCCAGACGCGCCGCCCCGAGGGCCGGACGGCCCCCTCTGTCGAGGGCCGCAAGCTGGTGGTCGGCCGCGAGATCTGCCTCTCCGGCGAGATCAAGACCTGCGAGAAGCTGGTCGTCGAGGGCAAGGTGGAAGCCGATCTCAGCGACAGCCAGAGCCTGGAGATCAGCGAGCCGGGCCTGTTCCGCGGCAATGCCAAGGTCGAGGACTGCGAGATCAGCGGCACCTTCGAGGGCGAGCTGACGGTCACCGGCACCCTGGTGCTGACCCCCACCGGCCGGGTCAGCGGCAAGATCCGCTATGCCAATCTCGTGGTCGCCCCCGGCGCACGGCTGCGCGGCGACATCGACTCGCTTGACGCCGCGGACGACGGCGGCGAGCGCCCGGGCCCCAAGCTGGCCCACGCCAATCCCGCCCACGGCAAGACCCCTGGCGCCTGAGCCCGGCCAGATGCGTCCCGTTTCGCGCTCCAGCCTGGTCCTGCTGCTCGCCGCCCTCAGCCTGGGCGCCTGCCAGACCGTCAACACCAAGCCGCAGGCGACGGCCCCGACCGGCCTGCAGGCCGGATCGCAGGCCAGCCCCGCGACCGTGGTGCCGACACCGGCACCCGCGCCCCAGCAGGCGGCCCTGCCGCCGGAACCGTCGATCAACGACGATCCGGACCAGCTGCTCGGCCTCGACCGCGGCGGGCTTGCGGCCCTGCTCGGCGACCCGGCCCTGATCCGGCGTGAGGACCCGGCGGAGATCTGGCAGTACGTGACGGCCGACTGCGTCTTCGACGTAGTGCTCTACGCCAACGGCCGGGGCTATGCGGTCTCCTACACCGAGGCGCGCGACGCCCGCGCTGCCGTGCAGGCGCCGCGACCCTGCCTCAACCGCCTGTTGCGCGCCCGCCACAGAGCGCCGGTCAGCTAAGCCCTAGGTTTTCCGAACCGCTGCCTTGCGGGCTTTCGCCGGCTTCTTCACGGCCGCTCTCTTCTTTGCAGCCTTCTTCGCCGGCTTTTTCTTCGCCGTCTTCTTGGCGGGCGCGGCCAGGGTCGTCTTGCCCTTGAAGGCGCAGAGGTCCTCCACCACGCAGAGGTGGCAGTCGGGCTTGCGTGCCTTGCAGACGTAGCGCCCGTGCAGGATGAGCCAGTGGTGGGCGTGCAGCTTGCGGTCCGTGGGCACCACCTTTTCCAGCTTCTGCTCGACGGCCAGCGGCGTTTTGCCGGGGGCAAGGCCGGTGCGGTTGCCGACGCGGAAGATGTGGGTGTCGACCGCGATGGTCGGCGCGCCGAAGGCGATGTTCATCACCACGTTGGCGGTCTTGCGGCCGACGCCGGGCAGCTTCTCCAGCGCGTCGCGGTCGGCCGGCACTTCGCCGCCGTGCCGTTCGATGAGCAGGCGCGACAGTGCCATGACGTTCTTGGCCTTGGTGTTGAACAGGCCGATGGTCTTGATGTGGTCCTTGAGGCGCGCTTCGCCGAGCGCCACCATCTGTTCCGGCGTGGTGACCTTTTTGAACAGCGGGCCCGTCGCCTTGTTGACGCCGGCGTCGTTGGCCTGTGCCGAGAGCACCACGGCGACCAGCAGGGTGTAGGGGTTGATGTACTCCAGCTCGCCCTTGGGCTCCGGCAGAACTTCGGCCAGGCGATCGAAGAAGGTGACGATATCGGCTTTTTTCATCGGCTTTTCCGGGTCCGCTTTTCTCCTGGCCCGGCGAGTTTAACGGCCCCGAGCGGGAAGGGAAGCGCCGCCGTTTGAAGCGGCTCCGGGCCCGGCCTATATTGATGGTATGTCCGCCATCTGCAGACCTTCGCCCGTGGCCCCGGCGCGAGATGCCGCCGGCAATCCCTTGCCGGAGCCGCGGGACAGGACCCTGTTCGATGCCGAGCTGACGCCGCACCGCAGCCTCTCGCCGCGCGGCTTCGTCATCCTGATGTCGGCGGTCTGCGCCATCTCCTTTGCCGCCGGGCTTGCCTTCTACCTGGCCGGGGCCTGGCCGGTGGTGGGCTTCCTGGGCGCCGACGTGCTGCTGATCTATCTCGCCTTCAAGATCAACTACCGCCGCGGCCGCCTGGTCGAGCGCCTGCACCTGACCCGCGACAGGCTGACCGTCAACCGCGTCTGGCCGGGGGGCCGGAGCCGCTCCTGGGAATTCCAGCCCTACTGGCTGCAGGTCGAGATGGCCGACCCGCCGCGCCACGACAGCCAGCTGGTGCTGCGCTCACACGGGCGCAGCCTCGTCGTCGGCAGCTTCCTCACCAAGGAGGAACGGGCCGAGGTCGCCACCGCCCTCAGGACCGCCCTCACCCGCGTCCGCCAGTTCTGCCGGCCCGACTAACGGCAGGGGCTAAAGCCCCAGCACGTCGCGCATGGAATAGAGCCCGGGGTGCCTGCCGCGGCCCCAGAGCGCGGCCCGGATCGCGCCCTTGGCGAAGACCTCGCGGCTGGTGGCCTTGTGGCTCAGCTCCAGGCGCTCGCCCTCGGCGGCGAAGATCACGCTGTGGTCGCCGGCCACGTCGCCGCCGCGCAGGGTGGCGAAGCCGATCTCGCCGCGCGGCCGCGCGCCGACCTGGCCGTCGCGCGCCCTGCAGGCCACCTTGTCCAGGTCCACGCCGCGCCCGGCCGCCGCCGCCCGGCCCAGCATCAGCGCGGTGCCGGAGGGGGCATCGACCTTGTGGCGGTGGTGCATCTCGACGATCTCGATGTCGTAGTCGGCATCCAGCGCCCTGGCCACCTGCTCGGTGAGGATCTGCAGCAGGTTGACCCCCAGGCTCATGTTGGCGGACTGCACCACCACAGTCTGGATTGCCGCCTTCTCGATCATTGCCTGCTCCTCGGGCCCGAGGCCCGTGGTGCCGACCACGTAGACCAGCTCGCCCTGGGCTGCCAGCTCGGCATGGCGCTGAGTCGCCGCGGGGGTGGTGAAGTCGATCACCGCGTCGGCCTGGGCGAAGAGCTCGACCGGCTCGTCGGTCACCGTGATGCCGAGATCGCCGAGGCCGATCAGCTGGCCGACGTCCTGGCCGATCGCCGGGCTGCCGGGCTGGTCGCTGCCGCCGGCGATGACGCAGCCCTCGGTGGCGTGGATGGTGGCCAGGTTCATGCGGCCCATGCGGCCGGCGCAGCCGACCACGGCGACGCGGTAGGGGGGATTCATCTGCCTCTCCGAAGCTCAGCCTTGCTTTGATCCCGCCGGTTTAGCACGGGGCCGCCCAGCGGACAAAGGCCGCGGCACAGCTGCCCAGACTTGACGGAAGGGGTGGGCCTCTGGCTTGCTCGCCTTGCCCCGCCGAACCCTCGAGGAAAGCCCATGCCCGCGCCCGGTTTCGATAAGGACGGCTTCGTCGAGCTCTGGCCGACCACCCTCCTGCGCCGCCGCCTGCCGGGCCACGACCTGGCCAATGCGGAGCTGCAGCGCCTGGTGCTGGCCCTGGAGGCCGGCAAGACCGGTGAGGGCCGCCAGGACTTCACCACCGATTACCGCTCCGGCAACCTCATGACCCACGACAACCCGGCGATCGGCTGGCTGCGCGACTGCGTCAACAAGACCATCATCGACTACCTGCAGCGCGCCGGGCTGGACTACCCGGTGAACTGGTCGCTGCAGGGCTGGGCCAACGTCAACCGCCGCGGCGACTACCACGACCCGCACAACCACCCGCATGCTTATCTCAGCGGCACCTACTACGTGGCCGTGCCGCAACCCGAGCAGCCCTTGGCGGAGAACCGCCCCGACCTGCGCCCCGGGGCGATCTCCTTCTACGACCCGCGCGGCTTTGCCAACATGACGGCGATCCGCGGCGACCGCCAGATCGAGGCCGAGTTCACCCATCATCCCGAGGCCGGCGACCTCTTACTCTGGCCGGCCTTCCTGATGCACTTCGTGCACCCCAACCTCGCCGACGAGAAGCGGGTGAGCATAAGCTTCAATGCAACGCTGAAGTGGTCTGAGGACTACCTGCCGCGGCAGGATTAGGGCAGAGGCCAGATATGACTTTCGGGCGATCTGACAGGGCGCTAGCCGGGCCGCTCGATCTCGACGACCTTCCGCTATGGCTCGTCGAGCGCGGCATGCGCGGCCTGCCGCTCGAAGAACAGATGGCCGGCTTTTGTCAGCGCCTGTACGAAGCCGGCTTCCCGATGAAGCGGACCATGATGGGCATGGGCACGCTGCATCCCCGCTATGGCGCGCATACCTTTCTCTGGCGGCCCGGCGCCGGCACCATCGAATCCAAGCCGCGCGAACGTACGGTGCTGAGCCGCGAAGAGTATCTGCGCAGCCCGGTTTATTTCATGCGCAGGCGGGGCCTACTGACGCTACGCCGGCGACTCGACCGCGACAGTGGGGACGAGTTTCTCGTTTTCGACGACCTGCGCGCGGAAGGCCTGACCGACTATGCCGCCTGGATCGTGCCCTACGATCCGATGGAGCCTGAGGCCATGGCCAGGGAAGCCCTCAAACGCGACCTTCCGCCCGTTCACGGCCAGGCGCTCGACGGGATCTTCTTCTCCTGTGCCACCGACCGGCCCGAAGGTTTCGACGAGGGACATCTCGAAGAGGTCAGCCGGACCCTGCCCTTTCTGGCCCTGGCGGTGAAATCACGGCTGACCTATGACGTGGCCAGCACGGTGATCGCCACCTACCTGGGCAAAGATGCGGGCCACCGGGTGCTGACCGGCGACATCGTGCGCGGCTCGGCCGAGGTCATCCGCGCCGTCATCTGGTTTTCCGATCTGCGCGGCTTCACCCGCCTGACCGACAGCCTGCCGCGCGACATACTCATCGAGATGCTCGACGACTATCTCGAGGCCATGGCGCGCCCGGTACAGGACAACCGGGGACAGATCCTCAAATTTCTGGGCGACGGCCTCTTGGCCACCTTCGACCTGACGGGCCGCGACGAGGCCGCCGTCTGCCGGGACGCACTCGCGGCCGCAGCGGAACTGCAGAGTGCCTTTCCCGCCTTCAATGCCGAACGCAAGGCGGCCGGCAAACCGGTCATGGACTTCGGCCTCGCCCTGCATCTGGGCGAGGTGCTCTACGGCAACATCGGCGCGAGTGAGCGCCTCGACTTCACTGTGGTCGGTCCGGCGGTCAACGAGGCGAGCCGTATCCAGGCGCTGTGCCGTCCGCTCGAGCGCCGCATCCTGATTTCCAGCACCCTGCAAGAGAGCGCGGGCGAGGCTGCGGGAAGACTGGTGTCTCTGGGCTTCCATGCGCTACGCGGCGTGCGCGAGCCGCAAGAACTCTTCACCCTCGGTGCCTGAGACCATCGTCGACAGGTCTTCAGGGGCCGGACCAGCGCATTCGACTTTCGAATCATGGCCCACCGGTCGTGCCGGCGGCTATCATTGACGTGTCACACGTTCAAACCGGATCGTGAAGGAAGGTGGAGCAGCGCATGAACCGCCGGGTTCGCCATCGCCTCGCAGCCGGACTAGCATGTGCCTGTCTGTCTTTCGCGAGCGCGCCGTGGGCTGTCGCGCAGCAGGCAAAGGTGGTCGGCGAAGCGGCCGACGACTACGCGCGCTATTGCGCCGCCTGTCACGGCGCGCAAGGGAGGGGCGACGGAGAACTGGCCACAAAGCTGGTGGAACCGCCGTCAGATCTGACATCGGTCTCACAGCGCAGCGGCAGCTTCCCGTTCTGGCGCATCTACGACGTCATCGCCGGCGATCAGCCGGTGCCCGGCCACGACACCTTCCAGATGCCCGAGTTCGCCGCGCGCCTGAAGGCGGACGAAAGCAAGCCCGGCTACCTGCCGGCCCACATCCGCATCCTCTTGCTGACGCACTATCTGGAGAGTTTGCAGGCGCCGTGAGCGCACCGCCGACGGAGGCTCAGTCCGTCAGGTCTTCCCAGAATTCCTTCACCCGGGCGAAGAAGCCGGAGGATTCGGGCGAGGTGTCGCGGCCTTCACCGGCTGCCTCAAATTCCTTCAGCAGTTCCTTCTGCTTCTTGGTGAGGTTGACCGGCGTCTCGATGGCGACCTCGACGTACATGTCGCCGACCGCCTTGGAGCGCAACACCGGCATGCCCTTGCCCTTGAGGCGGAACTGCTGGTTGGTCTGGGTGCCGGCGGGCACGGAGATCTTGGCGCGGCCGCCGGAAATCGTCGGTACCTCGACCGAGCCGCCGAGCGCCGCCGTGGTCATCGGCAGCGGCACGCGGCAGTAGATGTTGGCGCCGTCGCGCTGGAACAGGCGGTGCGGGGCCACCGAGAGAAAGATGTAGAGGTCGCCCGGCGGTGCGCCGCGCACCCCGGCCTCGCCCTCGCCGGCGAGACGGATGCGGGTGCCGTCCTCGACGCCCTGGGGGATGTTGACCTGCAGCGACTTTTCCTTGTGCACCCGGCCCGAGCCGTCGCAGGAGCGGCAGGGCTTGTCGATCACCTGGCCGACGCCCTGGCAGGAGGGGCAGGTGCGCTCGATGGTGAAGAAGCCCTGCTGCGCGCGGACCCGGCCGCGGCCGCCGCAGCCCTGGCAGGCGACCGGGCGGGCGCCACCCTCGGCGCCGCTGCCGCTGCAGGAATCGCAGGTCACCGAGGTCGGCACGCGGATCTGCGCGGTCTTGCCGTGGAAGGCCTCCTCCAGGGTGATTTCCATGTTGTAGCGCAGGTCGGCGCCGCGCGCCGCGGCGCTGCCGCGCCGCCCGCCCATCAAGTCGCCGAACATCTCGTCGAAGATGTCGGCGAAGCCGCTGGCCGAGAAGCCGCCGAAGCCGGCCGCGCCGGGCCCGCCGCCGCCGTTGGCGAAGGCATCGTGGCCGAAGCGGTCATAGGCCGCCCGCTTCTGGTCGTCCTTCAGGACCTCGTAGGCCTCGTTGATTTCCTTGAAGCGCGTCTCGGCCTCGGTATCGCCCGGATTGCGGTCCGGGTGGAACTTCATGGCCAGCTTGCGGTAGGCGGACTTCAGCGCGCCGGCATCGGCATCGCGCGCCACGCCCAGGGTCTCGTAATAGTCCTTCACGGCTTCCCCTCAGCCGAACGTCGAACATGAAAAGGGCCGGAAAGCACCTGCCGCGTCGTGCGCGCCTCGGCTCTGTCCGGCCCGTTCCGTCATCGTCGGCGCCCGCTCAGGCCTGACGACCCTTCTTGTCGTCGTCGACTTCCTCGAAGTCGGCGTCGACCACGGTGTCGTCGCTGGAAGCGCCCTCGCTGGTGGTGCCGGCATCCTCGCCGGGTGCACCTTCCGCCTCGCCGGCGTCGCCCTGCTGGTAGAGGGCCTGGCCGATCTTCATGGAGACTTCCTGCAGGGCCTGCATCTTGGCCTGGATGGACTCGATGTCGTCGCCTTCCGCCGCGGTCTTGAGGGCCGCGATGGCCTCCTCGGCGGCGGTCTTGTCGGCGGCCGGCACCTTGTCGCCGGCTTCCTGCAGGGTCTTTTCCGTGGCGTGGATCAGCGATTCGGCATGGTTCTTGGCCTCGACCAGGGCACGCCGCGCCTTGTCCTTCTCGGCGTTTGCCTCGGCGTCCTTTACCATCTGCTCGATCTCGTTCTCGCTGAGACCGCCGGAAGCCTGGATGCGGATGGTCTGCTCCTTGCCGGTCGCCTTGTCCTTGGCGCCGACGTTGACGATGCCGTTGGCGTCGATGTCGAAGGTGACTTCGATCTGCGGCACGCCGCGCGGCGCCGAGGGGATGCCGACCAGGTCGAACTGGCCGAGCAGCTTGTTGTCGGCAGCCATCTCGCGTTCACCCTGGAACACGCGGATGGTCACCGCCTGCTGGTTGTCCTCGGCGGTGGAGAAGACCTGGCTCTTCTTGGTCGGGATCGTGGTGTTGCGGTCGATCAGCCGGGTCATCACGGCGCCCAGGGTCTCGATGCCGAGTGACAGCGGGGTGACATCCAGCAGCAGCACGTCCTTGACGTCGCCCTTGAGCACGCCGCCCTGGATCGCCGCGCCGATG
>JBFGUI010000183.1:0-7977 GCA_041565695.1 Kiloniellaceae bacterium
CACGATCTCCTCGTTGAAGGCCCAGAGGTCCTCCAGCGAGCCGCCGCCGCGCGCCACGATCAGCAGGTCCGGGCGCGGCAGCGCGCCCTCGGGCGCGAAGGCGTTGAAGCCGCGGATTGCCGCGGCGACCTGCTCGGCCGCCCCGTCGCCCTGCACCAGCACCGGCCAGACCAGGACGCGGCGCGGGAAGCGGTCGGCCAGGCGATGCAGGATGTCGCGGATCACCGCTCCGGTCGGCGAGGTCACCACGCCGATGACCTGCGGCAGGAAGGGCAGCGCGCGCTTGCGCTCTTCGGCGAAGAGGCCCTCGGCAGCCAGCTTGCGGCGCCGCTCCTCCAGCAGCTTGAGGAGCGCACCCTCGCCGGCCAGCTCCAGCGATTCGATGACGATCTGGTATTTCGAGCGGCCCGGATAGCTTGTGATGCGCCCGGTGGCGATCACCTCCATGCCGTCTTCCGGCTGGATCGAGAGCTTACCCGCCGTGCCGCGCCAGCAGACCGCGTCGAGGACCGCGTTCTCGTCCTTCATCGCCATGTAGAGATGGCCCGAGGCGGCGCGCTTGAAGCCGGAGATCTCGCCGCGCACGCGCACCCGCTCGAAGGTGCCCTCCAGCGTGCGCTTCACCGCCATGGAAATCTCGGAGACCGAGAATTCTGGGACGTTCCCCGCTACGGCCCCGCCGCGCGGCTCGGATTCTGGATAAAAATCGCTCATGGTCGCTGCCGGCCATGCTACAAGAGCGCCGCCGGGCAGGCCATGGCCGAGAGACGGGATTCAGCAAGATTGTGAGGATGGCATGAAGGTACTGGTGGTAGGCGGTGGCGGACGCGAGCACGCACTCTGCTGGACCATTGCGGCCTCTCCCCTCTGCCATAAGCTCTACTGCGCGCCGGGCAACGCCGGCATCGCCGAGGAGGCCGAGTGCCTGCCCATCGCCGCGGAGGACGTGGAAGGCCTCGTCGCCTTTGTGCAGAAGGAGGCCATCGACTATGTGGTGGTCGGCCCGGAGGCGCCGCTGGTCCTGGGCCTGGTCGACCGGCTGGCGGCCATCGGCGTCAAGGCCTTCGGGCCCTACGCCGCCGCCGCGCAGCTGGAGGGCTCCAAGGGATTCACCAAGGATCTCTGCGCCAAGTACGGCATCCCGACCGCCGCCTATGCCCGCTTCACCGAGGCCGAGGCGGCCAAGGCCTACGTGCGCGAAAAGGGCGCGCCCATCGTGGTCAAGGCCGACGGCCTGGCCGCCGGCAAGGGCGTCACCGTGGCCATGAGCGAGGACGCGGCACTGGCCGCCATCGACGAGGCCATGGCCGGCGGCGCCTTCGGCGCGGCCGGCGCCGAACTGGTCATCGAGGCCTACCTGGAGGGCGAGGAGGCGAGCTTCTTCGCCCTGGTCGACGGCGAGACCGCACTGCCGCTGGTCACCGCCCAGGATCACAAGCGCGCCTACGACGGCGACGAGGGGCCCAACACCGGCGGCATGGGCGCCTATTCGCCGGCGCCGGTGATGACGCCGGAGCTGATCGAGCGCACCATGGCGGAGATCATCCTGCCGACGGTCGCGGCGATGAAAGCCGAGGGCATGCCTTACAAAGGCGTGCTCTACGCCGGGCTGATGATCACCGACAAGGGGCCGGAGCTGATCGAGTACAACGTGCGCTTCGGCGATCCCGAGTGCCAGGTGGTGCTGATGCGCCTGATGTCGGACCTGCTGCCGGCCCTGATCGCCAGCACCGACGGCGTGCTCTCCAGCTTCGACCTGCGCTGGTACGACGAGGCGGCGCTGACGGTGGTGATGGCCGCCAAGGGCTATCCGGGATCCTACGAGAAGGGCTCGGTGATCCGCGGCATCGAGGCCGCCGGCGGCAATTCCGACGACGTGAAGGTCTTCCATGCGGGTACCAAAAAGGGGCCCGCCGGTGAGATCCTCGCCAACGGCGGGCGCGTGCTGAACGTCACCGCCATGGCGCCGACTATCCGGCAAGCGCAGGAACGCGCCTACATCGCCGTCGACAAGATCGACTGGCCGCAAGGTTTCTGCCGCCGCGACATCGGTTGGCGCGCCGTGAGGCAGTAGCCAAAGGCCCGAAGCCCGCGGAGTTGCGGATCAACTGCCGTTGCCGGGCAGGATCATGATCGCCGAGGTGCCCGTTCCGCGGTCGCTGGCGATCGCGAAGCTTCCGCCCAGCTGAGCGGTCAAGGTTTGCACCAGCGGCAGGCCGAGACCACTGCTCGTGGTATTTTGCGCAACGTCGTTGTCGGTCTGCTCAACGGGCAGCTGGACCCTTTCGATAACTTCCGGGGCAATGCCGACACCGGTATCCGCGATCTCAAACCGGACGTCGTCGGGTTCTTCCCTGGCAACCGTCAGCGTAACCCTGCCCCCCGATGGTGTGAACTTGACCGCATTGTCGAGCAGATTGATCAAGATCTGGGCGAGCCGCCTCTCGTCGCTGCACAGCCGCGGCAGGCGACCTTCGTCGACTCTCACCTCAAGGGCAAGCCCGGCATTCCTGGCCAGCGGCTCAATCAGCCGCCTTACCCAACCCGCCACCTCGGGGAGATCGATCAGCTTCCGCTGCACTTCGAGCTTTCCCGCCTCAATCTTCGACAGATCGAGAATGTCATCGACCAGGCTCAACAGGTGGCGACCGCTGGCGTGAATGTCCCTGTTGTAGTTCAGGTGTTCCTCTGGAGTGAGTTCACCGAGGCGCCGATGCATCATCAGTTCGGAGAACCCGACGATTGCATTGAGAGGCGTACGAAGCTCGCGGCTCACGCCGGCCAGAAGCTCGGTTTTGGCATTGTTCACCTGCGCGGCCTGATCCCTCTTGCGTAGCGCTTCTCGACAGGCCTCTTCGAGAGCAACGCAACGTTGCTGCAGCTGCCGATGAGCGGCCATCAGCTCGCGCTCCACCTGCCATCTCCGGGTCAGGGCAGAAGCGAACTGCTGGATTTCTGCGGTCTGGAACGGCTTGGCTATGAAGAACAGCTTTTCGGCAGGCGGCACCTGCTCGGCTATCGCCTGCGGAGAGAGGTCGGAATATCCCGTGACGATGACGATGTTGATATCGGAATCGACAGCGCGGATCTGCCCGGCAACTTCGATGCCGTCGATGCCGGGCGGCATGCGCACATCCAGAAACGCGAGGGAGAAGGGTTCTCCCCTGCTGCAGGCCTGCCGTACCGCGGCGACCGCCTCCTCGCCTTGCTGGAAATACTCGATGCTGAACTGGGGCGGCCGGTGCGTGGAAGCGGAGCTGCCGAACAATTCCGCCTCCAAGGGGTCGACGCCGCCATCATTCGTGAAGATCCGCTGATAAGCCTTGAGAATGAGCCGTTCGTCGTCGGCGATGAGAATGCGCAATCGTTGTTCCGCGCCGATCATTGTGCCGCCTCCCGGTCGACGCTGACCGACGCCGGGAGTTCGACGTGAAAAGCTGCGCCGCGGCCGGGTCCATCGCTGGTCACGCTGATACGCCCCCCCATCCCAATCAGGCAGTTGGCACACCAGTGCAGACCAAAGCCGCCCTTCTTGTAGGTTCGACTGCTGTAACCGCGCTCGAAGATCTTGGTGAGGTTGTCCGCTGCGATCCCCTCTCCGCCATCGGCAACGGTAAGACGGATCTTCGCCCCCGCCTGCCCCTCGACGGGTGCCCAGCTCACCGAGATCTCGCCGCTGTCGCGACCGGTCGCCGCAATCGCTTCCTGCGCGTTCATGAAAAGGTTGCTGAGAACCTGGCTGAGCAGAATGCGATGCGCGTGCACCGACGGCGGTGAAGACGGCAGACTGATCTGCACCCGGGGCTTGTTCCGCCTTGAGATGACCTGCGAGGCTTCACGCAGCACATCCGCAAGCGGGACGTCTTCGACCAGCCGCTCGAACCGGCTGAAGCTGTTGTGTTCCACAAGGATTGCATCGACGATACGATGCTGCTCGGTGATCTCTTCCAGATCGGCAAGAAGCCGTCTTTGTTCATCATCGAGCCGCGCCACCGACTGCTCAAGAAACGTCCAGAGCTTTGCGCGGCGTTCTTCGGAGATCTCCTCACTGCGAAGTTCCGCGATCGAACGCTTGAGGTTATCGCTGCGCCGATCCTTCAATGCGTTGATGGTATCCCATACGACGAGATTCACGGGGTTTAGGGCGTTGCGAACGTTGTGCATCACGCCGGCAATGGATTCGGCCTTCCCGCTGTAATATGACTGTTCCATCAGCCGCTCGCGCACGACCTTGAGCTGCCGCACCATGCGATCGAACTCTCCGGCCAACAGCCCAAACTCGTCCGTGCGCTTCCTCATCTGAACTTCCGAGAGCCGGCCTGTCGTGTCGATGGCTGCGACATGCCGGGTGAGCTCGCCGACCGGCGCGACCACAGTGGTACGGATCAGAATACCCATGGCAACCAGCATCACGACCCCGACCAGAATCATCAGAAGGATCGCTGTCTCTTCGGTCTCCTCGCCTATTTGCGTGATGTCGCGCGCAACAACCGCCCGCACCATGGCCGCCGGGGAACCCTCGAGGTCGTGCAGCAAACTACGGACAATCAGGGTGTTTTCTCCGGACTCTTCGATCGCGAAGGAATCAGCTTCCGTGACTTCGCCGGCGGCTTCTCGCTCGCCCAGCCCCACGGCCCCGGTATCCAGGGGGACGATCGAAAAGTCCAGGCCTATCTGATGCTTTAACCGGTCCTGCATTGCCGAAGTAAGGAGCCTTCCGACGACCATGGTTCCGGCCGGCGGCCCCTGTCTTTCATTGGTCAGGATCGGCGCTGCCGCAATCAGCATCGCTCCGGCCTGCGTCTTGATCAGTCCATGAACCGGCCCGTCGTCGCGGCGCCGCTTCAGAATTGGGTGGTCCGCGGGAAAGCGGTCTCCCGGCAGTTCGGCGACCGAGAGCTCACTGCCCGTGTCGAGATCGAACAGCATGCTCCAAAGCACTGCGCCCTGCCGGTCCAGCACATAGAGGGCATTGACGCCAAGGCCGCGTAGAGTGTCCGGGTAAAGGTTCTCTTGGATATAGGCGTCGAAGTTACCTTCGGCGAAATTGTAAGTGTCGGTCCAGAAGGCCCAATCCTGTACAGAGGAGTCCAGGTGCTCCGCTTCACGCCTTAAGGCTTCGAGAATACGGTGGCCGTCCGCGCGGGCGTGTTCGCGCTCGAGACGCTCGAAGCTGGTGGCAACGGTCGAGTTCAGAATCCAGATGTTTGCCGCCAGCAAACCGCCGAAAACGGCAAGGATCACCAGAACGAGTTTGGCGGTCAGTTTCAATCTGTCTCGCCTACGCTTGCTCGCGCCTGGGCTTGCCGAGGCGCCGGGACACCACAAAGAAGAGGCCGCCGGCGGGCAGCCTCCGACAAACCGACTAGACAAAAACAAGTAGATCGCAGCTATTGCTGCGGCGCAAGTCAGCCGATCAGTTCGGCGATGTAGTTCGGCAGGGCGAAGGCGCCGAGGTGGACCGCCGGGTTGTAGTAGCGCGTCTCGATACCCGAGTCCTTGTAGCGCTGTTGCAGGGTCGCCAGATCGGGCTGCCGCTTGGCCGGGTCGTCCGAACCCCAGCCGAAGGCCATGGGCCCGCCGGCGTAGCTCGGCACCGTCGCCAGGTAGCAGGCGGCGTCGGCGAACAGCGACTTGAAGGCCCGCAGGGTGTTGCTGAGCTCCTCGCCCTGCAGGAAGGGCACGCCGTTCTGGGTCACCAGGATGCCGCCCGGCGCCAGGCAGTTCTTCGCCTTGCCGTAAAAGGTGTCGGTGAACAGCACCACGCCGGGGCCCAAGGGATCGCTGGAATCGACGATGGCGATGTCGTAGCGCTCGCTGCAGTTCGCCACGAACTCAGCGCCGTCGCCGATCACCAGCTCGAGGCGCGGATCGTCATAGGCGTCCTTGCAAATCGACGGCAGGTACTGCTTGGAGAACTCGATCACCCCGGCGTCGATCTCGACCTGGGTCACCTTTTCGACGCCGCGATGCTTCAGCACCTCCTCCAGCATGCCGCCGTCGCCGCCGCCGATGATCAGCACCTTCTTCGCCGCACCGTGGGCGAGGATCGGCAGGTGGGCGAGCATCTCGTGATAGATGAACTCGTCCTTCTCGGTGGTCTGCACCACGGAATCCAGGGTCAACACCCGGCCGAACGACTGGTTCTCGAAGACCACGAGACGCTGATGCTCGGTCTCGCTGTCGTAGATAACCCTGTCGGCCCTGAGGCCCAGCTGGAAGTCGGCGTGCAGCTGCTCGACGAGCCAGCGGCTCACAGACCGCGGCCCCGCCGGTGCTCCTCCACCGCCAGACGCGCCGGCCTGAAGCGCTGGCGCAGCACGTCGACGGCGAGATGCGGCTTGGCATCGCCGCACATGAAGATGTCGAGCGCCGCGTAGCCGGATTCGGGCCAGGAGTGGATCGAGATGTGCGATTCCGCCAGCACCGCCACGCCGGAGATCCCGTCGTTCGGTGTGAAATGATGCAGGTGGATGTGGAGCAGCGTGGCCTCGGCCGCCTCGACGCACTCGCGCAGCGTCTCGTCGACGAATTCGAGGTCATCGATGCGCTCGGCGCCCCAGAGATCGACGATCAGGTGCGTTCCCGCAAACCTTTCGCCATCCTGCTCGATGAAAAAGTCCTTCCGTTCCTCAGACTCGGTGATGAAACGGGGCGAGGTGTCTTGTTCTTCCGTATTTGAGGCGCTTGGGTTCTCGTCCAAGTCGATCCCCAGTTGGAAGAGGGCGCGTGCTTCTGACATCGGTCCTCCAGCGCAACCAGCAGATTGACCCAGCAAAAAACTGAGGCGCGCGTTGTCGGGTTTTTGGCGCGCCAATGCAAGGGAAAAAGTGGGATTTCGCGGAAGGAATTCAATGATCAAGCCCGCGAAGCCCGGATTCGCGCGGCCGTTAACCTTGCCGCCGTTCCGTCGCCGCCGGAGGCTGTCGCTTGCTTCGCCCAGCCGAAGCGCCTATGACGGGAACCGCTCGCAGGGGAGGTGCCGCGCCGTCGTGGTGCGGGCGAATCCTGCCGATCCGGCGAGACCTGTGACCTTCCCTGGCGGCAAGCAGGAGCCGGCGCCCCGCGGGCTATCATGGCGCAGTCGCGGCTCCGGAGAGATCCAACTGCAATGTCCGAACTCATCGTCATCTTCACGACCATCTTCCTGGCGGAACTGGGCGACAAGACCCAGCTGGCCACGCTGCTCTTCGCCACAGAGCGCGAGACCTCGCCCTTGCTGGTCTTCGCCGCGGCCAGCGGGGCGCTGGTGCTCTCCACGGCGCTCGCCGTCGCTCTCGGCGTCGCGGCCGAGCGCTACCTGGCCATGCTGCCGCTCAAGCTGCTGGCCGGCGGCGGCTTCGTCGCCATCGGCCTCTGGACCCTCTGGGACTACTGGAAAGGCGCCGCGGCGGCCTGAGCGCCGGCCGCCCGGCGGGGCTCAGCCCTAGCCGGCCGGCCGCACCCCCTCAACCATTCAGGGCCGCGCGCACCGCCGCGGCGATCTCCTCGAAGCTGGCGTGGGTCTTCTCCGCTCCCTCTTCATGGACGAAGTGCAGCAGCGGCGCGCCGTCGGCCGCGAAGACCAGTAGCGTCGGAATCCGGGTCACCCCGGCGAACAGCCCCGCCACCGCCTCGCCGTCGCCGACCACGTGGAAGGGCGGGTCCTTGCGGGCCAGAAAGGCCGCGCGCCGGGCGGTGCCGGTGAAGGCGCCCCAGACCTCGAAGATGTTCACGGCGACGATCGCCAGGTCGCCGCCGAAGGTCCGCTGCGCCTTAGCGAGGTTGTCGAACTCCGGGTGGCAGGGCGGGCACCAGCTGGCGAAGAAGGCCACGATCACGACCTTGCCGGCCAGCGCCGCCTCGGTCACCGGCGGGCCATGAAGTCGCGGCAGGTCCGCCAGGGCGGCGCGGCGCTCGCCGTCGAGGCGCGGGGCCTCGGCCTGCAGCGGCCCGGCGCCCAGCAGCAGCACCGCCAGCGCCATGACGGGGAGACTA
>JBFGUI010000184.1:0-7936 GCA_041565695.1 Kiloniellaceae bacterium
CTGGCGCCGGTCTCCTCGCCGAGAAAGCCGTCTTCGGGAAAGCGGGCTTCCAGGCGCGCGCGGATCAGCTGCTCCACCTTCTTGTCGGCGATGGAGACCACGTCCTGCAGCCCCTTGTTTTCGATCGCCAGCTCAGCGCGGCGTTTGTAGAAATCGTAGGCCAGGCGCCCCGCCTCGCGCGCGAGGTTCTGGGCGAAGGTATAGCGATCTGAATCTGCGGATGCGTCTGCCATCGTGCCTCTGTCGTGCAAAGCCGTCTTGCGCCGGAGGAAAGGCCCGGGCTGAGAAGCGTGACGGGCACCCGCGACCCGCAGGGCATAAAACGAAAGTTCCAATTTGCTGTCAAACGAGAACAGGCGTTCCCGTTCGCTTAGGTGCCTTCAGATCGGCGGAAAGCGGGCGATCACACCTTCGCGGAAAAAGGCCGGGCGGTCCGCCATGGCCGGCACGCCGTGCTCGGAAGCCGCCACGGCGCGGGCGGCGGCGAGGATGTCGGCGAGATCCGCCGCCGGATCTGCGCCGCCGACGAGGTAGCTCCAGCGCCCGGGCGACTCCGCCCGGAACACCAGGGTCACCGCCCGGTCGCAGACGGCGAGGCAGTCGACCGGGCGGACCTCGACCTCCGGCAGCTCGGCGGCGCCGGCACGCAGCGCCTCGTAGAGCCGGCGCCCGGGTGCGGTCGCCGGCGGATCGTCGCCCGCGCCGCACTGCACGCAGACCTGCAGGCAGACCAAGGCCATGGGGAAAGGAAGTCGGGTCAGGCCGCGGCGGCGGCGGTCCGACGCGCCGCCATGCGCTGCCAGACGTAGCCGGCGACCGTGCCCGCCAGCACCCAGGTCACCGCGTGGACCACCAGGGAGGCGGCGGCGAACTGGGCGGAGAGCTCGGAAGGCACGGCGCTGACGAAGCCCTCCGGATGGGGCGCGCCGATGACATGCGGCAGCAGCATGAGGACGATGCCGCCGGCGATCGCCGGCAGGGTGGAGACGCGCAGCGCCAGCCACAGCCCGGCGGCCGTCGCCACGGCGGTGCCGAGCCACCAAAGCTGGCGGGGCCCCAGTTCGGCCGCCGCGGCGCCCGGCAGTTCCGGGCTGAGCCCCAGGGCCGGCGCCAGGCCGGCGGCGGCGAAGCCGGCCAGCCCCCAGAGCAGGCCGCTGCGCGCCGTGATCCCGGCTGAGGCGAGGATCATCACCGACAGCAGGATCAGCGCGAAGCCGAAGGCGGTGGCGATGGTCATGACGGAGGTGGAGAGCGTGCGCTCGAGGCCGTCGGCCGGGGCCCAGGCCGCGTCCTCGCCATGATCGGCGGCGGCCAGGATCAGCCGCGCCGCCTCGCCCGCCGCCGTGTCGCCGCCGGCCTCGTACTTCTCGGCCTCGAGGATCAGCGGCGTGGTGGTGAAATGCTGCAGCACCGAGGTCGCGATGCCGGCAACGAAACCGGCGACCAGGGCCGCAAAGAGAATACGATGAAGCATGACGCCTGCCCTCAGTGGCAGGGGAAGGCCATGGCGTGGCGCGTATCGTGGGCGGCGTTGTGCACCGTTGCCGAGTTGGCGAAACCGGTGACAAAGACGAGGCCCAGGCCGAAACACAGCGTCGCCGCGGCGATCAGCCGCCGGCTCTGGGAAAGAGAGATCTGGGTCTGGGTCGTGGTCGCCGTCTGCATTCAATCCTCCAACGGACTAAGGGCGTCCGGATCAGGCACAGCCGGAAAGACATCCTACGGCGCGGACCACGCCACTCTGTCCTTCCGGGCAACCCCGCCCGGAACGAGTGTTTCCTCAGATGGCTGGTCTCCTGGCTCGCGGGTCGTCGCTCCACTCCGCCTTCCCGGCCCGCGCGGGGGCCAGTGGCCTGTCGGGTGTCGCTCTCCGCTCACAGTTGCGGGGGCAGCCACGGAGTCGGTCCCTATAGGGTACGCCTCACCGTGTTCCCATTTACTTCGCCGTGTCGTTCGAACTGGCGAAACCACCTGATCCGCAGATTATGCGCGATTCCCGGCCGCTCGCAACACCTCATGCGACCGGACGTGCCGTGCGGCCGCTCAGCCGGTGCCCGCGTCTTATGTCTGACTGCGCAGTGCCTCGGCGACGGCGGCCCGCCAGGCGGCACGACCGGCGCCTGCCTCGACGACCCGCCAGATCGGCGCGGACCCGCCGTTCTCCTCGATCGTGGGAAGCAGCGCGTCGCCGGCGGAAACCGCCACAGCCTGCGCCGCCGATGCCAGGAGGGCCGCCGCCGCGACCGACTGGGGATCGCGCTCCGGGCGCGCCGACGAGCCGGGGCCGAAGACGGCCAGGGTGCAGCGATCCAGGCAAAGCCCGTTACGCACGATGTCCTCCAGCGACAGCTCGACCACGGCGGCCGTCGCCTTGGGGTCGGAGAGGGCGGCTGTCAGCCGCCGCGCGAGCGACTCCGTCGGACCGCAGAGATGCTCGCCGTTCAGGCTGATTTCCTGCGGCGTCGCCAGGACCGGGCAATGGCCCGCCCGCGCGAGCATCGTGCACAGCGTCGCCAGAAGGTCGCCGTGGTCGCCCTCGTCGACCACGTAGATGATCGGAATCCGGCCGTCGTCGCCGTCGGGGAACATGCCGCGCAGGAACAGCTCCTGGAGCTCGCCGTCGGGAAGACCCATGATGAAGCCGGGCGTGGTATTGATCTCGATGATGTGGCCCGCGCCGTCAGTCCAGGACGCCGAGATATCCGGGGTGACGAAGTCGATTCCGGCGACATCCAGGTACATGACGCGGGCCGCCCTGACCGCCATGGCGGCGTTGTCGGGATGCACCTGGTCCGTCACCCTCTCCATGGTGCCGCCGACCGAGAGGTTGGAATGATGGCGCAGCAGAACCTTCGTACCGTCAGGCGGTACGTCATCCAGCGCATAGCCCTGTGTCCCGAGGATGCGTTCGGCCTCCGCGTCCAGCGTGATCTTGCGCAGGCTGCCGGACAGGAATGCGGTGCGGCTGCTGTTCACGGCGGCGACCAGGTCCCGCACGCTGCGGCTTCCGTCGCCGGTGACCTGCGCCGGCGACTGCCGGACCGCCGCCACCACTCTGCCGTACATCACCAGGAGACGATAGTTCGTGCCGTCGAGGTGCGGCTCGACCACCACCTCGCTGATGCGCCGCGCCTGGGCGAAGGCGTGGCGGACCTCCACCTCGCTGTTCAGATAGAGACTGACGCCGATCCCGAAGTCGCTGCGGTTCGGCTTGATGACGACCGGAAAGCCGATGCTCTTGGCAAGGGAAACCGCCTGGTCCGCGTTCGTCGCCAGAAAATTGCGGCACACCGGCAGCCCCGCGCGCCCCATCAGCTGGGCCGAGGCGAACTTGTTGACGCTGAACTTCCATTCCGCGAAGCCGGTCTTGTGGGGATGGTGGCTGAACACGTTGCGGCGCTTGGCGCCCTGCCCGAGATGAAGCAGCTCCATGCCCTGCACCGGAACGTCGAACGGAATGCCCAAGCGCCGGGCCACCGCCATTATGAGACGAAACTTCTGCGTCCCGCCGTAGGAACGGTTTACGTCTGGAAAGCTCGCAACGGCCTCGCGCAGCCGGTTTTCCTGCTGCGGATCGGGGTTGCCGTTCTGCCGCTGCACCATGGCCTGCAGCAGCTGCACCGCGAGATCGACCTGCACGCGCGCCGAGCCGACGTTGGCGCACTCCACCGCCAGCAGCTCGCCCTGCACCACGGGGCCGATCCTGCCGAGATGGCGATACCAGTCGACGGCATAGCCGGCGGCGCGCTGCAGCTGCAGGATTATCCGGGCCAGGATGTCATGGGGCGCGACCTGGGGCGGCGGCGCGGCCAACGGCTCGACGCCGGCTGCATCATGCAGGAAGGCATCCGCATCCTGCAGGACGGCGCTCCAGGTCCCGTGGCAGTCGGGCAGAGCAAGCTGACCGAAGGACAGCAGCACCACGTCGCAGGGGGCGAAAATGCTGGGCGCCGGCAGGAAGACGAAGCGAAGGGGTGTTGCCATAGCCGAGAGGAATGCGACGGGGCCCGGATTCGACCGGCCAGCGCAAGACGGAGCGCTGCCGGTCCAGCGACGGCGACCGTAGCACGCCGGAGCCTTCCGCAGGTCGCAAAAAAATCGGACGCGCCGCAACGAGAGGGGGGCCTGCCGCCCCCCTCACTTGTCTCGCGCCTGACCCGGCTAGCCGTGGGCGACCATGACGTGGCGCACCACGGTGTAGTCCTCCAGCGCGTACATCGACATGTCCTTGCCGTAGCCGGAGGACTTGAGGCCGCCATGCGGCATCTCGTTGGCCAGCATGAAGTGGCAGTTGACCCAGGTGCAGCCGTACTCCAGCCGCGCCGCCGTGGCCATGGCCTTCGAGACGTCCTTGGTCCACACCGAGGAAGCCAGGCCGTAGTCGGAATCGTTGGCCCAGGCGACCGCGGTGTCGACGTCGTCGAAGCGGGTCACCGAGACCACCGGCCCGAAGACCTCGCGCTGCACGATCTCGTCCTGCTGCAGGGCACCGGCCACAACGGTGGGCTTGTAGAAAAAGCCGTTGCCGTCGGCCGGGCTGCCGCCGGTGGTGACCTCGATGTGCCCGGTGCCGGTGGCGCGCTCGACGAAGCTGGCGACACGGTCGCGCTGCCGCGCCGAGATCAGCGGCCCGATCTCGTTCTTGCTGTCGTCCTTGTCGGCGTAGGCGATGGTCGAGACCGCCGAGGTCAGGTCGGCCACCAGGTTGTCGTAGACCCCCTTGGCAGCGTAGATGCGGCAGGCGGCGGTGCAGTCCTGCCCCGCGTTGTAAAAGCCGAAGGTGCGCACGCCCTCGACCACCGCCTCGATATCGGCGTCGTCGAACACGATGACCGGCGCCTTGCCGCCGAGCTCCAGGTGGGTGCGCTTCACCGACCTGGCCGCGGCGGCCAGCACCTTCCTGCCGGTGGCGACGTCACCGGTCAGCGAGATCATCTGCACCCTGGGATGGTTGATCAGCGCGTTGCCGACGGACTCGCCGCGGCCCACCACGACGTTGAGCACGCCTTCCGGCAGCACCTCGGCAGCCACCTCGGCCAGCTTCAGGGTGGTCAGCGGCGTCTGCTCGGAGGGCTTCAGCACCACGCAGTTGCCGCCCGCAATGGCCGGGCCGATCTTCCAGGCCGCCATCATCAGCGGATAGTTCCACGGCGCGATGGAGGCCACCACGCCGATGGGATCGCGGCGGATCATCGAGGTGAAGCCCTCGAGGTACTCGCCGGCCGCCGAGCCGTGCTGGCAGCGCGCCGCCCCGGCGAAGAAGCGCAGCACGTCGGCCACCGCCGGCAGCTCGTCGTTGAGCACCGCGTGATAGGGCTTGCCGCAGTTGAGCGCCTCCAGGCGGGCGAACTCCTCGGCCTCGGCCTCGATGCGGTCGGCGAGCTTGAGCAGCGCCGCCGAGCGCGCCGCCGGCGTGGTGCGCCGCCACGAAGCGAAGGCCTTCTGTGCCGACGCCACGGCCCGGTCGATCTGGTCGCTCGAGGCTTCCGGCAGTTCGAGAATGGTCTCCCCGGTGGCCGGGTTGAGCACCTTTTCCACGTCCTCCGACCCGGCTTCGAAGTCGGTGCCGATCAACATGGCGGTCTGCATGGCGGGTCTCCCTGTCAGAGTAGGTTCAAACGTTGCGTCACTTGCCCTCGCCGCCGCTGTGCTGGCCCTCGCGGGTCAGGTAGTAGGCGGCGAGGATGGGGATGAAGGTCACGGCGATGACGAAGACCGCGACCACGTTGGTCACCGGGCGCTGGCGCGGGCGCACCAGTTCGGTCAGCATCCAGATCGGCAGGGTCGACTGCTGCCCGGCGGTGAAGGTGGTGACGATGACCTCGTCGAAGCTGAGCGCGAAGGCCAGCATGCCGCCGGCGAGCAGCGCCGTGGCGATGTTCGGCAGCACCACCAGGCGGAAGGTCTGAAAGCCGTCGGCGCCGAGATCCATCGAGGCCTCGATCAGCGAGCCCGAGGCGCGGCGCAGGCGGGCGACCGCGTTGTTGTAGACCACCACGACGCAGAAGGTCGCGTGGCCCAGCACGATGGTCCAGAAGCTGAAGGGGATCTCCGCCAAGTTGAAGGCCGAGCGCAGCGAGATGCCGGTGATGATGCCGGGCAGCGCGATCGGCAGGATGATCAGCAGCGAGACCGTCTCGCGCCCGAAGAAGCGGCTGCGCGCGACGGCGGCGGCGGCCAGGGTCCCAAGCACCATGGCGATCAGCGTCGAGATCGCCGCGACCCGCACCGAAAGCGTGAGCGCGGCCCAGATGTCCTCGCGTCCCCAGGCCACCGCGAACCACTTCAGCGTCAGGTCCGGCGGCGGGAACTGGTAGCTCTTCTCCTCGGTAGTGAAGGCGTAGACGATGATCAGCAGCAGCGGCAGGTGCAGGAACAGCAGCCCGCCCGCCGCGGCCAGCTTGAGGCCCGTCGAGGCCCGCCCGAGCTTAGAGCGCATTGAAGGCCCCCAGTTTCTTCGCGCCCCAGAGGTAGAAGCCCATGATCACGATGGGCACCACGGTGAAGGCGGCTGCGAGCGGGATGTTCCCGGCGGTGCCCTGGTGGGTGTAGACCGCCTGGCCGATGAAGAGGCGCGAGGAGCCGACGATCTGCGGGATGATGTAGTCGCCCAGCGTCAGCGAGAAGGTGAAGATCGAGCCGGCCACGATGCCCGGCAGCGCCAGTGGCAGGATCACCGTGGTGAAGGCCTGGCCCGGCGTCGCGCCGAGATCGCCCGAGGCCTCGATGAGGCTCGACGGGACCCGCTCCAGCGAGGCCTGGATCGGCAGGATCATGAAGGGCAGCCAGATGTAGAGGAACACCAGGAAGGTGCCGATGTAGCTGATCGACAGCGACGGCCCGCCGATCACCGGCAGGGCAAGCACGGCTTCCAGCAGCCAGGTCAGGTGCAGCTTGGCGAGCAGCCAGTTGAGGATGCCCTCCTTGGCCAGGATCAGCTTCCAGGAATAGACCCTGACCAGATAGCTCGACCACAGCGGCAGCATGACCGCCAGGTAGAACAGCGCCTTCCAGCGACCGCGGGCATAGCGCGCCGCATAGTAGGCGATGGGAAAGGCGACGACCGCGGCGGCCAGGGTGACGCTGGCCGCCATCAGCACGGTGCGGATGATGATGTCCAGGTTGGCCGGCTGCAGCAGCTCGCCGTAGGTCTTCAGCGTGAACTCGTGGCGGATCAGGCCCGAGAACTCGTCGATCGAGAAGAAGCTCTGCAGCAGCAGGGCGAAGAGCGCGCCCAGATAGACGACGCCGAGCCAGGCCAGCGGCGGGCCGAGCAGCACCAGCAGCAGCAGTCGCGGGCTGGTGACCAGCCTGTCGGAGATGCGCCGCAGCAGGCCGCCGTCACCGCGCGCCGGCTGCAGCGTCAGCGAGGCTTCGCTCACGGCCTGCCCCTCATGGCGCCGCGTCCCCGGGCGTGCCATCCCCGGGAGTCTCGTCCATGGCGTGGAGCGCGCTGCGCGGCCAGGTCAGCCGCACGCTTGCGCCCGGCTGCGGCGCCGCGGCGCCGGCCGCGGCCAGGGTGACCAGCAGGGTCGCCTCCGCGACACGCACGGCCAGGCGCCGCGTCGGCCCGTGGAACTGCAGGCTGACCACCTGCCCCTCGGCCTGCAGGCTGTCGGGCGGCGGCACCGCCTGCGGAGCCAGCAGGGTGATGCGTTCGGGCCGGAGGCTGTAGAGCCCCTTCAGCCCGCAGAGCCGCTCGGCCGCCGCCGGCTCCAGCACGTTCGAGGCGCCGACGAAGCCGGCGACGAAGCGGTTGCGCGGCCGGGCGTAGACCTCCTCCGGCGTGCCCACCTGCATGATGCGCCCGTCGTTGAAGACCGCCAGGCGGTCGCTCATGGAAAGCGCCTCGCTCTGGTCGGGGGTGACGAAGACAAAGGTGATGCCGAGGCGCTGCGGCAGCTCCTTCAGCTCGACCTGCATCTGCTCGCGCAGC
>JBFGUI010000185.1:0-7857 GCA_041565695.1 Kiloniellaceae bacterium
GGGAGAGGGAGGGGCCCGCCCAAGGCGACTTGGGTGGGAGGGTGAGGGGGCTTTGGTTACGCCGTTGGCGTCGCGGTGAACCGGATCGAAGATTAAGGCGTGGCACTATCGGTTGATGCTTCGCACCTTCCTACCGCTTCTAAGACTGTCATCCCGGGCAAGCGAGCGGATGCGAGCGCGATCCGGGATCCATGGAAAAGCCGGGCGTCTGGCGTTCCCCATGGACCCTCGCAACAAGTGCGAGGGTGACGATCGAGACAACCGCGGCGTGGTCGCGACTTTGGGATAGGCCGGCAACGCGAACCCGCTGCAGCTACCCCGCCGGCGCGGCTTCGGCTTCCTGCTGCGCCAGGTCGAGCATCTGGGTCAGCACCTTGGGCGGCTGGGCGCCGGCCAGGGCGTGGCGGCCGTTGAAGATGAAGCAGGGCACGCCGTCGATGCCGAGGCCGCGGCCCTGGCGGTCCTCGTTCTGAAGCTCGGCTTCCAGCGCCTCGCTTTCCAGGAAGGCGCGGGCCTCGGCCGGGTCGAGGCCGGCCTGCTCGGCGGCGGCGGCCAGCACCTCCAGGTCGCCGATGTCCTGGCCGCGGAAGAAATAGGCCTGGAACAGCGCCTCCACGGTCTCCGTGTCGCGGCCCTGGCCCGCCGCCCAGCGCACCAGGCGGTGCGACCTGATGGTGTTGGGCGTGCGCTGGATGTCCTCGAAGGCGAAGTCGATGCCTTCCTCGGCGCCGGCGCTGCGAACCCGGTCGTAGACCACCTTGGCGTTGTCGGCGCTGCCGAACTTCATGGACAGGTATGTCTGGCGGTCCATTCCCTCCGCCGGCATCTGCGGATTGAGCTGGAAGGTGCGCCAATGGATGGCGACCTCCAGGTCCGGGCGCTCGGCCAGGGCCTGTTCCAGGCGCCGCTTGCCGATGAGGCACCAGGGGCAGATGGTGTCGGAGAAAATGTCGATGTGAATCATGTCTTTCGCCTGTTGCGCAGCCGCCTGCGGGCTTGACCTTTCCGGCCTTCGCCACCCACCATAGCGCAGCCGGGCCCCGAACCCAAACGGGGTCACAGAAGCTTGATGTACAGGGGGAAAGGTCTATGGCGCAGGCGGGGGCGGGGTCCGTAGATGCCGGCAGCAACTACGAGACGGGTCTGGACCGCAACGCGGCCAACACCGCGCCCCTGACGCCGGTCACCTTTCTCAAGCGCGCCGCCGCGGTCTACCCGGACAAGCTGGCGGTGGTGCACGGCAGCCAGCGCTTCACCTACCGCCAGTTCCACGAGCGCGCCTGCCGCCTGGCCTCGGGGCTCAGGCGGCGCGGCCTGGGGCGCGGCGACTGCATCGCCATCATGGGCGCCAACACCCCGCCGATGCTGGAGGCGCACTACGGCGTGCCGATGCTGGGCGGGGTGCTGAACTCGCTCAACATCCGCCTCGACGCCCGCACCCTGGCCTTCATCCTGGAGCACGGCGAGGCCAAGGTGCTGCTCACCGACCGCGAGTTCTCGCCGGTCATCAAAGAGGCCCTGGCGCTGCTCGCCTCTGCCAGGGGGACGAGGCCCCTGGTGGTCGACATCGACGACGCCTACGCCGAGGGCGGCGAGCGGCTCGGCGAATTGACCTACGAGGACCTGCTGGCCGAAGGCGACCCGCACGACGTCTTCGACGAGCCGGCCGACGAGTGGCAATCGCTGTCGCTGCTCTACACCTCCGGCACCACCGGCAACCCCAAGGGCGTGGTCTATCACCACCGCGGCGCCTACCTGAATGCCATGGGGAATATGATCACCTTCGGTGTGGGACGCGACTCGGTCTACCTCTGGACCCTGCCGATGTTCCACTGCGACGGCTGGACCTTTACCTGGGCGGTAACCGCGGCGGCGGCGACCCACGTCTGCCTGCGCAAGGTCGACCCGGCGCTGATCTATCCGCTGATCCGCGACGAGGGCGTGACCCACATGTGCGGTGCGCCCATCGTGCTGACGCTGCTCGCCAACGCGCCGGATGCGGTCAAGGTGAAGTTCCCGCAGACCGTGGACTGCGCCACCGGCGGCGCGGCGCCGCCCAGCGCGGTGATCGAGGCCATGGAGGCCAACGGCTTCCGCGTCATCCACCTCTACGGCCTCACCGAGTGCTACGGCCCCTCGACGGTCTGCGCCTGGCAGGACGACTGGGCCAAGCTCGACCTGCAGAAGCGCTCGGCCAAGATGGCGCGCCAGGGGGTCAACTACCTGACGCTGGAGGCCGCGACGGTGATGGAGCCGGAGACCATGACGCCGGTGCCGGCGGACGGCGAGACCATGGGCGAGATCATGCTGCGCGGCAACACGGTGATGAAGGGCTACCTGAAGAACCCGGCGGCGACGGCCGAGGCCTTCCGCGGCGGCTGGTTCCATACCGGCGACCTGGCGGTCTGCCATCCCGACGGCTACATCGAGGTCAAGGACCGCTCCAAGGACATCATCATCTCCGGCGGCGAGAACATCTCCAGCCTGGAGGTGGAGGAGGCGCTCTACCGCCATCCCAAGGTGCTGGAGGCGGCGGTGGTGGCGCGGCCCGACCAGAAGTGGGGCGAGAGCCCCTGCGCCTTCGTCACACTGCGCGACGGCCAGAGCGCGACCGCCGAGGAGATCATCGGCTTCTGCCGCGACAAGCTGGCGCACTACAAGGCGCCGCGCACCGTGGTTTTCGGCCCGCTGCCCAAGACCTCGACCGGCAAGATCCAGAAGTTCGTGCTGCGCGAAGAGGCGAAGCGGCTGTGAGCGACGCGCTGAAGACCTTCGATCTCAGCGGCCAGGCCGCCCTTGTCACCGGCGCGTCCAGCGGGCTCGGCCGCCGCGCGGCGCTGACGCTCGCCGCTGCCGGTGCCAAGGTGGCCCTTGCCGCACGGCGGCTGGAGGCCCTGGTCGAGCTGGAAAAGGAAATCGAGGCGACGGACGGCCGCGCCATCCCGCTGCGCCTCGACGTCAGCGACGCGGCCTCGGTCGCCGACTGCGTCAAGGCGGCGGAGACCGAGCTGGGACCGCTCTCGATCCTGGTCAACAACGCGGGCATCGCCGACAGCAAGCCCGCCCTGGAGGTCTCGGAGGCCGACTGGGACCGGGTGGTGGACACCAACCTGAAGGGAGCCTGGCTGATGGCCCAGGCGATCGCCGAGCACATGGTGCGTCTCGGCCACGGCGGCTCGATCATCAACACCGCATCGGTGCTGGGACTGGCCGGCACCACGGAGGTCCCGGCCTACTGCGCCTCCAAGGGCGGCCTCGTCAACCTGACCCGGGCGCTGGCGCTGGAGTGGGCCCGCCACGGCATCCGGGTGAACGCCCTGGCGCCGGGCTACATCGTAACGGATCTCAACCGCAGCTTCCTCAACAGCGCCGCGGGCGAGACCCTGCGCAAGCGCGTGCCGCTGCGCCGCTTCGGCACGCCGGAGGACCTGGACGGCGCGCTGCTGCTGCTGGCCTCGGAGGCCGGGCGCTACATCACCGGCAGCGTCCTCGTGGTCGACGGCGGACAGTCGGCGGCCTACTGACGGACGGAATTTACTTTCTGAGGATCGGATATGGACTTCTCCCTGTCGCCCGAAGTCGAGAGCCTGCGGCAGCGCATCCGCGGCTTCGTCGAGACCGAGATCATGCCGCTGGAAAGCGACCCGGCGATGTACGACGCGCACGAGAACATCGCGCCGGAAAAGCTGGCGCCGCTGCGCGCCAAGGCCAGGCAAGCCGGGCTCTGGGCACTGCAGATGCCCAAGGCGCGCGGCGGCCAGGGCCTCAAGGTCACCGGCATGGCGGCCTGCTACGAGGAGATGGGTCGCTCCATCTTCGGGCCGGTGGTGTTCAACTGCGCCGCACCGGACGACGGCAACATGATGCTGCTGGAGAAGGCCGGCACCGAGGAACAGAAGGAGCGCTGGCTGCAGCCCATCGTCGACGGCAAGGTGCGCTCCGCCTTCGCCATGACCGAGCCGGCGCCGGGCGCCGGCTCCGACCCCGGGCTGATGCTGAGCCGCGCCGAGCGCGACGGTGACGACTGGCTGCTGAACGGCCACAAGTGGTTCATCACCGGGGCCGACGAGGCGGAACATTTCATCGGCGTGGTGCGCACCTCCGACGACCTGCGCAAGGGGCTCACCGCCTTCCTGTTCCACCGCGACACGCCGGGCCTGGAGATCGTGCGGCGCATTCCCATCATGGGGCCGGAAGAGCACGGCGGCCACTGCGAGCTGCGGTTCAACGACCTGCGTGTGCCCGACAGCGACCGCCTGCTGAAAGTCGGCGACGGCCTCAAGGTGACGCAGATCCGCCTCGGCACCGCGCGGCTGACTCACTGCATGCGCTGGCTCGGCATGGCCAAGCGCGCGCTGGAGATCGCGCGCCCCTACGTGGAAGAGCGCCAGTCCTTCGGCATTTCCCTGGCCGAGCACGAGGGCGTGCAGTGGCTGCTCGGCGAGGCGGCCATGGCCATCGACGTCGGGCGCCTGCTGACCATGCGGGCGGCGGCCAAGCTGGATACCGGCGACTTCGCCCGCAAGGAGATCTCCATGGCCAAGATCCAGGTCGCCGACACGCTGCACCAGGCGGTCGACACGGCGATCCAGCTGCTCGGCGCCAAGGGCTACTCCAAGGACACGCCGCTGGAGTGGATGTACCGCTACGCCCGCCAGGCGCGCCTGGTCGACGGCGCATCGGAGGTGCACAAGATGGTGCTGGCGCGGGCCTTGCTCTCCGAGGGCCTGGACTTCTGGGGCTGGGAATGACGGCCGACCTGGAGGAATCCCGCCTCGCCGCCGCCCGCGAGCCGCTCGAGGCCTTCCTCGCGCAGGCGGCCGGGGCCGAGGCGGTCTCCGTCACCGACGCGCGCCCGTTGAGCGGCGGGGCGATCCAGGAGAACTGGCTGCTCGACCTGCAGATCCACGGCGGGCCGTTTGCCGGGGCGCTGGAAGCGGTGCTGCGCACCGACGCGCCCTCTGCCGTCGCGGTCAGCCGCAGCCGGGCCGAGGAGTTCGCCCTGTTGCAGGTCGCCTGCCGCGCCGGGGTCACGGTGCCGGAGCCGCTGTGGCTCTGCCAGGACCCGGCCGTGCTCGGCAAGACCTTCTATGTCATGCGTCGGGTCGCCGGCACCGCGGCGCCGCACCGCCTGATGAAGGAGAAGGATCTCGGCGGCGACCGCGACGTCCTGGCCGGCCGCCTGGGCGCCGAGCTGGCGAAGATCCACGCCATCACGCCGCCCTGCGCCCAACTCGACTTCCTCGGCACGCCCTCGGCCGACCCGGCGCTGGAGGCCGTGGGCCGCTACCGCGCGCATCTCGATCGCCTGGGCGGCAGCTTCCTGGCGCTGGAGTGGGGGCTGCGCTGGTGCGAACTGCACACGCCCGAGCCGCAGGGCCCCGTGCTGCTGCACCAGGACTTCCGCACCGGCAACTACATGGTCGACCGCCAGGGCCTGACCGGCATCCTGGACTGGGAGTTTGCCGACTGGGGCGATCCGATGAGCGACATCGGCTGGTTCTGTGCGGCCTGCTGGCGCTTCAGCAACCCGGACCTGGAGGCCGGCGGCATCGCGCCGCGCGGTCCCTTCTACCACGGCTACGAGACCGCTTCCGGGCGCCGCATTGATTCTGCGGCGGTGGCCTTCTGGGAGATCATGGCCCACATCCGCTGGGCGGTGATCGCGCTGCAGCAGGGCGAGCGCACGCTCTCCGGCGGCGAGGACTCGCTGGAACTGGCGCTGACCGGCCGGGTCTACCCGCCGGCGCTGGCGGCGGAGGTGTTGCGCCTGACCGCACCGGATCGCTGGGAGGCCAGCGCATGAGCGGCGGGCAACCCGACGGCAAGCGGCTGCTCGATCTCGCCAGGGCCGAGCTGCTGGAAGCGCTGCTGCCGGAACTGGACGGCGCGGCGCGCTATCGGGGGCGGCTCATCGCCAACGCCATGAAGATCGCCGCCAACGAGCTGGCGGCCGGCGCGCAGCCGGAAGGCGCGGCGGCAGACCGCCTGCGCGGCTTTGCCGAGCGCGCGCTCGGCAGGCCTGTGGCAGGCCCGGAGGACGACTGCCTGACCGCGCTGCGGGATGCCCTGCGCTCCGGCGCGCTGGACGGCGATGCGGCGCTGCACGAACTGCTGGTGCGGCTTACCGCCGGGCGCCGCGATCTGCTGGGCTAAACGATCCAATTTCTCGTAATGGTCGTATAGATCGGAATGGCTGCATCCGGCAGCCGGGCCGCGGGTGTCCGGCTTAGTCTTTGAAATCGTGACCTGAATCAAGTTACCCCCAAGTTCCACAGGGCGCCGGGGGGCCGCTTCGTTGACAGCCTGACGGAGTGATGCGAGCATCCTTCTCAACCGTCAGACATCACAGCCGGATACAGGTCCAATCCCTTGAAAAAGCTCGCATCAGGGAGCCGAACCACTTTTGTCAGCCCCTATCTTCTGCGGCCGCTGCGGTCCTTGAACAAGGTCCTGGGCGAGCGTGACGGGGAGGGCGAGGTGTCGGCAGAGCCTCAGGCAGCCAACGACGGCGAAACCGGGCAGGAGACGCTCGACTGGCAGCTGCATCGCAAGTCGAGCGGCGCCAGGGACTAGTCCCTTCATAATCGCGGAAGTGGTGGTGCAGCGTGCCGTCAGGCCGGCAGCGCGGTGTCCGGCTCGAGCTCGATCATGTTGCGCAGGCACACGGAGATGAGCCCGAGGGAGTCCTCGGAAAAGTCGAACTCGATGCCGACCTCGCGGTGCCGGCGCCACACCTGAATGCAGTTGACCGGCGTGCTGTCGGGATGACTCAGCGCGATGGCGGTGCCGTCCGGCGCGTCCTCGTCGAAGCGCAGCTTGGCGCCACCCAGGGAGACATCGACGATGGTGCAGGGCACGACCCTGCCGTCGATGCTGGCAGCCAGGGAAAAGTCCTTCTCGGCCGTGTAACGGGGCCATTCGCGCCGGTTGAGGGCGGCCGTCTTGGCCAGAGAAGCTGCGGTCTTTCCCAAGTCTGTTTCCGTTTCTGCCGTTCGGTCGGATTCCACGACTCCTGGTGGAGAATCGTGACCAGGGAATTTTAACAAAACGTTAATCTGCAAAAAAGTGGTATACCAGACGCATGCGATGGTATTCGCGCTGGCGGGTGGCTCAGGAATCCGTCGGCCAGCGGGGCGGGTGGCTGCCCAGCTGCACGGCGGGGCGGGCCCAGCGGGCCGGCGTGCGGGACAACCGTGCCGCGTGGCGGATGGCGGCGAGGCGGCCGAAGCCGGACTCGCTCTCCTCGCGCAGGGCGGTGATCGTCGCCTCCTCGGGCTCGGCACAGCCGAGGCCGCCGGCGACGCGGCCGAGGCTCTGCAGCCAGCGCCCGCCGCGCGCCAGGGAGACCCGCACGTGCCAGCTGCCGCCTTCTTCGGCGCGGCGCTTCAGGGCCGCGATGGTGCCCAGCGCCATGAGATAGCCGGAGGCGTGGTCGAGGGCCTGGCAGGGCAATTCCCTGGGCGCATCACTGCCGGCGGCCGCGGCCTCGGCGTGATTGATGCCGCTGGCGGTCTGCACCAGGGAGTCGAAGCCGCGGCGCCCGGCCCAGGGACCTTCATGGCCGTAAGCGCAGAGCGAGACGTAGACGATTCCCGGGCACAGCGCGGCGGCGCGCTCAGGCGGGAAGCCGCGCCCGGCGAGGGCGCCGGGGCGGTAGCCCTGCACGAAGACGTCGGCCGCGCGCAGCAGGTCTTCCAGCGTTCCGCGGCCCTGCGGCGTCGCCAGGTCGACGTGGGCCGAGAGCTTGCCGCGCCCGGTGTCGATCACCAGCCCCGGCACGAAGGGCAGCTTGGGCGAAGCGATGCGCAGCACCTCGGCGCCGTGAGCCGCCAGGGTGCGGCCGCAGACCGGCCC
>JBFGUI010000186.1:0-7820 GCA_041565695.1 Kiloniellaceae bacterium
GCAGGCTTGCCCGATGCGCCGCATCGCCCAGGGAACTTCGGGGGCGCCTGCCTCCTGACGGATCGCCGCACCGCTCAGAAACAGAATTGATTCAATTTGGGCGCAAAGCGCTCTAGCGAACCTCGAAGACGCCCTCGAAGCCCTGGCTTTCCAGGCCCTCTACGTAGAAGCGGTAGCTGCCCGGCCGCACCACCAGGAACCAGATGTCGATCTCGCCTTCGTCGTCGAACTCGACCGCATGGAGCCCGAAGGGCTTGACCTCCCTGTCCTCGATCGAGACCTGGTCGATCCAGGAGTTGCGGAACAACTCGGGCGCCAGCAGCTTGTACTCCTCGCGCCCGTCGCTCTCGATGCGCCAGCGGTAATAGACGCCGGTCTCGATCTCGTACCGGGTGATGGAAAAGCCCTCGGCGGCGTTGAGCACCAGCGGATCAAGGCGCTGGGCGCGGGCCGCCATGTTGCCGGCGGCCTGTGTCGCGCCGGCCCAGAAGGCAAGCAGCGCCATAATCAGCAAGAGCCTGCCCAGGCCGCAGCGGAGGCGGCCGGATCGTTGCAGTATGCCTGTCACCCTTTCCTCCCTCGTAAAGGCGACGCAATGCGCCGCCGCGTCGCGTCGATCGCCGACCCTTCGCGCGCGCCCCGGTACGCCGTCAGACCACGCCCATGCGCTGCATGATCTGATCGCGGCGCGCCGGCAGCACCGTGGCCAGGAAGCGGCCGACCAGCGCCCGCCCGGCGTCCTTGTCCATAATGTCGGGGGTCACGTGCATGCGGATCCACATGCCGTCGGTCAGGGTGTCCAGGGCCTCGGCGATGGTTTCCGGGGTCCAGGCGGGATCGGCGATGAGGTCCGCGATCTCAGAGCACAGGGCGACCAGCACCTCGCCGTGCTCGGCGTCGTAGCGGTCGCAGATCTCCGCGAAGACCGGCCGCGCCTTGGCCTCACCCCAGAAGGAGTTCCACAGCGCCAGATGGCGCCGGTTGCAGATGCGCTCATCGAGGTCGGCGCCGACCAGGGCCAGGATCTTTTCCACCGGGTCGTCCGGCGCGCCTTCCAGGGCCGAGCGCCAGACCTTGCCGTACTCCTCGTAGTGATACTTGAGGGTCTCGGCCAGCAGGGCCTGCTTGTTCTGGAAGTAGAAAACGGCGACACCCTGGGACAGGCCGGCGCCGGCGGAGACCGTGGCCAGGGTGGTGGCCGAGAGCCCGTGCTCGACGATGGAGTCGATCGTCGCTTCGATCAGCTGGCGGCGGCGCGTGGCGGCATTTTCCGTCCGCTCCTTCCGCGGACGTCCCGTGGCGAGCTTGGCTGCCATCCCTCGCGATCCCTTCTCCCGGCGACTCCGCAAACACTTGTGCCGACTATGGTTATCGAAAGCCCGGCCGGCTGGCCAGCCTATATTTTTATTTAAGCGCTCAAAAAAATATAGACCGCTTCCGGTCCCTTGTCTAATCTGCAGGGTAACGCCTGGGAGATCCTAAGCATGCCAGCGCGCTATGACGTCATCGTCGCAGGGGCCGGCCACAACGGCCTGACCGCCGCCTGCTATCTGGCCAAGCGGGGCCTCAAGGTGCTGGTGGTCGAGCGCAACCCGCACATCGGCGGCGCGGCCGTGAGCCGCGAGATCTATCCCGGCTGGACCTACTCCAACTGCTCCTACGTCTGCAGCCTGCTGCGCCCCGAGGTGGTACGCGAGCTCGACCTGCCGCGCCACGGCCTGCAGGTCATCCCCTACGAGAGCGGCGCCACCTTCACCTCCGACGGCGGCTACTTCGCCTACTACTCCGACCATGACGCCCTGCGGCGCGAGCTTAGCCGCTTCTCGCGGCGCGACGCCGACAACTACGAGCGCTATGCCCGGGCGATCACGCGGCAGTGCCGCTTCATCAAGCCCCTGCTGATGCGCAGGGCGCCGGACCCGGTGCGCAACCGGCCGCGCGACATCGCCGAGCTGCTGTTCCTCGGCAAGCGCTTCCACGACCTCGGCGAGCGCGAAATGGGCGAGACTATCCGCTTCTGGACCATGTCGATCGGCGAGTTCCTCGACGAATACTTCGAGACCGAAGTGATCAAGGCGCACTTCGCCGGTTCCGGCATCATCGGCACCGGGCTTGGCGTCTACTCGCCGGGTACCGCCTACGTCCTGCTGCACCACTACATGGGCGAGGTCGACGGGACCATCGGTGCCTGGGGCTTCACCCGCGGCGGCATGGGCGGCGTGACCCAGGCCATGGCAAGGGCGCTGCGCGAGGCCGGCGGCGAGATCCTCAGTGCCGCGCCGGTCGCGGAGATCGTCACCGCCGGCGGCAGGGTGAAGGGCGTGGTGCTGGAGAACGGCGACCTGCTGGAGGCGCCGACGGTCATCTCCAACATGGACGTGAAGCGCACCATGCTGCAGCACGTCGACGAGAAGGCGCTGCCGGACGACTTCGTCAAGGCGGTGAAGCGCTTCAAGATCCGCGGCTCCTCGGCGAAGCTCAACATCGCGCTGGACGGCTTGCCGACCTTCCCGGCGGCACCGGCCGACGCGCCCTTCCTGAAAGGCGACCTGCACGCCTCGGAATCCCTGGCGGAGCTGGAGCGCGCCTACGACGACTGGAAGGCCGGGCGCTGGTCGGCCGAGCCCTACTTCGACATGCTGATCCCGACCCGGATCGACCCGACCATGGCGCCGCCGGGCAAGCATATGATGACGGTCTTCGTGCAATACGCACCCTACGAGCTGGCCTCCGGCGAGACCTGGGACGGCCCGGCGCGCGACGCCCTGGCCGAGACGGTGATCGCCAAGATCGCGCGCCACAGCCCGGACTTCCGCGACCTCATCCTGCACAAGGAGGTGCGCAGCCCCTGGGACCTGGAGCGCGAGGTCGGCCTGACCGAGGGCAACATCTTCCAGGGCGAGCTAACCTTCGACCAGATGTTCTTCAACCGACCGGTGCCCGGCTACGCCGACTACCGCACGCCGATCCGCGGCCTCTACCTCTGCGGCTCGTCGAGCCACCCCGGCGGCGGCGTCATGGCGGCGCCCGGCGCCAACGCGGCCCGCGAGGTGCTGCGCGACCTGGGCATCAAGGCGGCCGACCGGATCGCCGGGGAGCAGGCAGCGTGACGACCTACGACGCCATCGTCATCGGGGCCGGGCACAACGGCCTTGCCGCGGCCGCCGTGCTGGCCGACGCCGGCCGCAAGGTGCTGGTGGTCGAGAAGAACCCGGTCTTGGGCGGCGCTGCCGGCGGTTACGAGATCGCGGCCGGCTTCCGCGCGCCGCGCTACGCCCACCTGCTGCCCGCCTGGCCGGCGCGCCTGGAAAACCAGCTCGACCTGGTGGCCCAGGGTCTCGCCTTCGCGCGCCGCGACCTGCCGACCCTGAGCCTCGCGGAGGACGGCGGCCACGTGGTGATCGAAGGCGCTAGCGCGCACCTGCTGTCCGGCGCGCCGCATCCCGATGCCGCCGCCTTCGAAGCCCTGCACGCGCGGCTACGGCGCTTTGCCGGCGCCCTTGCCGGCAAGCTGCTGGAAACGCCGCCGCACCTGGAGAGCCCCGACTGGCGCGATGTTGCCGGGCTGGCGAAGCTCGGCATCGACATCCGCCGCCTCGGCGCCGCCGACGCGCGGGAGTTCCTGCGCATCCTGCTGTCCAATGCCTGGGACGTGATCCTCGACGAGATCGACGACGGTCCGCTGGCCGGCGCCCTCGCTCTCGAGGCGGTGATGGGCGGCCACCGGGGACCGCGCTCGCCGGGCACAGTGCTCTCGCTGCTCTACCGCCTGGCGCAGGGCGGCGGACGCCACCTGCCGCGCGGCGGCATGGCCGCCTTCTGCGACGCCCTGGCGGCCTGCGCCGAAGCGCGCGGCTGCACCATCCGTCGCGATGCCGCCGTCGCCGGCCTCAGCATCGCCGACGACCGGGTGACCGGCCTGCGCCTGGCGCGCGGCGAGACCCTGGCCGCGCCATTGATTCTGTCCAGCCTCGATGCGCCGGCGACCCTGCGGCTCACCGGTGTCGAGCACTTCGATGCCGAGGCCGTGCGGCGCATCCGCAACGTGAGCTGCAAGGGGGTGACGGCGAAGGTCAACCTGGCGCTCTCGGGTCTGCCCGAATTCCGCGGCATCGACCGCGCGGCGCTGGCCGGGCGCATCGTCCTCGCCCCGACCGTCGCCGCCCTCGAGAGCGCCTTCGACGCCGCCAAGTACGGCGCCCTGCCGCAGCAGCCGGCGCTGGAGATCGTCATCCCCAGCCTGGCCGATCCGGGCCTGACCGACGGCGACGGCGAGGTCATGTCGATTATCGTGCAGTACGCCCCCTATCATCTCGAGGGCGGCTGGAGCGAGGCGGCGCGCGCGCGCCTCGGCGAGACGGTGCTGGCGCGGCTGGAGGCCTTCGCCCCGGACCTGCGTTCCCGGATCGTCGCTCAGGACGTGCTGACGCCAGCCGACATCGAGCGCGACACCGGCGCCGCCGGCGGCCACTGGCACCACGGCGAACTGGCGGTCGAGCAGATGCTGACCCTGCGTCCCGTCAACGGCCTGGCGCGCTACGCCCTGCCGGTCGGCGGGCTCTACCTCTGCGGCGCCGCCGCACATCCGGGCGGCGACGTGATCGGGGCCGCCGGGCACAACGCCGCCCGCCAGGCCCTGCGGGAGGGCCGCGCCGCATGAGCATGAGCAGCCTGGAGCGGCGCCCGCTGGCCGGCGCCGCGGCACCGCAGATGGTCCCGCGCGGCCTGGAGCCGTCGCCTTTTCACGCCCGCATGGAGCCGCTCAACCTGCACCAGGACTGGATGCCCTGGGCCGGCGATATCTCGCCGCGGCGTTTCGACAGCGTGGAGGCGGAGTACTTCGCGATCCGCAACCAGGCGACGCTGTTCGACATCTCGCCGATGCACAATTACCGGGTCACCGGGCCGGATGCCGAGCGGGTGATGAACCGCCTCGTGACCCGCAATGTGCGCAAGCTGTCGCCGGGCCGGGTCGGCTATTCGCTGTGGTGCGACGAGGACGGTTTCGTCATCGACGACGGCACCCTGTTCCGCTTCGGCGCCGAGGACTTCCGCCTCTGCTGCCAGGAGCCGCAGTACGGCTGGCTGCATGACATCGCCTGGGGCTTCGACGTCGAGATCCGCGACGAGAGCGAGGAAATCGCTGGCCTCTCGCTGCAGGGGCCGACCAGCTTCGCGCTGCTCGAGGCGGCGGGTCTCGGCGATCTCGCGCGCCTCAGGCCGTTCGATGTGACAGACGTGGACGCCGATCTCACCGTGTCGCGCACCGGCTTTACCGGCGACCTCGGCTACGAGCTCTGGATTCCCGCCGGCCAGGCGCTCGATCTGTGGGACCGCCTCTGGCAGGCGGGCCGCGATTTCGGCCTGCGGCCGATCGGCTACGCGGCCCTCGACCTGGCGCGCATCGAAGCCGGCTTCATGGTCTGCGGCGCCGACTTCAAGTCGATCCACAGCGCGCAGCGGCCGAGCCGCGGGCGCACCCCCTTCGAGCTCGGCCTCGAGCGCCTGGTCGACTTCGACAAGGGCCACTTCAACGGCCGCCGCGCGCTGCTGCAGCATGCGAAGACCGGCCCGCGCTACAGGCTCGTCGGTCTCGAGATCGCAGGCAACAAGCCGCCGCACAGCGCCTTTGTCTATCACCGCAAGAAGACCGAGGCCGGGCACGTCACCTCGGCCCTGTGGTCGCCGACCTGCAAGCGCAACATCGCCCTGGCGATGCTGAAGGCGTCCTACGGGGTCGACATCACCTCCGACCTCTGGGTCGAGATCTATCACGACAAGGAAGGCAAGTGGGAGCGGATCATGTCCAAGGCCTGGATCGCCGAGCGGCCGTTCTTCCGCCACCCGCGCCGTTCCGCCACGCCGCCGGCGAGGTTCTGACATGTACGCCAAGGGATCCGAACACGAAGACGCCCCCGATCAGGCCCCCGAACAGGCCCAAGGACAGAAGATGAGCGCTCTCACCAATACTGCGGCCACCATCCGCGACTATGACAACCACAACTTCCTGCACCCTTGGGAGGCCATGGCCAGCCTCGGCAAGGCCAACCGCACGATCTCCAGCCATGCCGAAGGCATCTACGTCTACGACCAGAACGGCCGCCGCCTGATCGACGGCCCCGGCGGCATGTGGTGCGCGCAGATCGGCTACGGCCGCCACGACATGGCCGAGGCCATTGCCGCGCAGGTGGTCAAGCTGGCCTATCACTCGCCGTGGAACACCGCGGGCGAACCTTCCGCCGTGCTGGCGCACCGCCTGGCGGAACTGGCGCCCGGCGACCTCAACCACGTCAGCTTCACCACCGGCGGCTCAACCGCCGTCGACACCGCGCTGCGCTTCACCCATTTCTACAACAACGTGCTGGGCCGGCCGGAAAAGAAGCGGGTCATCTCCCGCGAGAAGGCCTACCACGGCTCGACCTACCTCTCCGCCACGGTGACCGGCAAGGAACGCAGTAAGAGCCTCTTCGACATAGAGCAGCGGCTGGTCAGCTTCCTGCCCAACGTCAATCCCAACCTGCGCCCGGCGGGCATGAGCGAAGAGGACTGGTGCAGCGCCAAGGTTGCCGACCTGGAAAACACCATCCTGGAACTGGGCCCGGAGACCGTGGCCGCCTTCATCGCCGAACCGATCCTGGCGTCGGGCGGCGTGATCATCCCGCCGGAAGGCTACTTCAAGCGCTGCTGGGAGGTCTGCCGCAAGCACGACGTGCTGTTCATCGCCGACGAGGTGGTCACCGCCTTCGGACGGCTCGGCCACTGGTTCGCCTCGAAGGACGTGTTCGGTGTCGAGCCTGACATGATCACCTGCGCCAAGGGCCTGACCTCCGGTTATCTGCCGCTCGGCGCCTGCATCATCTCCGACCGGCTTCTGGAGGAGGTGCGTGTTCGCGCAAAGCCCGGTCTGCTGTTCAGCAACGGCTACACCTACTCCGGCCATCCGGTGTGCTGTGCCGCCGCGCTGAAGAACCTCGACATCATGGAGCAGGAGGGCATCCTCGAGCACGTGCGCGAGATCTCGCCCTATTTTCTCGAGCGGATCCTGGCGCTGGAGTCCAATCCCATCGTCGGCGACGCCCGCGGCCTGGGTCTGGTTGGCTGTGTCGAGGGCCGCATCGAAAGCGAAGAGGACATCGACCGCCTGACGCTGGACCTCGAGTTCGGCAACCGCATCGACCGCAAGTGCGAGTCGTTGGGCCTGATCGTGCGTCCGCTGGTCAACATGTGCGTCTTCTCGCCGCCGCTGGTGATCACCCGACCGCAGATCGACGAGATGTTCGACATTCTCGAGGAGGCGATCCGCCAGGTGGCGGGCGAGATCGACGGCTAGCCGGGGCATCGACCAGAACCACCCATGGCATTGAATTTAAATGAGCGCTTAAATAAAACATTGCCGCTGACGGCTTAGTCGAATACGGTTTTCTGGACCAATTAGCAGTCCGCTGGGGGATTTCTCATCGGGGACGACTATCGGCTCCCGGGAACAACCCGGGGCGGGTCCCGCAGCGGGAACCAGAGCACGAAGGGAGAGGCTTCATGACGACAAGTACGATGAACAGGCTGCTGGGCAGGCTGCTGGGTGGCGCGGCGCTGGCCGTTCTGGCTGTCGGCTCCGCCGCGGCGGCGGATCCGGAGCTGACGGTGTTCGACTGGGCCGGATACGAGGATCCCAACTTCCACCAGGCCTACACCGAGAAATACAGCGACTCGCCGACCTTCGCCTACTTCGGCGACGAGGAGGAGGCCTTCCAGAAGCTGCGCGCGGGCTTCAAGGCCGATCTCGGCCATCCCTGCTCGCAGAGCGTGGTGAAGTGGCGCGA
>JBFGUI010000187.1:0-7795 GCA_041565695.1 Kiloniellaceae bacterium
CCGGGGCGGGCCAGCGGCTGGCTCTGGGGGACGGTCTCCGGCTTCACCTCGTTTACCGCCCATGCCGGCGGGCCGCCGGTCAACGTCTACCTGCTGCCGCTCGGCCTGCCCAAGACCCAGTACCAGGCGACCACCGTCGGCTTCTTCCTGCTGGTCAACTACGTGAAGCTGGTGCCCTACACCGCGCTGGGGCTGTTCACTGGTGAGAACCTGGCGACCTCGGCCGTGCTGTTTCCCGTTGCCGTGGCCGGCATCCTGGCCGGCATCTGGCTGCACGACCGCGTGCCGACGGGCCTGTTCTACACCGCCTGCTACGTCTTCCTGGCGCTCAGCGGCGTCAAGCTGGTCTACGACGGCTTCGCCGGTTCCGGCTGGTTCTAGCCGGCTTGTCGCGCCGGGCGCGGCGGCCTGCCGCGTTGCGGCAGGTGCGGCGCCATTGTAGGTTCGAATCTCCTCGGCTGGCCGTCCGCGCGGGCAGATGGTTGAGCCGCTGCCGGCAGTCCGCCTCCCGGCCCGGAGAAGGCTCTCGATGGCCAAGCGTTCCCTGCTGTTCCTGCTCGTCGCGGCGCTGGCTGCTGCTGCTGCCGGCTATCTGTGGTGGCGCGACAACCACGCCGCGCTGCCCGACTACATCGCCAGCGGCAACGGCCGCATCGAGGCCGAGGAGGTCCACGTCGCCACCAGGTATGCCGGTCGCGTCGCCGCGGTGCTGGTCGGGGAAGGCGACATGGTCGCGGCCGGCCAGGTGCTGGCCCGCATGGACACGGCCGAGCGCGAGGCGGCCCTGGCGGCGGCGCGCGCCAGCATCGCCCAGGCCGAGGAGAACGTCGCCGAGGCCAAGGCCCAGATCGTGCAGCGCCAGAGCGAGCTGCGCTACGTCCGGCAGGAGCTGGAGCGCGCCGAGGCCCTGGTGCAGAAGGGCCATATCTCCGAGCAGCTGGCCGACCAGCGCCGCACCGACCGGGACACCGCCCAGGCCGCCCTGGAGGCCGCCGAGGCGCGCCTGGCGAGCACCCGGCGCGCGGTGGAGGCCGCGGCCGCCGAAGCCCGGCTGATCGAGACCCAGATCGACGACGCGACCCTGAGGGCGCCGCGCGCCGGGCGCGTGCAGTACCGCCTGGCCGAGCCGGGCGAGGTGCTGGCCAGCGGCGGCCGCGTGGTGACGCTGCTCGACCTGACCGATGTCTACATGCCGATCTTCCTGCCGACCGACCAGATCGGCCGCCTGCTGGTCGGCGCCGAGGCGCGCATCATCCTGGACGCGGTGCCGCAGTACGTGATCCCGGCGCGGGTCTCCTTCATCTCCGCCGAGGCGCAGTTCACGCCGCGCGAGGTGGAGACCCGCAGCGAACGCGAGAAGCTGATGTTCCGGGTCAAGGTCAAGATCGCGCCGGAGCTGCTGGCGGCCCACATCGAGAAGGTGCGCACCGGCCTGCCCGGCGAGGCCTATGTGATGCTGGGCGGCGGCCAGGACTGGCCGGAGCGCTTCGCCGTCAGCCTGCCGCCGGTGGACGCGCAATGACGCTGCAGGCGGCGCCGGCGGCAAGGCTGCAGGCCGTCACCCACCGCTACGGCAGGACGACGGCGCTCGTCGGCGTGTCGCTCGACCTGCCCGCCGGCGCGCTTGTCGGCTTCATCGGGCCGGACGGCGTCGGCAAGTCCACCCTTTTGGGGCTGATCGCCGGCGCCCGCCAAATACAGGAGGGGCGCGTCGAGGCGCTGGGCGGCGACATGGCCGGGCGGCGCCATCGCGAGGCTGTGCAGCCGCGCATCGCCTACATGCCGCAGGGCCTCGGCAGGAACCTCTACATGGACCTGACGGTGGCCGAGAACCTGCACTTCTTCGGCCGGCTGTTCGGGCAGGGCGCGGCCGAGCGCCGCCGGCGCATCGCCGCCCTGCTGAAGGCGACGGGGCTCGATCCCTTTCCCGACCGCCGCGCCGGCAAGCTCTCCGGCGGCATGAAGCAGAAGCTCGGCCTCTGCTGCGCGCTGATCCACGATCCCGATCTGCTGATCCTCGACGAGCCGACCACCGGCGTCGACCCGCTGTCGCGGCGTCAGTTCTGGGACCTCATCGCGCGGCTGCGCCGGGCGCGCCCGGCGATGACCGTGCTGGTCGCCACCGCCTACATGACCGAGGCGGAGAGCTTCGACAGCCTGGTTGTGATCAACGACGGCGTGGTGCTCGCCAGCGGCAGCCCGGCCGAGATCAAGCAGGCACAGGGCGCCGCCACCCTGGAGGAGGCCTATATCGCGCTGCTGCCGCCGGAAAGGCGCCATGGCCATCGCCGGCTGGAGATACCACCGCGGGGCGCAGCGGCAGGCCCGCCCGCCATCGTCGCCCAGGGCCTGACGCGCCACTTCGGCAGCTTCACCGCGGTCGACCGCGTCAGCTTCGAGATCGGGCGCGGCGAGATCTTCGGCTTCCTCGGCTCCAACGGCTGCGGCAAGACCACCACCATGAAGATGCTGACCGGACTGCTGCCGCCGAGCGAGGGCGAGGCCTGGCTGTTCGGCGAGCGCACCCGCTCCCACGACCTGCAGTCGCGCCGGCGGGTCGGCTACATGTCGCAGTCCTTCTCGCTCTACGGCGAGCTCACGGTGCGCCAGAACCTGGATCTGCACGCGCGGCTCTTCCATCTGCCGGCCGAGCGCCGCGCGGCGCGCATCGACGAGCTGATTCGGCGCTTCGACCTGGTGTCCCACGCCGATGACCTGTCGGGCGAACTGCCGCTCGGCGTGCGCCAGCGCCTTTCGCTTGCCGTCGCGATGATCCACGAGCCGGAGATCCTGATCCTCGACGAGCCGACCTCCGGCGTCGACCCGGTGGCGCGCGACGGCTTCTGGGAACTGCTCATCGACCTGTCGCGCAACCACGGCGTCACCATCTTCATCTCCACACACTTCATGACCGAGGCGGAGCGCTGCGACCGCATCTCGCTGATGCATGCCGGCAAGGTGCTGGCCAGCGATACCCCGGCGGCGCTGAAGGCGGCCCGCGGCGTCGGCACGCTGCAGGAAGCCTTCATCGCCTATCTCGAGGCGGCCGCGGTGGAGGAGGCGGCGGGCGCCGAAGCGGGGGAGCCGCTCAGCGGCGAAGCCGAGGACGAAAAGGCTGCGCGCGGCGGCCTCGCCACCGGCCTGCGGCGCCTCCTGGCCTACAGCCTGCGCGAAAGCCGGGAGCTGCTGCGCGATCCGATCCGCCTGGCCTTTGCCCTCGCGGGGACCGGCCTGCTGATGCTGGTCTTCAGCTTCGGCATCACCTTCGACGTGGAGAACCTGACCTACGCCGCCTTCGACCGCGACCGCAGCCCGGAGAGCCGGCGCTACCTGGAAGGCTTCGCCGGCTCCCGCTACTTCGAGGAGCGCCCGTCGATCGAGAGCCACGCGGAGATGGACCGTCGGCTCAAGCAGGGCGAGATCACGCTCGCCGTGGAGATCCCGCCGAACTTTGGCAAGCAGCTGCTGCAGGGCCGGCGGCCGGAGGTCGCGGCCTGGATCGACGGTTCCATGCCGTTCCGCGCCGAGACGGTGCGCGGCTACCTGGAGGGCCTGCACCGGCACTACGTCGAGGAGCTGGCGCTGCGCTATCCGGATCTCGCCCCCGCGGTTCCGCCGGCGCGGGTCGAGTCGCGCTACCGCTACAACCAGAACTTCGAGAGCGTGAACGCCATGGTGCCGGCGAATATCGTGATCCTGCTGGTGTTCATTCCCTCGATCCTCATGGCCCTGGGCGTTGTGCGCGAGAAGGAACTGGGCTCGATCACCAACCTCTACGTGACGCCGGTCAGCCGCCTGGAATTCCTGCTCGGCAAGCAGCTGCCCTACGTCGTTGTCGGCATGGCTGGCTTCCTGCTGATGACCGGCCTCGCGGTGACCCTCTTCGAGGTGCCGGTCAAGGGCAGCTTCCTGGCCCTGGCCTTCGGCGCGCTGCTCTACGTCGTTGCGACCACCGGGGTGGGACTGCTGATCTCCTCCTTTACGCGCACGCAGATCGCCGCGCTGTTCGGCACCGCCATCGCCACCATGGTGCCGGCGGTACTGTTTTCCGGCATGATGCAGCCGGTCTCCTCCCTGCAGGGCGGGGCCGCGGTCTTCGGCGAGACCTTTCCGTCCGGCTACTTCATGACCATCGCCGTGGGCACCTTCACCAAGGCGCTGGGCTTTGCCGAACTGTCGGACAGCTTCATCGCCCTGGCCGCCTTCTTTCCGGCGCTCACCCTGATCAGCGTGCTGCTGCTCCGCAAGCAGGAGCGCTAGGCCGTGCGCAGCCTGAAGAACATCTTTCACCTCGGCGTCAAGGAGCTGTTCAGCCTGCGCCGCGATGTCGTGCTGCTGGCCCTGGTGACCTGGGCCTTCTCACTGTCGATCTATACTGCTGCCACGGGCATGTCCCACGACCTGCGCAACGCCTCGATCGCCATCGTCGACGAGGACCGCTCGCAGCTCTCCGCGCGCCTGCGGGCGGGCTTCCTGCCGCCCTTCTTCCAACCGCCGAAAATGATCTCCTTCTCCGAGATCGACCCCGGTATGGACTTCGGCAACTATACCTTTGTGATCGTCATTCCGGCCTATTTCGAGGCGGATGTCCTGGCCGGGCACGAGCCGGCCGTGCAGGTAAACATCGACGCCACGGCCATGATGCAGGCTGGGATCGGCGACGGCTACATCACCTCGATCATCGCCCAGGAGATCGAGGCTTTCCTGCGCGGCCAGGGCGCCGCGGCGGGGCCGGTCGATCTCAAGCCCCGCTATGCCTTCAACCCCAATATCGAAAGCTCCTGGTTCACCAGCGTGATGCAGGTGATCAACAACGTGACCATGCTGTCCATTGTTCTGGCCGGCGCCGCCTTCATCCGCGAGCGCGAGCATGGCACCATCGAGCACCTGCTAGTCATGCCGCTGACGCCTCTCGAGATCATGATGGCGAAGGTCTGGGCCAACGGCCTGGTGATTCTGGTGGCGGTGGCGCTCTGCCTTCTGCTGGTGGTGGAGACGGTCCTCCAGGTGCCGATAGCCGGCTCACGGGCGCTGTTCTTCTTCGGCCTCGTGGTCTACCTGTTCTTCGCCACGGCGCTGGGCATCTTTCTCGCTACCATCGCGCGCTCCATGCCGCAGTTCGGTCTGCTGTTCATGCTGGTGGCGCTGCCGATGAACCTGCTGTCCGGCGGGCAGACGCCGACGGAGAGCCAGCCGGAGTGGCTTCAGACGGCAATGCAGGCCGTGCCCTCGACCCACTTCGTCAGCTTCGCCCAGGCGATTCTGTTCCGCGATGCCGGTCTTACCGATGTCTGGCCGCAGTTCGGTCTGGTCGCGGTGATCGGCGGGCTGTTCTTTGCTTTCGCCGCTTTCCGCTTCCGCCGCAGCATCGCCGAGATCCAAGGGTGATTGGACGCTGCCTGCCGCCCGCGGGAGTGGGCTTGCCTTTGTCGGCCGCGTAAGGCAGGGGAGGGGGCATGGACCTGATGGGACAACCGCTCTGGGCCGCCTTGGCGGTCTTTGCCGTGACCGCCGGAGTAATCGCTGCCGCCGGCACCGTGATGGCTCGTGTGGCCGACCGTCTGGCGGACCGCACCGGACTGGGCGAGGCGATCACGGGCGGCCTTTTTCTGGGCGCCAGTACCTCGCTTTCGGGCTTCATCACCTCGGTGTCCACCGCGGCCCAGGGCTTTCCCGACCTGGCCTTGAGTAACGCCGTCGGCGGGATTGCCGTACAGACGGCCTTCCTGGCCGTCGCGGATATCACCTACCGCCGCGCCAATCTGGAGCACGCCGCCGCCTCGGTCACCAACCTGACTCAAGGGGCGCTGCTGATCGCGCTGTTGAGCCTGCCGCTGGTGGCCGGGCAGTCGCCCTCCTGGACGCTGCTCGGCTGCCACCCGGCGAGCTTCCTGATCCTGATCGGCTATCTCTTCGGCATGCGCCTGGTGCGGCAGACCCAGCGCGAGCCGCTCTGGGGCCCGACAGAGACCGAGGAGACACGGCTCGACAGTCCGAACGAACCCCGCGGCGGCCGACGGACCCTGGCCTTGCTGCTGCTGCGCTTTGCCGTGCTGCTGGTCGTCGTGGGTCTTGCCGGCTACGCGCTCGGCCAATCGGGCATCGCGCTGTCGCGCAAGACCGGCCTGTCCGAGACAATCGTCGGCACCTTGCTGACGGCGGTCTCCACCTCGCTGCCGGAACTGGTGACCACCCTGGCGGCGGTGCGGCGCGGTGCCCTGACGCTGGCCGTCGGCGGCATCATCGGCGGCAACTCTTTCGACGTCATTCTCATCGCCGCTTCCGACATCGCCTACCGGCCCGGGTCGATCTATCACGCCGTCTCGGACCAGCCGTCCTTTGTCATCGCGCTCACGATCCTCATGACAGGTGTCCTGCTTCTGGGGCTGCTGCGGCGCGAGAAGTACGGCTTCGCCAACATCGGCTTCGAGAGCCTGCTGATCCTGCTGATCTACTTCGGGGGCACGGCGCTGCTGTTTCTCGGCGTCTAGGCGAGCGAAAAAGCGACCGTCAGAGCCACCAGGGAGAGCGCGACACCGCCGAGGACCAGCCGGCGCTGCTTCTTGGTCTTGAGCACGATCTCGCCCTGGCGCGCTTCTTCCGGCGAGAGCGTGGCGGCGGCATCGGTGGCACCGGCGGAACTCGGCCTTGCCGGGCTGCCGTGTATGGTCGCCGGACCGCGCGGTTTCTCGTCTCCTGCGGGCAAAGTCGCCAGGGCACGCACGACGCGGTCGAGCATGTCGGGCTCTCCACCGCCCATGTTCTCCTCTTCGGCGACCGCGAGTTCGCGCGCGTCCTGTTCCCAGCTCTGCAGCACGCGGCGCTTCTGGTCGTCGGTCAAAGAGTGGTCGACCAGGACCTCCTCCGGGGTCCGATAGACGGAGCGGGGCTGGGCGACGGCATTGTCGAGCTTTTCCTGCGGAGTCATTGCATCTCCTTCCTGTAGCCTCGGGTTGCGGTCCACAGCCATAATCGGCGTGCGCGCGATGCCGCACGCCGTTCGGCGGCCGGTCAGCGCCGGGCGCTCCGGGAGAGACGTTGCTGGGCGGGAAATCGGAAAGGCCGGGCGCCTTCATCGGGCCCTTTGCCGCCGACCAACGAAGCGAAAGACGGAACGCAGGGCGGGTTGCGCACAGTGGCTGCAGACCTGCCGAATCAGCGCCTATGTTATTGAGAACATGGGTTGCAGAGCTGGGAGGTCAACCCCCCGGCCGAACCGCGTCATGGAGTTGGGCGCCCGCCGCGGGAAGGCTTGGCGCGTCAGGAATAGCGCTCCGGGCCGTTCCACTGTTCGTCGGAGTAGCGGTCGCCGTGCGCCCAGCCGACCGGCAGCACGCTCTCGATGCGCGCCATGTCCGTTTCGGAAAGACCAAGCTCGGCGCCGGCGGCCAATTCCTTCAGGTGCGCGATCGAACGCGTGCCGGGGATCGCGATGACGGCGGGGCTGCGGTGCAGCAGCCAGGCGAGGCTGAGAGACGCCGCCGAGATGCCCATCTCCGCCGCGAGCGCACGGAAATGATCGGTGATCTGCAGGTTGGCCGAGAGGTTGGGTTCCTGGAAGCGCGGGTTCACCTTGAGGAAGCCCGAGGCCGCGACACTGTCAGTGCCGGGCGGCCGGTCCGTCAGCAGCCCGCGGCCGACCGGCGAGAAGGCAACAAGGCTGGTGCCCAGGGCCTCGCAGGCCTGCACCAGGCCGAGTTCCACCGCCCGTGTCGAGAGCGAATACTCCGACTGCACCGCAGCCACCGGGTGAACGGCCGCGGCACGGCGCAGCGAGGCTGGCGCGATCTCGGAA